>JAYFNV010000029.1:0-2252 GCA_034933225.1 Anaerolineaceae bacterium | reverse complement strand
GTGCCTGGCTGGCAAACGCGTATCATTTCTTAAAAGAGCTGGACTCACATCGATTGATCGTTGGTAATTCTGCCTGCTCTGGTAATAGCCAGGTAATTACAGACCTTCTGGATTTTCATAATTACTATGCTATCCCTGATCACAAAAATAATTGGGATCGCTGGGTTCATTCATTCGCAGCTCGTCCTAACTGGGCTTATGCTCACCCTTATGAGAACTATACTTCCTGGAAATCATTTATTCAGAATCCATGGGAAAATGACTCTGAAAAAGAGTTTGCTCCTGAGGTGAAGATGAAGGGCGATGAACCCCTGGTGGTTTCAGAATTTGGAAATTGGGGCTTGCCGGATGTGAATAAATTGTTTGCTCATTATGGCGGTGAACCTTGGTGGTTTGAAACCGGCTTTGATTGGGGAGAAGGCATCGTTTATCCGCATGGGGTTGAAAACCGTTTCAAGGCGTTCCATTTAGACCGGACTTTTCAAACGTTGCGTGAGTTTTGCATTGCTACCCAGGTTCAGCAATTTAACGCTTTGAAATACCAAATTGAAAAGATGCGTTTGGAAGGAAATATAAACGGGTATGTGATCACTGAGCTTACCGATGTTCATTGGGAGAGCAATGGCCTTCTGGATATGTGCCGCAATCCCAAGGCGTTCTTCCCCTGGCTGAAAGATATAAATTCCGATGATATGCTGATCCCAGATTACCAGCGGGTGGCTTACTGGGGCGGTGAGAAATGCTCCGTTGATCTTTATTTATCGCATTACTCCAAAACCGATCTGGACAACTGCCGAGTGGAATGGAATTTGGTAGGCTATGAGAATAAGTATCAAGGGGAATTAAGTGTCACCGATCTCAAGAACTATGATGTCTCTTTGCTTGGAAAAATTGAATTCCTTGCGCCTTCTATTGAACTACCGGATAGAGCACGACTTGAATTCCGACTCATTTCTGGAGATGGACAAATTCTCACAAAGAATGCGCTTGAACTTTCTTTTTTCCCACATGTAAAGTCATTAATCCAAACTGAAGGTGCCCTGAGTGTTTACGCGCCTGATCTTCCAGAAGTGGCTGATTTGTTGGGGCTTAGGTGGGTCAACGATCTTTCCGAAGCAGATGTTGCTCTCGTTACCACCCTAACAGATGATTTACGCCAGTTTTTACTGCAGGGCGGGCGAGTATTATGGCTTGCTGAGAAAAATGACGCACAGCAAACCTTTCTCGGATTGATAAATATTCAACCTAGACAGGGAACTGTGTGGCAAGGGGATTGGGTGAATACATTTAGCTGGATCAGCCCGAATCCGTTGTTCCAAACCCTTCCAGAATATGGGTTACTCGATCTTAACTTCTCGGAACTCACACCAGACAATGTGATCCTTGGGTTAGGACAGGATGCATTCGCTCACCTTGTATATGCCGGGATGACGGTTGGCTGGGTCCAACGCACAGTTGCATTGGCCGCAAAGATCAAGGTAGGGAAAGGAGAATTGTTTATCTCAACTTTCCGTCTTTCCCAGAATTTAGGTTCTCATCCTGTGGCAGCAGGATTGGTGAAAGATATGCTCTCTGATCTGGTGCAAGACGTTATTACGAAAAAACAAAAGCTTCGAGATTAACTTTTGGTTCACGAGGATTTAATAAATTCCCATTGATTTGATGAATGTGTGTCAAATCAATGGGAATTATTAATTTTCAAAGGGTATTAAGGCTGGCAAGGAACTTCCATTTGGCTCAATTGGGCGTGCAGGGTAGTGACCATGCCATCAAAGTATTCGTCTGTACGGAATTGCTCCAGGTGGTACTTTTTGTAGACCCAATCGGAGTGGTTGTAGTTCATACGGTCCAGAATGACCTTATCTACTTTGCCAGCCAGTAATTCTGGCAGGGCTTCGGCACCGGGCAGGATGGGGGCGATCATCACGAAGGTGTAAAGGCCGGCTCCGTGAAGTTTTGCGAGGGCATCCAGGCGGGATTGAATGGAGGGGGCGTTGGGCTCAAAGAGCTTGCGCATGCTGTCATCTGAAGTACCGATACTGAAGCCGACTTCCAGTTGGCTCATCTGCTTAAGGATGTCAATATCGCGGGTGACGAGGGGGGAGCGGGTTTGGATGGTGACCGGCCATTGATGCTCGGCCAAAATCTCCAGGCACTGGCGGGTGAGTTTGTACTTGCCTTCCTGGGGTTGGTAGGGGTCACACACTCCGCTGACCCAGACGCGGTCTTTGTGCTTGCGAGTGATCTCTCGG
>JAYFNV010000028.1:0-74320 GCA_034933225.1 Anaerolineaceae bacterium | reverse complement strand
TCTGCCTGAGGGAACCTTTGGGCGCCTCCGTTACCTTTTAGGAGGCGACCGCCCCAGTCAAACTGCCCACCTGGCACGGTCCCCTATCCCGATAATGGAATAGGGTTAGGGTCTAAACAAGCTTAGGGTGGTATTTCACCGGTGGCTCCACCGAAGCTAGCGCTCCAGTTTCACAGCCTCCCACCTCTGCTCCACAAACCTTGTCCACACTCAATGCCAAGATGCAGTAAAGCTCCACGGGGTCTTTTTGTCCTGCTGCGGGTAGGCCGCATCTTCACAGCCATTTCAATTTCGCCGGGTCCCTCGTTGAGACAGTGTTCTAGTTGTTACGCCGTTCGTGCGGGTCGGAACTTACCCGACAAGGAATTTCGCTACCTTAGGACCGTTATAGTTACGGCCGCCGTTCACCGGGGCTTCAGTTCAAAGCTTCGACTTGCGTCTAACCTCTCCCTTTAACCTTCCGGCACTGGGCAGGTGTCAGCCCCTATACATCGCCTTGCGGCTTTGCAGAGACCTGTGGTTTTGTTAACCAGTCACTAGAACCATTTCACTGCGACCTCTTTATGCTCATTATTCATTCACATTAAGAGGCACCCCTTCTCCCGAAGTTACGGGGCTATGTTGCCTAATTCCTTAACGAAGGTTCTCCCGTTCGCCTTAGTATATTCTACTCGTCTACCAGTGTCGGTTTGCGGTACGAGCACTCGTGTATCATCGCTTAGAGACTTTTCTTGGCAACAAGGCTTAGCTCACTTCCACCTCAAGGGCACGCCACCAGATCTCAACTCAAACTGCGGATTTACCTACAGCTCTCAACGTCTGACGTCTGGTGCACCCGCACAACCAATCGCGGGCTGGCCTACCTCGTTGCGTCCTCCCATCGCTCCACACAAGTGGTCCGGGAATGTTGACCCGGTGTCCATCACCTACGCTTCTCAGCCTCGGCTAAGGTCTCGACTAACCCGACGCGGAATGACCTGGCGTCGGAAACCTTGGACATACGGCGAACATGGTTCTCACATGTTTTACGCTACTCATGCCTGCATTCTCACTTCTGTCCGCTCCAGCCGTCCTTACGGTCGACCTTCACTGCAAACAGAACGCTCCCCTACCGTCCCAGCAAAGCTGAGACCCAAAGCTTCGGTATTACGCTTAGCCCCGTTAAGTTTTCCGCGCAAGATCACTTGACCAGGGAGCTATTACGCACTCTTTAAAGGGTGGCTGCTTCTGAGCAAACCTCCTGGTTGTTTAAGTAACCTCACATCGTTTCCCACTCAGCGTAAATTTAGGGACCTTAGCTGTTGATCTGGGCTGTTTCCCTCTCGACCACGAAACTCATCTCCCGTAGTCCGACTGCTACACTCTAGAGTAACGGCATTCGGAGTTTGATTGGGTTTGGTAAGCACTAAGCCCCCGCACCCATTCAGTGCTCTACCTCCGTTACTGAACATGTAGCGCTAACCCAAAAGTTATTTCGGGGAGAACCAGCTATCTCCGAGTTCGTTTGGCATATCACCTCTACCCACAGTTCATCCCCTAATTTTGCAACATTAGTAGGTTCGGGCCTCCACGAGTGATTAGACTCGCTTCACCCTGTCCATGGGTAGCTCACCCGGTTTCGGGTCTAATTCCAGCGACTAGACGCCCTATTCAGACTCGCTTTCGCTACGGCTTCGAGTGTTTCTCTCTTAACCTCGCCACTGAAATTAACTCGCAGGCTCATTCTCCAAGAGGCACGCTGTCAGGCATAGCGGCGCGCACCCGGCTTTCACCGGAGCACCGACCCGCCATTAGCCCTCCAACTGCTTGTAAGTTTACGGTTTCAGGTTCTATTTCACTCCCCTCAACGGGGTACTTTTCACCTTTCCCTCACGGTACTTGTTCACTATCGGTCGCCAAGTGTATTTAGCCTTGGAGGGTGGGCCCCCCGGATTCCTGCCGTATTAGCGTGCACGGCAGTACTCAGGTATCTGACGGGAGGTTTCTCGTTTTCGTTTACAGGACTGTCACCTTCTTTGGTTGGCTTTCCCACACCATTCTACTAACGAAAAACTTTGTAACTCCACAATGTCAGACCCTACAACCCCACTACAGCAAGCTGCAGTGGTTTGGGCTGATCCCCTTTCGCTCGCCACTACTCGGGGAATACTCTCTTTTCCTCTGGGTACTTAGATGTTTCAGTTCCCCAGGTGCCCCTCATTCCGCCTATGTGTTCAGCGGATGATACCAGCGGTTCGCGCTGGTGGGTTTCCCCATTCGGAAATCTCCGGATCGAACGCCTGTTTACGGCTTCCCGAAGCTTATCGCAATAACCTACGTCCTTCATCGGCACTTGGCGCCAAGGCATCCACCATAAACCCTTAGTAGCTTCTCACATATGATGCAGAGAACTCGATACTTTTTGTGTATCGAATAAAAATTTATTCAATTTGCAAAACAATTTATGTTGTTTTGACTTGGCCTACATACTATTCAATTGGTAATGTTCAGCTGACACATTCTTCATGGTCAGGCGCTGTTGAAAAGCGCTGAGTGATTCTCACTCAGGTCAGAAGCGCTCAGCAGGCTTCAACAGATGCTAATTTTGTAAAGAGACAGTTCGACCCGGCTCGCCGCCGGGTCCTGAAGATCCGTACGGGCATTGCCTTTTTATGTTACTCGGTCGTCAATCTTGACACTAACTTCTCCATTTATTTGTTGCTCAGTGGAGATGAGGGGATTCGAACCCCTGACCTCCGCCGTGCAAAGGCGGCGCTCTCCCAACTAAGCTACATCCCCAGACTAACTGGGTCGTTCAGGTGGGCCTTTCAGGACTCGAACCTGAGACCTCGCCCTTATCAGAGGCGCGCTCTAACCAACTGAGCTAAAAGCCCTCAAGCAGACTCTTAGCAACTGAGAAGTGATAGGAAACACGTTTGTTTATCGTTTCATCGCCTCGGCACCGCGCCGAGACTAAAGAGAAGTTAGAACTCTATCCGAAGATGTTGTTCATAACTCCATAGAAAGGAGGTGATCCAGGCGCACCTTCCGGTACACCTACCTTGTTACGACTTCGTCCCAGTTATCGACCCCACCTTCGACGGCTCCCTCCTTACGGTTAGGATACCGGCTTCAGGTGTTGCCAACTTCCATGACGTGACGGGCGGTGTGTACAAGCCCCGGGAACGTATTCAACGCAGTATAGCTGACCTGCGTTTACTAGCAACTCCATCTTCATGCAGGCGAGTTGCAGCCTACAATCTGAACTGAGACCAACTTTTTTGGATTGGCTCCACCTCGCGGCTTAGCAACCTATTGTGTTGGCCATTGTAGCGTGTGTGTAGCCCAGGATATAAAGGCCATGCTGACTTGACGTCATCCCCACCTTCCTCCGGCTTAAGACCGGCAGTACCGTGTGACACTTGTAACACACAGCGAGGGTTGCGCTCGTTAGCGGACTTAACCGAACATCTCACGACACGAGCTGACGACAGCCATGCAGCACCTGTGCAAGCTCTCCGAAGAGTCGGTCACCTTTCGGTTTCCTACCACTTGCATGTCAAACCCTGGTAAGGTTCTTCGTGTAGCATCGAATTAAACCACACGCTCCGCTGCTTGTGCGGGGCCCCGTCAATTCCTTTGAGTTTTAACCTTGCGGCCGTAGTCCCCAGGCGGTGAACTTATCGCGTTTGCTTCGGCACCGATGGATTTGAACCCACCGACGCCAAGTTCACATAGTTTACAGCTAAGACTACCGGGGTCTCTAATCCCGTTTGCTACCTTAGCTTTCGCATCTGAGTGTCAGAATTGGTCCAGAAGGCCGCTTTCGCCACTGGTGTTCCTCCGGATATCTACGCATTTCACCACTACACCCGGAATTCCACCTTCCTCTACCAATCTCAAGTCTTGTAGTTTTGAACGACCTCTCCCAGTTAAGCCAGGAGCTTTCACATCCAACTTACAAAACCACCTGCATGCGCTTTACGCCCAGTAAATCCGGATAACGCTTGCCTCCTACGTTTTACCGCGGCTGCTGGCACGTAGTTAGCCGAGGCTTATTCAGAAAGTACTGTCCTTCCTCATCCTCTCTAAAAGCACTTTACGACCCGAAGGCCTTCATCGTGCACGCGGCGTTGCTGGTTCGCGCTTTCGCACATTACCAATATTCCCTACTGCTGCCACCCGTAGGTGTATGGACCGTGTTTCAGTTCCATTGTGGGGGGCCACCCTCTCAGGTCCCCTACCCGTCATAGCCTTGGTAGGCCATTACCCTACCAACTAGCTGATGGGACGCAGGCCCCTCCCGAAGCGACTTTCGCCGTTTAGTTATCAGATTCTAAAACCGACAACCACATGGGGTATTATCAGTCCTTTCGAACTGCTATCCCTCTCTTCGGGGCAGGTCACCAACGCGTTACTCACCCGTTCGCCACTAAGATAATATTGCTACTATCTCCGTTCGACTTGCATGTATTAAGCACGCCGCCAGCGTTCATCCTGAGCCAGGATCAAACTCTCCGTAATAATTTTTTCATCCTTGCGGATGTGATTTACGGATTTTTACATTGAAACGACAGGGCATCGTTTGTTTCCTATCACTTTTCAGTTGTTAAGGTTCTGTGTAGTTCCAAGGGCCAGATTTTACTCGCTCTTTCTCATTCTTGTCAAGGGCTTTCGAATAAATTGCCGATGATTTTTGTCATCGGCCGATATTCATTTGCTCGCGAGTCGCTGTGCCCGCGCGTTATCTATTTTTCAGATCTCACTTTTTGAGTGATTTCGTCAACGCACTTGGGACAATCATTTTACTCGGTCTGCTTTCACTTGTCAAGGGTATTTTTGAGGATAAAATTACCGATGTTTTTCATTTTTCTAAACATCGGTATCTATTTCAAAAACGCCAGAAAGTTACTTGTTAGAAGTCTGGTATTGGGTTTTTACTGATCTTCCGTTTCCGGCGAGATCAACTTTCTTTGTTGCGTCGAACAGGTCAGAATTATATGCATTATAAGAACCATGTCAAGGGTATTTTTGACCAATTTTCAAAATTGGTCAAATCGGAACCTTTTCTGCCTTTTCTCCGTTCTATCAATGCAATTAATGCCCAAATGATATAATCGGAAGATGATGAATCCTTCATATAATCGCAAACCTACACTATTTCGCCAGATTCTTTCTGCTGTTGTTATGGCACTGGCCGGGATTCTGGTTTTTACCCTTGGCTGGACACTGGGAATTAATCTGCTTTACGCGGGTAAAGTTCTGCCGGGGGTTTCTCTCAATGGCAGATCCCTGGCCGGCATGGATGTCACCGCGGCTCAACTCGCCATTAGTTCTTCCTACGATTTTCCACAGAGCGGACATATTCTACTCCAGGATGGTGAAAAATCATGGCTGGTGACCCCTGACCAATTGGGAGTGTATTTAGATACCGTCGGTTCTGCCCAAAACGCAATGGCAGTTGGCAGAAATGGTTCTGTAATCAAACGTTTAGAAGATCTCACCCAGGCGGCGTTTTATGGGTATGAGATCAGTCCAATATTTATCTTTAATCAGAAGGTTGCTCTGCAATATCTGACCGATCTCTCCACTACCATTGACCAACCGATCAAAGAGGCCGGTATCAGCGTTCAAAATGCCCAGGTGGTCATCTCACAGGGTCAGCCCGGCCGCATTCTGGACCTGGCGGCCTCCCTGAACGCGATCTCAGCTCAATTGACCCAAATGCGAGATGGCATCGTGCCGCTGGTCATTCAGGAAAACCAACCCAAAATGCTGGATGTTTCGAAGCAGGGTGAGCTTGTAAAAAGCATCCTCAGCCAACCCTTGACCTTAATACTCCCAGACGCCGGTGATAAAGACCCCAGTTGGCAAATCCAACCAGTAGACCTGGCCCGGTTACTGGCCTTTACAGAGGTTCAGAATGGGGCCAATACTGACCTCCAGATCGGCATCAATAAAACACTGGCTGCAGCCTATTTACATTCACTGGAAGGGGAGATCGACCAAAGTGCAGAGAATGCGCGCTTTATCTTCAATGATGATACCCACCTGCTGAATCTCATTCAGTCTGCCGTACAAGGGCGCGCCCTGCAGATCGATCCCTCCGTGGAAGCCATCAACCAGGCTATTGCCAACGGGGAACATTCTGCCACCCTTGCTGTCACGGTCACTGAACCACAGATCAAAGACACTACCACAGGTGCCGAGCTTGGCATCACACAATTGGTGTCTTCTTACACTTCTTACTTCCGAGGCTCATCGGACGAACGTGTCCACAATATTCAAATTGCGGCAGCCCGCTTTCATGGCTTGCTCATCGCACCCGGCGCTACACTTTCTATGTCGGATGTCATCGGCAACATCAGCCTGGATAATGGCTATGCCGAAGCACTGATCATTGTGGGCGATCAGACCATCGCCGGTGTAGGTGGCGGCGTCTGCCAGGTGAGCACCACGCTCTTCCGCACGGCCTTCTTCGGGGGATACGAGATCGACGAGCGAAACGCCCATGCCTACCGGGTGGGCTATTATGAGCAGACCGCCTCCGGGCATGACCAAAAGTTGGCCGGCCTGGACGCAACCGTATTTGTTCCCATAGTCGATTTCAAATTCACCAATGACACACCATATTGGCTGCTCATGGAAACCTACGTCAGCCCTACCAATGATACCCTCACCTGGAAGTTCTATTCCACCAGTGACGGACGCTCAGTCAACTGGAGCAGCACCGGCCCCACCGACATCATTGAGCCTGCCGATCCACTTTACCGCGAGAATCCTGACCTGCCCACTGGCAAGATCAAACAGGTGGAATATGCCGCAGATGGTGCCACGGTGGTGGTCAACCGTACGGTTACCCGCGGCGGACAGGTGCTTTACAACGATAACTTCACGACCAAATATGAGCCCTGGCAGGCAGTTTTTGAGTATGGTCCTGGTACAGAAAACATTCCCAGTTCTTCTTCTGGAAATTAATCTGCAATTTTGAGCCTTTACTAGGTGGTAAAATTGGTAGGTTAGTCATATTTTGTTGGAGAAAACATGGTCAATCCGGACTTACTGGCAATACTTAGATGCCCGGCCTGTGTACGGGAAAAAGAAGGCCGCCTGGTATTAATCAAAGACTCCTGGCTCATTTGCCAGGATTGCGGTCGAAAATACCCGATCGTTGAAGATATTCCCATCATGCTTCTCTCAGAGGGCGAAAAATGGCAGCAAACCGCTGAAGGTGCTCTGCCCGTTCCTCCTCCACGCCCGGAATAATCTCTCTTACAAGCCTGATATAATCAGAATATCCTGGAACCAATCTTGCAACAATCTCCAGGTATTCAAATCTTTTTAAAAGCGAGGGTGAAAACCCCAATGACGCAGAACAAAAACTATTCAATGGCTCGTCGTCCCCAACGAAAACAAAGGCTGGACAACCTCACCAAAGGGTTGTTGGTAGCCTTTGTTGCAGTAGGACTTTTGCTTGCCTTTTTTGGCGGCAGATTTATCTTCAATCTGGTAAAGGGTTGGACATTGACCTCCCTTCCTGGTGCGCCTGTTGCTGATGTAAACCCGCAGGTTACCTCTACCCCCAGCACTAGCCTGCAAACAAATACCACCACTGCAAAAGCCTGGGACGGAAAAAGCAGGGTCAACATCTTGCTGCTGGGTCTGGATTACTCTACTGAGCGAGCCAATCGCGATCTTAACCAAAAACTGACCGATACCATGATGCTGATCACGATTGATCCGCTCTCTCAGACCATCGGCGCCATGTCCATCCGCCGCGATCTTTGGGTGAACATTCCCGAAGGTTTTGGCTACGATAAGATCAACACCGCTTATGCAAAAGGTGAAATCAATAACCTCCCGGGTGGCGGCCCCGGCCTTGCCGTTGAAACTGTGGAACAGTTCCTGGGAATCAGCATCAATTATTATGCTGAGGTCAACCTGGATTCCTTTGTGAAGATCATCGATGAAATTGGCGGAGTAACCGTAAATATTCAAAGTCGTATGCTGGCTGATTGGAAAGGCGATGGGAATCGCTTTTACCTGGATCCCGGAAAATACACTTTGCCAGGCAGTTACGCATTGGCTTATGCCCGCTGCCGTGAAGATTGCGGTGACGATCAGGGTGATATTGGCCGTGGCTCTCGCCAACTTGAGATCGTCAATTCAATTCGCAATCGCATCATCAGTTTTGATATGCTTCCAAAATTGATCAGATCTGCCCCTTCGCTATATCAGGAGCTCTCAGACGGTATCAAAACCAACATGAGCCTCGATCAGGCATTGCAGTTGGCCACACTTGTCATTCGCATCCCGAAAGACAATTTAAAGACCTATAACATTGATTACACCATGGCCGAGGACCAGATCATTTCAAAAGATGGCTATGCCTATTCTGTTTTGATTCCTTATCCTGATAAAGTTCGGATTCTGCGCGACCAGATGTTTGCAGATTCGGGCAGTGCAGCCGCACCCATCGTTACCGGCACCAGTGACTCATTGGCTCTGGCCTTGAAGGAAAACGCCCGCATTCAAGTGCTGAACGGCACTCTTTCTGGCGGGTTGGCAGACACGACAGCAGAATATTTGAAATCCAAGGGCTTCAATGTGGTAGGCACAGGCAACGGTGAAAGCTCAGATTACACCACCATTACCCTTTCTGGCGCCACCCCTTACAGCCTCAGTTACATCGCATCACTGATGCAGGTCCCCAATACCCGCATCGTCAGTCACCCAGATGCCAATGCATCTGCAGACATCATCATCACGGTCGGCAACGACTGGCAAGTTCCCGCCCAATAATCTCTTTTTTCTACAAACTATAACTCCCTGATTTCTCAGGGAGTTATTTATTTTTGCTTGAATTTTAGTTCCAGGCCACCCCAGTAGGATTTTCCAGAAGAATCAGTACACTGGGCCGGAGTCAAGTCGCCGGTCAGGTCGCCGCCATCCCCCACGCGGATCTGATAGGTTTCCTGCGGCACCATCAAATAATCAGCGTAACCAGGGTCGATCTCCGGGTAGAAACCGGTAAAGAAGGAGAAATAATTCCCGTCCTGTTTAGAAATATCGATCTCCACACCCGGAATTCCGTTGCCGCTGGCATCCAGGACATAGATCTTTAAGAGATTCGGAGTATCCGCTCCCTTGCAGATCTCTTTTGTGCTCACCAGTGCGTAGGGGGCAGCCTGAGTAGGCCGCGCGGTTGGCGTGGGTCTCGGGGTAAAAGTGGCAAATGGAGTGTGGGTGGGGATCACCTTTGTAGCAGTACCCACCACAGGTGTAGGCGTTAGCGGGGCAATTGTGGCTGTGGCCGCTTCTGAGACAGCCGCCAAAGGGGTGATCTGTTGGCCGGGTTGAGTAAGCACAGAAGCCAGTAACGCCAACCCTCGTGCAGAAGTGGCGTCACCACCATTTGCCAGCATTTGCTGAGCCTGTACCACCATCGCCGCACCCATATCTGTATCACCCAGCAGGTTCAAGCGGCTAAAAGCCCTCTGCGCATCCGCTTCGTACAGGTAGGTTCTGCCAACCAGCCCCCGGTAAACAGCTTTTTGGCTCTCGCTGAGGGTGGCAGGTTGAGTATCGGTATAGCGGACCGGGAACACCCAGTACGAAAGTACCAACCCACACAGTAAACCAAGGACAATTCCGGTGATCAAATACAATGGGGGAGATTCACGCCTTTTCATTGTCCGACAACTCCTGAAAGGGCGTTTATTCGGGTCTCAAGGGCCGCCAAAGCCCTCAAATCTATCTCTGAGTATCCAAGTTGTTGAGCGCTCAATAAAGCGCTCTGAATGGCTCCCAGCGGGTTTTCGGGTTCCAGTTCTTTCAGTTGGATCAGGGCGGCGGATGCATCTGCAGGTTCGGGGTAAGCCCGCGCCACCATCAGAACATAATCGGTTTTGTAATCACTTCTCAGGCTGCTGAGTTCGGTGTTTCTGGCAGCAGGGGGTTGGATCAGCCAGCCGTACATCAGCCCGGCGAATGCGCCCAGGATGATTGCCAGTACAAAGCCGATCATGCGCCGTTTTTTCAAAGAGAGCCTACTTCATCATCGGAATTTTGATGCCAGACCGTTTGGCGGCGGCAATGGCTTCCGGGTAGCCCGCGTCTGCGTGGCGTACCACCCCCATACCAGGGTCAGTGGTGAGCACACGTTCAATACGTACCGCAGCTTCCGGGGTACCATCTGCCACGATCACCATGCCGGCGTGTTGGCTGTAGCCAATGCCCACCCCACCGCCATGATGGAAAGAGACCCAGGTAGCCCCACCTGCAGTATTGATGAGCGCGTTCAAGATCGGCCAATCACTCACGGCATCCGTACCATCCAGCATGCCTTCGGTCTCGCGGTTTGGCGATGCCACTGAGCCGGCGTCCAAATGGTCGCGGCCAATGACAATGGGAGCTTTGACAATGCCTTTGGCCACCAATTCGTTGAATTTCAGGCCGGCTTTGGCACGTTCGCCATATCCCAACCAGCAGATCCGGCTGGGCAGCCCCTGAAAGTGCACCTGTTCACGCGCCATTTTCAACCAGCGCTGCAGGTGAACATCTTCCGGGAAGAGCTCTGCCACAGCTTCATCGGTGCGGTAGATGTCTTCAGGATCGCCGGAAAGCGCCACCCAGCGGAAGGGGCCTTTGCCCTCACAGAACAGGGGACGAATATAAGCCGGTACGAAACCGGGAAAGTCAAAAGCGTGAGCCTCGCCGTTATCAAAGGCGCGCTGACGTAAATTGTTTCCGTAATCAAAGACCTCAGCACCGCGTTTCTGAAATTCCAGCATGGCGCGGATATGCGCCGTCATGGAGTCTACGGATCGTTTTTCATAGCTGGCCGGGTCAGATTTCCGCAATTCGGCAGCTTCTTGCACGCTTAAGCCAGCCGGAACATAGCTCAACACATCATGGGCAGGGGTTTGGTCGGTCACCACATCAGGGATGACCCCATGCGCCAGCAACTCCGGGTAGATCTCAGCAGCATTACCGATCAACCCAATGGAAAGCGGTTTGCCTTCCTGTTTGGCTTCTTCCACCAGGGTCATGGCCTCTTCCAGAGAATCCACCACCACATTCACGTAGCCGTGGTCTTTGCGGCGTTGGGCACGGTCCGGGTCCACTTCTACCACCAGCGCAACGCCTTCGTTCATGGTGATGGCCAACGGTTGAGCACCGCCCATTCCACCCAGACCGGCGGTCAGGACCAGCTTACCGCGCAAGGAAGGCCAACCCTTTAGTCGTGCCAGCGAACCCAGGGTTTCGTAGGTGCCCTGCAAGATCCCCTGAGTGCCAATATAGATCCAGGAGCCGGCTGTCATCTGTCCGTACATGATCAAGCCTTTAGCGGCGAGATCATCAAAATGTTTTTGTGTCGCCCAGTGAGGCACCAGGTTGGAGTTGGCGATCAGCACACGCGGAGCATCTGTATGGCTCTTAAAGATCGCCACCGGTTTGCCAGATTGCACCAATAAAGTCTCATCGGGTTCAAGATTTCTTAAAGAATCCAGAAGTGCATCAAACGCTTCCCAACTGCGGGCTGCCTGCCCGCGCCCACCATATACCACCAGATCTTGCGGACGCTCAGCCACCTCAGGATCCAGATTGTTTTGGATCATGCGGTAGACTGCTTCAATTTGCCAATTTTTACAGGTGATTTTTTCGCCACGTGGTGCGCGTATAGTTCGAGCTCCTGTCATGATGCTTTTGCCTCCAGGATTTTGATGGATGTATTGATGTAATTATACGCTTGAAAATCAAGCGAGGGGGGTTAGGACGGCAAAAGCCAGGCGTCTGGAATACTCCAACAGACGTGCATGGTCAGGGTGGAAGCCAACGCCATCCATTTTCAAGATCAAACCCACAATCAACGGATGTTTCTTGAGCCGGAATTCGAGCAATTTAGTAATTTCTTCCGGCTCAAGCATCACTTCTGCAGTTGCGAATAATTTCTTCTTACCGATCTCAAGCGTCACGGTCGGATTGACCTGCAAATTCTTCAGCCAATCACTTTTCTGTCCACCCGCTGCGCCGATGTAGTACTTGCCATTGAGGTACTCATACTGCACGGCCACCGTATGCAAATTGCTGCTCTTTCTGCCCGTGGTGGTGAGCAAAAGGATCATGCGGCCGGCCAAAAGACCCAGACCAGCCCGATATCGCTGCACCATCAGAGCATTTGGAGGTGTTTTCATATCGTTACTCGTATTTAAGGGCATCCACCGGGATAAGGGTTGCAGCTCGTAAAGCCGGGTATAAACCTGAAAGCAGACCAATGACAATGGAAAATGCCAGAGCAAACATAGGCAACCAGAAAGGTGTTGAGGTGGCCATGGTAGGAACCGTGCCCCCACCAGAAGATGCCTGGCTGGCAAAATAAGACAGCGCCACAATGTTCAAGAGCGCGCTGGCGCCCCAGCCAATGATCACACCTCCCAGGCCTCCCACCAGCCCAATGCCGGCTGCCTCTCCCAGGAAAATACTCAAAATATCTTTGTTCTTAGCCCCGATGGCTTTCATCAAGCCGATCTCGCGTGTACGCTCCAAAATAGCCATGGTCATGGTATTGGCAATGCCTATAGCGGCCACCAACAAGGCGATGGCGCCTACACCACCAAATATTACCTGCAAGACCAAGAAGAAGCTGTTAATGCTCTGTACCATCGATTGTGGGGTACTGGCCTGGAATCCCAATTCATTGATCGCATCCGAGATTGCGATGACTGAACTGGGGTCATCTGCTTTGACAATGACGACAGAGTACCCTTCTTTATTGCGATTGATCCGGGTACCGCGCGACCATTCGTTCAGGGCGGTCACGTCTTCCATACGCATGTAGATCGAGCCATCCGATTCACCGCGAGTTTCTTTGAGCACTCCCGCCACACGCACAGTGATGGTTTTGTTGATGGTGTTGCCCTCACTGTCCCATTTGGTGATCAGCAATTTGAGCTGCTGATCCTGCAGGACAGGTGGATCCAAAGGCGGATCATCAGGGCGCGCTTGCGGGTTGTAGAAATTGCGCGGAATCCAACTGCCCACAATGACAGATCCGCGTGCCAGTTCGGTGCTGCCACTTTCAGCTTCCAACCCCATATCTGCCAGATCATTAACAGAAACACCCATCACGCTGCCATAGGCATGTAGCTTTCCGAAGACGATATCCATGCCGGTTTGCAGATAATCTTGGGCGATCACCTGTTTTACATTGGGTAAGGCTGCAAATGAGTCAATTGCTTTCGGGGTCAGGTACTTGGTGGTGTCTCCACCACCCCCTCCTCCTCCACCGCCCATAACGGTGACACCACCACCCCCTTTACCGTCCATCTGGTAACCGGGGTAAACAGAGATACTGGAGAGGTCATTGATGCCCCATAATTGGCTGGTGGCGTTCTTTTGCAGACCAACAGCCAGTGAGACCAGCACTACCACAGCGGCAGTACCGATGACCACCCCAACGGCCGTCAGAGCCACACGCCCTTTCCGCCGGTTGAGGTTGTAGAAGATCAGACTGATCAGATCAATGAATTTCATAGCTCACCTGCCGAGTGTAAACTCAGGCAGTTTATCCTTTGCCACCGGAGATCACAGGAGCGGTGTCTTCAGTAGGAACATCACTGCCACCGCCATTATTGGACGGGCTACTGCTATCCAGGCCAAACAAGCCCTTAAAGAATCGGCCAATCTTCTGCCAGAAAGTCTCAGGAGCGCTATCCACCGGCACATCGATGATCGGATTTCCATCCGGGCCAAGTACCACCTCTGGGGTGGGCATCACAGGAGCGGCAACCACATTGATGGTGACCGTTTTCTCTACTGTGCGAGCCTGGTTGAAATCATCGGTGTAATTGATGACTACTTTGATGTCCAGCGGTCCTTCGTTCATCGGGATGATGTTGGTATCCAGAGTGTAATAGCCACCCGGGTCCAAAGACCCCACCAGAGAAACGTTATTGGTCACATCGGCGCCCTCAGCGCTGACGGTCATATTGCCCAGCACAGAAGTTTTCTTGCCCAGGTTGGTCACCTGCAAAGGCAAAACACCCATATTCCCCACCATAAACTCACCTGCATCTCGATAGAAATTCACATCCACCTGCGGCAGTGAGTAAACTAGCAGGGTAATCACCTGGTCATCCACCACATTATTTCCCTTGGAATCGGTGTACACAAACGAGATCTTCAACGTATACACCCCTGGAGCAGCCGTCACATTGACGATCAGCTTCTGATTGATGGTAGCTACACCATCTTTCTTAACATCGCCCAGATAAACAATATTGGAACTGTTCAGGGGTGCAAAGACGGTAAGATCACCACTGGAACCAGAAACGCCTCCGGCAGTGGGCGTGCCATTATCTGTGCCGGTTGAAGTTGCCCCGCCACCCAGCACCATGGTCACTGCGTTGGCATCTGCTTCACCCATATTGCGAATATCCAGGGACAGATCAAAAGCAGTGCCGGGCTGCAAGATATCTACATCGGTTTTGTAGCCGGTAACCACGATCTGTGGTTTGGCAGCAACCGGTGTAGGAGTACCATAAGCGGTGCCACCACCTGCTGAATTCAAATTGACCGTAAAAGCTGCTGTATAAGCATTGCCATCACTGTCCGAGTAAGCTACGTTGACCAAAATCGGCGCAATATCCGTCCAGGCCAGATCCAGCGCCCCCTTGAATCTTTGTTTGGAGGTAAATTTATCACCATCGTCAATATTTTCAACATAATCGGTGCCACCAGAGCCTTGCAGATAAAAATTAGTGCCGGCGTCATAAGTCACGATCACTTTATGGGCTTCTTTATCGCCTTTGTTCTTAATTTCCACAGCCAAAACAAACTCTTCACCGGCTGCTACACGTCCCTCAGTAACAGCGTAGGCATTCACCACAAGAACTGGCCGGCTGGATGCATCTTGATGAATCGACTCATTTACTGGCCGAACGACAGGTGCTGCATTGACCGGTTTGATCATTGTTGCCAGTATCATAGAAATGATGACTGAAAATAGCGAAATCCGTACAAATGTGTTCTTCATGGTCATTCCCTTCTCTTTGATTATTTCCTCTGTAATTGTGTCGCTTTTAAGAATTCTGCCTCTGTAACAACATTCCCATCCAACAGGAAGATCGTATTTGTAGCAAATTGCGTCATGCGCTGGTCGTGGGTCACCACAACCACTGTCTTGCCGCCTTTTTGCAACTCAGAGAGCAATTCCATAATGGCAAAACCACTTGAGCTGTCCAGGTTGCCGGTCGGTTCATCCGCCAGAATCAAAGGCGGATCATTGACAAGGGCTCTCGCCACGGCCACACGTTGTTGCTGACCGCCAGAAAGCTCAGTGGGTTTGTGGCCAATCCGGTCCGTCAGACCCACTTTTTCCAACAACTCGGTAGAACGCTCCAACCGTTGTGCTTTAGAGATTCCGGCAAAACGTAACGGAAAAGCAATGTTCTCTTCTGCCGGCATGGAGCTGATGAGGTTAAAGGATTGAAAAATGAAACCCACTTTCTTCTGACGGTAATCAGCCAGCGTGTTTTCATCCATTTTTGCCACTTCGTCGCCATCCACCAGCAAACTTCCGCTGGTCGGCCAGTCCAGCCCACCCAACAGATAAAGCAAGGTACTTTTGCCAGAACCCGAAGGCCCCATAATGACGGTAAAGGATCCCTTCGGAATATCTACATTAATTTTATTGAGGGCGATCACTTCGTTTTCGCCCATCTTGAATACCTTATACAGGTCTCGTATTTGGATCAGTGATTTTTCAGGTTTCATACTAGAAATAGATTCCACCCATAGAGAGACCGCTCAATGCTGCGGATACGATATGCGGCAATGCCACCAGAACCATCAGAATGAATATAGAGGCCGCCGTGGCAATCCAGGCCTTCCGTTTTACCAGCCCAGAAAGGGGTACAACCCCCAGCAGGATCAAAACGATCTGCCAGACAAAGTAAATATCGATCTGGCCCAAAAATCCATATAGAAAAGCCAGCCCGCCCTTTGCGGAAGAATCGATAAAGCCCGCCAGCCCGCTGGCATGGACGAGCGATTGGCTGGCGATCATGGCAACGATCTGGACCACAAAGCGCACTCCGGTGGGCAGCATGGACCAACCGATTAGGTTATACGAATGGATATTGCTGGCGCGGCTGCCTGTGAGCGTGAGTACCAGATGGAACACACTGCTCAATAAGAACCAACTGATCCAAATGCCCAGTAAGGAGCTTAAAATTGGGAAGACCAGCGTGAACAAGGCCGAGCTTTGCGTAGCCTGTGCATTCATAAACTCGGTTTGTTGATCTGTGGAAAAGTATTGAAAATTCTCCGGCAGGTTTGCCCCGCTGACGATCTCTGCTTTGTGGATCGGGCTGGCAACCAACCCCGCCACAATGGCCAGGATGGAAATTACCAGCAGTGGCGTCAGCCAGACTGATTTATCTTGTTTGACGATCTCTTCAATGGTCTTTTTGGGACGGATAAGAAGAGGCCACAGCCATTCAAAATGGAATTTCTTCTTTCCCCCATTCTCTACGGAAACGTTAGCGGTCGAGCCTGATTTCATAATTCACCTCAATATTTTGTAACAACTCATGCCAGTTAAGACGTCTTTATTATAAATCTGGTTCCCGTCAATCCAGAAACTTGTTTACTGCAATCATTGCTCTCAACAGATTCGGTATAATGGTGCCATGACAAATGATCACCTCATCAAAGTTGGCATTGAAAACGAGAACGAAGGCAGAGCGATCGCCTGGGTGCTTGATCACCCCGGCTGTTTTGCCTATGGCAGCGAAGCCGCAGAAGCGCTCATCCGTGTTCCTCAAGCGCTTGTTGCTTATAAATACTGGTTGGATGGCTACAGTCAAGATTCCTGGCTGGGCAATTTAATAGATTTTGATGTTCGCCTGGTAGAAACCGTCAATTTTCACCGTTTGAACAAACAGTATGAACTCGATTCCAACGGCGAAAAAGAGGTGGATGCCTGGTTCCATCATGATTGGCTGCCCCTCAGCGAAGAAGAGATGGTGCATGGTCTGCAGGTGATCGCCTGGGGTCACAATGACCTCATCGAACTGACCGCCGGCCTGGATGAATATGTTTTAGACCACCTCACCCCGGGCGAACGCTGGCCTATCCGTGGAATTTTGCACCATGTTGCTGACGCCGAATGGTACTACCTGGACCGTCTCAATTTGGCTGGCTGCCGCCGCGATCAACTGCCTGAACATGAATATGAACGCCTGAAATTCACCCTGGATCTGACCCTGCAAAACCTGCCAGATCTCATCGGACATGAACACGTAGCCGGTCGTGAAGGAGAGTTGTGGTCGCCGCGCAAGATAATCCGCAGGGCAGCCTGGCATGTTTTAGACCATTGTCAGCACATCCATCGCCTCATTACCCAAGGTTAAAACAATAACGCGCCCCAATTGGGGCGCGTTAACAGATGAATAGATCAATCAGCTTACTTGGCTCGAGTATCGAAGCCGGGCAAACTCATTGCGAAAAACAATACGCCTAACAGGCCGACAACTAAATAAACTCCAAAAGACATGGTACACCTCTCTCACAATAAAACCGGCGCAGCTTTCTAAATGTATTAACACCGGATGATCCTAAAAAGTTATTCATATTTAATACGGATCTTCTGTAAGAAAAGTTCCAAAATTTGTAGAAATTGATCAAAAATCCCTCTGATTTCTCAGAGGGATCGCTATTTCCACACGCCGGGGAGGGGGCTGTTGCATTTTGGACAATTTCCTTCAGGGGTCAAAAAGTTCTCGATCACCCCAAAGCCGCGCCGCCTGATGAGCAGATGGTTGCAGGAGGCGCAAAAGGTATCTTCCAGTGACCCCACTTTGCCAGGCAAATTACCGGCATAGACGTATTTTAACCCCGCTTCCTGCCCGATCTCGGTGGCCCGCTGCAGCGTTACCGGCGGGGTGGGCGGTGCATCATCCATTTTGTAATCCGGGTGGTAGGCCGTCACATGCCAGGGAATATCCGGGGAAACCGAGGTCAAAAATCGACTGGCATCCCAAAGCTCCTCATTTGAATCATTAAAACCCGGAATCACCAGGGTTACCACTTCCACCCACAACCCCAACTCTTTAGCCAAACGGATGGTATCCAGCACATGCTGCAGCACGCCCCCCATCTCACGGTATCGTTTGTCTTGCATGCTCTTCAGATCGATCTTGTATCCATCCAACCAGGGGTGAAGATAAGTCAACACTTCTGGCGTGGCATAGCCGTTGGAGACGCAGGCAGTACGTAAGCCGGCGGCTTTTGCCTTTTCAAAGATTTCGGCAGCCCATTCGGCAGTGATCAGCGGTTCGTTGTAGCTGGATGCGATCGCATTCGCTCCCCCACGTTTGGCCGCCTGCACCAGCTGGTCAGAGCTGATCTTGCCTACCTGCTCAATAGTATTGGCTGCGTAGGGGTCCCGCAATGCCTGGGAGGTATGCCAGTTCTGGCAAAAGTCGCAATGGAAGTTGCACCCTAGCATGCCAAAGGTAAGGATCTGGCTGCCGGGTAGAAAATGGTTGAACGGTTTCTTTTCGACAGGGTCCACCTGCGCACCTGCCACATAACCGGCAGGGACGCGAAGAACACCGCCCAGATTAAAGCGGACCCCGCAAATGCCCCGCTTGCCGGGATGGATAAGGCAGCGGTGCGCGCAGGCAGAACAGCGTACAGATCCATCAGATTCCGGGCTGAAAAGGGTCGTTTCCTTTGTCATTTCATCGAGAATTTGAAATCGATTCATGCGATCCTCACAATCATTATAGCGCGGCCACATCCTGAACTTGATTTAAGAAAGCTGTGGTAAACTCCCCAATATGGATGAGAAAACCCTCAAGATGTTGGAATTTCCCAAAGTGGTGGAAAAATTGGCCACTTATGCCGCCTTTAGCGCTTCTTCTGCTCTGGCAAATGCACTCGCACCTGCCGACACCATTGAAGAGGCCAATGCCCGCCTGCTCATCACCAGCGAAGCGCGTCATCTCTTGAGCGTCAACGATGACATCGGTGTTGGCGGCGCGGAAGATATCCGACCGCTGGCTAACCAGGCACGCCGTGGTGGTGTGCTGATGGAATCTGACCTGATGGCAGTCTCCAGCACGCTGGTGGCAGCCCGCAGTCTCTCCCGCTCCTTTGAAAAGAACGCCAGCCGCTACCCGCATCTGGCTGAAATCGCGGCCCGCTTCCCGCCACCTCCTGGCGTTATTGAGGCTATTTCCCGTTGTATTTCTGACCACGGCGAGGTATTGGATAGCGCCTCCCCAAAACTGGCCTCCATCCGCGCCGAAGTAAAAGTCTCTTACCAGCGGCTAATGGCCAAGTTGGAGCGTATCCTCACAGACACCCATACCGCCCCCATGCTGCAAGAGGCCATCATCACCCAGCGCAACGGCCGCTATGTGGTGCCTCTACGGGCTGAATTTAAAAGCCGGCTCAAATCCATTGTTCATGATCAATCTTCTTCTGGCGCCACTCTTTTTGTGGAGCCCATTGCTGTAGTGGAGTTGAACAACCGTTGGCACGAGCTTCAGCTTGAAGAACGCGATGAGATCCGCCGCATTCTGGCTGATCTTTCTGGCCGGGTGGGCGCTGAAGCAGATGCCATCTCTGGTATTGTGACTGCCCTGGCACAATTTGATTTTGCCCTCATGTGCGCCAAATACGCCGAGGACCTCAAAGCGAGTGAACCTGTTCTGCATGCCATCCATCCCCCCAAGAATGAACACCATCCCGGCACCACACTCAAATTGCTGCATGCCCGTCACCCTTTGTTGGTTCAAGAAACCGCAATTCCCATTGATGTTGAACTGGAACCCACCACCTTTGCCGTCATCATCACCGGCCCCAATACCGGCGGCAAAACGGTGACTCTTAAAACCGTTGGGCTGATGGTGGTCATGGCCGAATGCGGCCTGCACATCCCCACCCAGTCCGGATCCGAGATCAGCTTCTTTGAGAACATCTTTGCCGATATTGGCGATGAACAATCCATTGAACAATCGCTTTCCACCTTCTCCGGCCACATCACCAACATCGTGCGCATTTTACGCAACGCCCGCTCCAAAACACTGGTGCTGCTCGATGAACTGGGCGCCGGTACAGACCCCCAGGAAGGGTCTGCCATCGCCCGTGCCATCATGCTTTACCTGGTAGAGAAACGCATTCCCTGCCTCATCGCCACCCATTACCCGGAGCTGAAAGCGCTGGCGCATGCCACACCGGGAGCTGTGAACGCCTGTATGGAATTTGATCTCAAAACGCTTCGCCCCACCTACCGACTGACCATTGGCATTCCGGGCAGATCAAACGCGCTGGCCATTGCCAAACGCCTGAATCTGCCAGAAGAGATCCTGGAATCTGCCCGTAATATGATCGACCCAGACGAGCTTCAGGCAGATGATCTGCTGAATGAGATCCATCATCAGCGCGAGGTCGCGCGTAAAGCTCGTTCTGCCGCTGACCATGACCGCTCCATTGCCCAGAACCTCAAGGTGGAGCTAGATAAACGCCTGGCGAAAATTGAAGATGAGCGCCAAAAAGAACTGGAGAGAGCGCGTGAAGAAGCCGAAGCCCAGGTAGAAGCGGTGCATAGAGAGTTGGAAGAAGTTCGTAAAGAGCTGATGCGTGCCCGCCAACCACTGGAAGCGCTGAAAACATTACAAGAGAAAGTAGAAACGGTGGAGCACAAGGTCAGCAAACCGGTGCAAACCGAGAGTCTCAGTCAGTATGATGGCAGCTACCTGCCCAAGCTGGGTGACCGCGTTAAGATGCGCACCCTCAACATGGAAGGCATCGTCACCTCACTGGGCGTGGACGAGGCTGAAATTCAGGTGGGTAATTTACGCATGCGTGCCCGTCTACAAGACCTCTTTCCCTATAAAGCCGATCTGTACGAGCCTGCTGAAGCCCCCAAACTAAAAAAGAAGGTGCGCGCCGCCATTGAGACAGATGCCAAACCTACCACACCCTTCCGCGCCTCCCCAGGTATGGAAATTGATGTGCGCGGCCAACGGGCAGAAGACGCTCTAGATGCCCTGGATCGCTATCTGGATAACGCTGTGATGGTGGGAATGCCTTTTGTGCGCATTATTCATGGCAAGGGTACAGGCCGTCTGCGCCAGGTCATCCGGGAAGCCTTGCAAGGCAACCCCAATGTGACCCATTTTGAGACCGGTGCAGATAACGAAGGCGGCGAAGGCGTCACCGTGGTTCACCTGGACACAAAATAATTAAAAAGAAAGGTCGACAGTTTCACTCCCCGAGAGGCTGTCGACCTTAGTTGTTCAGATTCCCTGGCTCTGAACAAGATTATGCGATGTATCTATTTGTATATACAATATTCACATTGACATATCGTTGACACTTATTATCCCTTTTTGGCAAAATACCTGGCTTCTATTGTTTGGCGCAGCTTGGTATTCATATTCTCAAGCACAATTTGCTTTATCACCCCATGCACGTAATCATAACGCAAAACGCCTGCCTGATCCTCTTTCCAAACGATCAGACCGGCAGTAACCAGATCTGACATCACAGCGTTCAGTCCACTGACTTCATTCATCGATAAACGCATAAAAGAAGTCGGATCCACCGGCTCCCGTGCTACTGCCAGGATCGAAAGTATTTGGGCATGAAGGCCACTGTAAATCCTCAGCCGTTCTTCGATCATACGCCTTAACTGTAAACCGATAGGCCATTGCATCTGCATTAAAAGTTGGGGGATTTCCAAATCAGATAGTTCAATTTCACTGATCAATTCCAGTAAATAACTAATGTTACCGCCGCTACCAGAATGAAGCCATTCACGGATCTCTTTTGTGCATTTCTTGCCCGTGACTGCATGATAGATAAACTCAGTCTGCTCGGCAGAAAATGGCTGCAAAATGAAGCGTTCAAAATAAAAAAATGCCTTCTTCCCCGAAAACATATCGGTGATCTCGTGATTTTCAATATCATTTCTCAAGACTAAAATGCAGGCTCCCTCTGTCTTATCCTTACGTTTTTCAAAGATAAAACTTAGCACCTGGATTGTTTCAGTATCACACCACTGAGCATCATCTATAAGCAACAATCCCTTTTTCTCTCCAACAATAAGGGGAATGAATTTATAAAATGCTTCCGGGATCAAATGTTTTAACTGGATGGATTTTTCGATATCTTCAGGATGAATATCTGTCCGAATTTTGGTTATCTCAGGGAACAACTGTAACAAAGCCAGTGCATAGATGAGATCCAGCTCCTGCCAGGCTTTATCGTTGGCAATGCTTCGAATTGCTTCAACAAATGTGTGATATGCAATTTTTGCTTCATCTTTTGAACATCTACAATATCCCACAATTGGGGAGATCTCCAAACTGGTGTACAGTTCCTTCAGAGTTCTGGTCTTCCCTGCCCCCGGTTCACCGATCAGTTGGAACACCCCACCCCGGTTGATGCACTGGCTAAGTTTATCGATCAGATCCTGGCGGCCGTAATAATCGATCTCTTTCTGGTCAAAAAGGTCCCAGGCAATCTGCTTCTTATCGGTCACAATATCAGCCTCAGATCGAACCCGCATTACCAGATCGCTCAGGGTCTTGGGAACATTCACCTGGTCGCCTTCCCGGTAGATCGATTCGATCACATCACAGTAGTGCAATGCGGCGGAGCGATATCCCAGGTCTTTAAGACAGTTGAGCGTCAAGAAGTTGAGCTCTGAATTTTGCCGATCGTGCAAAACTGCTGTGGAGAGCCAGTAGAGCGCCTCATTCAAATTTCCAATGGCAATATAGTGGTTGGCTAACCACTCCATCATCATCTGGCGCCAGTAAAACAAGATCTCGCGTTTCTGCATCACCCAGTATTGAAATTGGGTGGAATCCAGCAAATTAACCCCGTCCAAAAACTCTTGTGAGCGCCAAAGTCGCAGTACATCCCGCATTTCTGTGTAGATTTTTTCGGGCAGACGGCCATTGTTTACCAGCTCCGTATTGTCGCGCAATTTTTCGCTGAGCGCTTCAAACCTGGCAGTATCCACGCTGACCTTCTCCGGGTTCAATTGAAGAAAATCATTTTGGGTCAAGATCACATTATCCAGAGGTAACTCGGTCCGCAACAAGCTGATGGCTTCTCGCAGGTTCTTGCGGGCAGTCACTTCATCCTCGGCTGGCCAAAAAAGCTCGCTCACCTCAATTCGGTTTACAGGTTTGGTCTGGCAAGCCAAATAGACGAACAAGCGACGCACGGCTCTGCGCTTGATCGGTATAGGGTTCCCCTGAAATGTGTATCGAGGGGGACCCAAAAGTTCGATCTGAATGCGTTCTTGCTCCATACTTTGGTCACCCTGTCAGTTTGGCTAAACCTGCTGAATCTCTTTTTCTCGTACCCGCGCCTGTAAGATCAATTCACGGGCGGCGTTAAGGTTTGATTCTGAGATTCCCCCCACCATTTGGGCTAATTCCACAATTCGCCCGTTCTCATCCAATAGTTCCACCACCGTCTGGGTGCGTCCCTCGCTCACCTGTTTGGCCACCTGATAGTGCTGGTCGCCAAAGGCTGCCAGTTGCGGCAAATGCGTCACACACATAACCTGATGCTGCTGGCTGAGATTCCAAAGCTTTTCTCCCACCACAGCTCCCACACGGCCGCCAATGCCCTGATCGATCTCATCAAAGATCAACGTGGGCACGTAATCGGCTACCGCCAACACGTTCTTGAGTGCCAACATCAAACGTGAGGTCTCACCGCCAGAGGCGATCTTGATCAGCGGTTTTAACCCTTCTCCCGGGTTGGGAGCGATTAAGAACTCCACCTGGTCATAGCCATTGGCATTGAACGCCACAATAGAGCCATCTTCCAGAAGGATTCCCTCTTCAGCCGCTGCGGTCATAAACTGGACAGAGAATTGAGCACCTTTCATGCTCAGATCAGACAGTTCGGTTTCCACCCCTCTGGAAAGGGTTTCTGCCGCGCTTTTGCGTTTAGTAGAGAGCGCTAGCCCGCTGACTTGCAGAGAGCCCAGCAACTGTTTGCGTCTGGCGTCCAGTTCCTCAATGCGTTCTTCTGCGTGGCTGATGTTTTCCAGTTGGTCTTTGGCGATCTTCCCATAGGCAAGCACAGCTTCAATGCTGTTGCCGTATTTTCGTTTCAATTGATGGATCAGCTCCAGGCGGTTCTCTACCTGTTCCAGCCGGCGTGGATTGAATTCGATCTCATCCAAATAGCCGCGCAGTTCAGCGCTGATATCGCTGAACTGGTCGGCAACGCCCTCTGCTTGCTCGGTCAGAGCCTGGCGGCTACTATCTATGCGCGCCAACGAATTGAGCAATTGCACCACCTGCCCAAACATATCAGAGATGGAAGAGGCATCCGGTGCGCCTTCATCTAGAAGAACGAGCGCCTGTTGTGCAGAAGCAGAAAGCGCCTCGGCATTGGCCAGTCGGCTGCGTTCCTGGTCCAGTTCTTCCTCTTCGCCTTCCTTCAGTTGCGCGCCTTCGATCTCCTGCGCCTGGAAACTGAGCAACTCGATCTTGCGAGCAGCTTCCTGTTCCGAATTGCGCAGCTCGTTCAGTTCTTTGTTCACCTGCTGATAGTCGTGGTAATGCCCACGGAATTCTTTTAGCTCTGCCTCCACACCCGCAAAACGATCCAGCAGGTTCAGGTGTGAACGTACGTCCAGCAGCGAAAGATGCTCTGCCTGACCATGAATATCTACCAGGAACGTACCCAGTTCTTTGAGCAAGCCCACATTTACACTGCGGCCGTTCACACGGGCGATACTGCGGCCCTCCAAACGGATCTCACGACCCAGGGTCACAAATTCGCCGCCTTCATCCAGCCCTTCACGTGCCAGGATCTCCAGGATCTCCTGACGGGTCTCAGAAGGCAGGTGGAAGTCAGCTTCCACAATCGCCCGGTCTGTGCCGCTGCGAACCATCGTCGCATCCACTTTGCCACCCACCAATGCCATGATCGCATCCAAAAGAATGGACTTGCCCGCTCCAGTTTCACCGGTAACGATGACCAAGCCCTTATGGAAGCGCAGCTCCAGCCGGGTAATAATGGCAAAATTTTCAATGCGAAGTTCACTCAGCATGCTTCAACCTTTTAAAGACGGATGCCTTTGAGCCGGTAATAAACCGTGACGGCCGTCAAAATGATGTAACCCACGGGAAAGATCAGCGAGGCAAGAGAATAGATACCACCTGTGGCCACCCCATATTGATAAGTCAGCAGTGGAACCATGCTGATGAACATGGGCAGAATAAAAACCAGCATGCCTGCCACCACACCTCCGGCTGCCACCCAGGGCAATGCCTTGGAGCGGCGTCTGCGCACCACGAAGCGCACCGCTTCTGCAATACCGGCTCCGATAAGCGGCGCCAGGATCAGGCTGAAATAACCCAAAAAGCTGATGAATTGCAGCAGGGTATAACTTAAGTAAGCCAGCACAGCCGCCACAATGGCCGTCAGCGGGTAATCCCACCAGCGGGTGGTATCAAATTTCTTCTGCTGGCCGCGCACACAATCTTTACAGCGATACCCGGTTGGGGTCAATACTGCGCATGAAGTGCAAATAGGTTGATTGCAGTTGTTGCAGCGCAAATAGGTCTCACGTTGCGGGTGCTTATAACAATGCAACGGCCCGCTCGTTTCGTAGATGCTCATTTGAATCCCCCAATAGATGGGTTTTGTTCCAGATAATTACCCAGGTTGCGGTAAAAATATCCGGGGTCTTTGAAGGTCAAGAATTTTACAGTGTAATGGCTGGATTTGACCACGACTTTGTCATCATTTTGCAGCACGATCGGCGTGTGGCCATCCAGACTGACCACAGCTTCATGGTCAGTGTTGGTGGTGATCTCCACGCAGGCGCCTTCTGGCAAGATCACAGCCCGGTCCATCGAAAGATGCGGCGCCACAGCCACGATCAAGATGTTGCGCAGTTCCGGCGGCATGATGGGTCCACCCACGGCCAGGGCATAGGCAGTAGAGCCGGTCGGCGTGGCCGCAATGAGGCCGTCTGCCATATAAGAAGCCAGAGAATAACCATCCACCGTTGCATGGATGCGGATGGGCCGCACCACCTGCCCACGGCAGACTACCACTTCATTGATCACCTGGCTGCTCTGCAAGAGCTTGTCGCCGCGCCACACATCTGCCTGCAGCATCATGCGGTCTTCAATGGCATATTCGCCGTTAAAGACACGCTGTAAGACGTCTTTCCACTCATTGAGCGCCACCTGCATCAGAAAGCCAAAACGGCCCATGTTGATGCCCAGCAGGGGTACATTCACCGGCGCGCAAAGATGACCCGCGCGCAGCATGGTGCCATCGCCGCCCAGGGTGATCATCAGGTCGATCTTGTTCTCTTTTACCTGAGCCTGAAAATGTGGATCATTAACCCTGGCAATGATGCAGTTGATGCCCCAATTTTGCTGAATAAAAGACTTCACTGCCAGACCCTCTTTCATGGCCTCGTTGGAGGTAGGGTGAATGGCAATGGCGATATTCTCGATCACAGCGCGTTGTATGGTTTCCATATCAAGAATATTATAGCTGTTTTGACAACTTTTATAAAAAGAGTGCAAAAAAAAGCCCCACTTTTTAGGTGGGGCAATTCTAGCTGTTTACTTACCGGTGGGGTAGCGCTTCTCAAATTCGAGCAGTGCTTCCTGCAAATGCTGTTCACGCAGGCTCTGGGTCAGATCGGCCCGGGTACGCTCAATAATGCCGCGGACCAGATCCGTCTGGCGGCGCAGCCCATTGGTCACCGCATCGGGGTAATCCATGGTCACCAAAAAGTCGTAAATATCGTCCATATTGGTCAGCAAACGTTCCGCTTCTTCAGAATAGCCCTGGCGTAGAATATCCAGGCATCGGCGGCGCAGCTCACCAATGCATTCAGCAAGCCCATTGATATAGGTGTTGTACTCAATACCCAACTCTTCCGGGGTGGGTAATTTTTCATGCTCAATAATGGCACAGGTCAAACTGGCCTCAGAAAACTCTTTGATGGCATCCTGGGTATAGCCGGCAAAATAGAGATCCGGGTAATTGGCCAGATCTTTTTGCATTTCCTGTACCAGGGTATGGGCTTCCTTCAGCAATTCGTGGGCAGGCTCCACTTCACTGCGGTGAATGGCGCGGATGGTATGTGCGCACAATCGTGTCAGTTGGCGGGCTTGAACCAACGCCCGATCTCGCGCGCCGGTTCTCTCATCGAATATCTGTTTGGCTTTTTCCGTGATTATCGAAAAACGATCATCCATTATTCATCTTCTTTCGGGGGTTCAGGCGGTTTCACTTGTCTGAACAGGGTATTGGCCAGAGAGGGGTCACCCGGCATACGGATCTCGCCATTGGCGGCTTCAAATCGGGCCAGATTCTCGATGAGGGCGCGCATGAAAGACTTCGCCCCCATAGGGGTCATCACCACACGGGTTTTCACCTGGGCTTTTTGACCTGGAAGCATTTGTCCAAAATCAAAAACGATATCCGAAGGGGAATGGCTGATGCGAACCAGGTTCGAATAGACAGCATCCAAGTCCTCCGGGATGTCTACCGGCTGTACGCCGGGATTCGGAGGGGTTTCTTTTGGGTCCATACTGCCTTCTTTTCTTTAGAATGGGATCTCTTCTGAGGGCATGGCGTCCATCATATCGTCCTCACCCGCTCCAGCACCACCACCGGCGCCTTCGTTCTTGGGTGAGAGGAATTTGATGGTAGAAGCGCTGATCTCAAAGGAGGCGCGAGTTGTGCCATCTTGTGCTGTCCAGATGCGCGGCCCACCTGTTTTGGGGTCCACTGTCAAACGACCTTCAACGAAGACCATCTTACCTTTGGAAAGGAAATTGTTGCAGTTTTCGGCCAGTTTATCCCAAACGGTCACGCGGAACCAAATGGTCTCTTTTACAATTTTTCCGGTGGAATCAGGGTAAGAACGATCAGTCGCCACATTAAAACTGGTAACAGCTTTGCCTGCCGGTGTATAGCGCATCTCGGGATCTCTTCCCAAGCGGCCTAAGATCATAATTTTCTGGTACATGTCTCCTCCTCAGGTTCAAACACGGTTATTAATTAATATTGTACACGACTTCAATTAAATCGCTGTCAAATAAGCTGGCAAATTTTATGGGGTGGGGGTTGCAGTGCTGGTGCGAGCCACTTCAAAAACATTGAGGGAGGTAAAGTTCACTGTAAGAGGTGTATCGCTATCGGCGTGGGCATAAAAACCGATGCCGCCAGATTTGTAGTAGTCACTGGTCGCCTCAAATTGCAGGATACCGTTTATGTAAATTCGGATCACGCTACCACTCTGCCAGACCCCAATGGTAATGGGTTGATAGAGGCCTGCAGAAACACTGCCGGGCGCCCAATCTACCAGTACCACAGGTGTGCCGCCAGCTACCTGTTGCAGTGATACCATGCCCTGGCAATTGATCAGGAAGCGGTAAAAACTTTGCGATCCATTCACCCGGAAAAGCACGCCCAACTGATCATCACCCTTGCACAGCCCCACGTTGACGGTGGTCTCCAGATAATAGTTGGTGAGCATCGTGTTATTGCGGAAAGTAAAAAGGCTGCCCTTTTCTGCCTTGATGGCCAGAGACAGCGCTCCTTCTTTTACAATGACATACCCATTGCCGTTTTGTTCGTTCACCCACGGATCGTTGCCGCTGAATGGATCACTAAAGATCAGGCTGCCGTAAACTGGGGTGGCAGCCGGGTTCGGCGTTGCCGTATCAGCCGGGACAATCGTAGGTGTTGCAGTAGCCGGGAACCAGTCTACCGTAGCGGTAAAGGTACTGGTGGGCATGGCAGAGACTGTTGCCGTTTCTGCCACAGAATCATCCGTTGGCAGGCATGCAGACAGCATCATTCCCAGTAGCAGAATGACCACCAACCCCATCAGGCTATGAAATTTCGTTCTTCTATTCTGTTGCGTTTTCATAAGGATCAATCTGATTATACCCGGCAATGCCCGGGCATGGGCAGCTCTGCCCGGAGTTTGACAAAAAGAAAGGATGTTATAATTTTGGAAACACTATGAAAACGAAAAATATCTTCTTCATTTTGACATTTCTCCTGCTCACCGCGGGGTTGCTGGTGATCCAACCAATGCTCTCAGCACCGGTCAATGCCCAGGTCTTCATCTACACCCCCACCGCAGAAGAAAACGGCAACATCTATTACATCGTCAAATCCGGCGATACCTGTGAAAGTATCGCATTGCTCAACAACATCTCTCTGGACAACCTGCGCAGCCTCAACCAGCTAAACCTGGATGATTGCAGTACTCTTACCATCGGCCGCAAATTGCTGCTCGGCACCGTCCCCACTGCTGTCATTACTGCCGGACCATCGCCTACACCCACGTCTTCTCTGCCCACTCCCATGCCGGTAGTTGGTAAAGGCTCCATTTGCGTTTTCCTGTTCCTGGATACCAATGGAAACGCCATGGTGGATGGAGATGAAACTTCTCTGGCGGGCGGCGAAGTGAGCGTGTCTAGCGAAGCTGGTGATTTTGCCAAAACCGCCTCCACTACTGGCGACGGCAATCCGGTCTGTTTTGAAGACATCAACGCCGGCGATTACACCATCAGCGTTGCCATCCCGGAAGGCTACAACGCCACAACGGATCAGAACTACACCGATCAGTTGAAGGCAGGCGATACTTCCACCGTCAACTTTGGTGCTCAGGAAAGCTCTGTCTTGGATCTGAGCGGCAATAGTTCCGGCGGTTCCATCCTCCTGGCTGTGTTGGGTGGTCTCATTCTGGTGGCAGGGGTCGGCATCGGCTTCTACGTTTACACTGTGATGAAAAGAAAATAGATTTTCGTAAAACTCCAAAAAGTCCGAGAGATTCGGACTTTTTTATTTCCAATTCCATTTGGGCTATAATCAAACTTCCAAACCAAATCAGCGAGGTTGTCATGAGAAACGAAGAAGGGTTAGCCTTTCACTTACACATCAAATCTGGCGATATTGGCCGCTATGTGCTCCTGCCCGGAGACCCCGGCCGCTGCGAAAAGATAGCGCAATATTTTAACTCTCCTGCTTTTGTCGCTCAGAACCGTGAGTATGTGGTCTGGACGGGCACCCTGCTGGGAGAGAAGATCTCTGTCGCTTCCACAGGCATCGGCTGCCCCTCCACTGCCATTGCAGTGGAAGAACTCATCGAAGCCGGCGCGGATACCTTTATCCGCGTGGGTAGTTCAGGCTCCATGCAGCCGTATGTCCACGCTGGTGATATTGCCATCGTCACAGGCGCCATTCGAGACGAAGGCACCACCCTGCACTATTTACCCATGAACTTCCCGGCTCTGGCCGATGTTGATGTGGTTTGTGCCCTTCGCGAAGCTGCCCGCAAGCTGGGTCTCAGCCATCACCTGGGCATTGCCCAATCGAAAGACTCCTTCTATGGCGAAGTGGAACGCAACCGCATGCCCATGGCAGCCGCCCTCAAAGAACGTTGGGATGCCTGGGTGGCAGGCGGTGCCATCTGCTCTGAGATGGAATCTTCCGCCTTGTTCGTGCTCTCCTCTATTTATCGTAAGCGCGCCGGGGGCACTATGCTTGTGGTCAACGAATCAGAACTGGCCGAGATCGATGACAAGGACGCCGACAAGCATATGAATGAATTTGACGCCGAATCGGTGATCCGCGTGGGTGTGGAAGCCATGAAGATCCTGATCGCTCAAGATAAACAAAAATAAATTAGTAGAAAGCATTGCAGCAGCATGACCGAGATCTGGCTTATTCGTCACGGACAAACCGATTGGAATCTGAACCGCCGTTTTCAGGGTCAGACCGATATACCCCTTAACCAAACTGGCCGGGAGCAGGCACAGGCCCTGGCTCAAAAACTGGGTTCCACCCATTTTGATGCCATTTTTTCCAGTGACCTCAAACGCGCTTTTGAAACAGCCACCATTGCCGCCCAACAATTGGCCTTACCCATCCAACCAGATGTCCGTTTACGCGAGATCTGCCAGGGCGAATGGGAAGGACTTTCCTTTGAACAGGTAGTGGATCGTTATAAATTTGACCCTACTGATTCTGAGAACAACCCCTCCGTTGCCCGCGCTCCCGGTGGAGAATCCGTTCAGCAGGTGGCAGACCGCATGGCCCTGGCCGCTGACGAGATCGCCCGCACCCACCCGCAGGGACGTGTGCTGCTGGTCTCACACGGTATGGCTGTGGCCACTCTTTACTGCCAGGCCCAAAATATTGATCTGCGTGAAGTCCATCCGCACATTCCAGAGAACGCCACGCCGCTCATCATTCAATGGCCGCCCATTGTTTGAGCACTACTCAATAATTTTGACTGCATACCCACCGGCATGCAGTTTTTTTATGCTAAATGGAGAAATATTAGAAAATCGGAATTAATTCAATTGCCTATTGACTTTGTAGATTATTTGTTCTATACTGTGTTCATTCGATGATACATTTGTTCTATTATTCAGGAGGAACACAATGAACCTTTCAGCAGCTCGCCCATCCATCAGCAAATCTATTTCCGGTATCCGTGTACGTTCAGGTGCCGTCTACGGCATCATCATCATTTTGGCCATGCTGGCCTTTGAGTCGTTCAACTACAGCACCACTGCCTATGCGCTCAAAGACCTGCTGGGCAATCTGAAATTTGGCAATTTTGCCTGGTCCACCCTGCTGGCATTGGCTTTCTGCGGTATTGATTTCGCAGGGATTGCCCGCCTTATCTCCCCGGAGACTCGCAAGAGTGATGTCAAAGAGTCTTGGTATCTCTTCGGCGCCTGGCTTATGGCTGCCACTGCCAACGCCGCCCTCACCTGGTGGGGCGTGGCCGTTGCCATCTCCAACCACACTCTGAAGAGCGCCGCCCTCATCAATGCAGATACACTGACCCGCATTATCCCCCTCTTTGTAGCCATTCTGGTCTGGGTCATCCGCATTCTTATCATCGGCTCGCTTTCAACGGCCCTTCAGCGCATGACGGAATCAAAAAGCGAAACTCCGAACGAGATCTTCCACACTCAAACCTATAACAATGTGGCTCACAACGCCGCCCGCTCAGCTTCACAACCCCGCCCTGCGGTCACTGTTACTCGCAACCCCCGCGCCGTTCGCCCTGAACCCACCTATCATAGTGTTGAAGGCGCCAATAGTCAGAACAACCCGCGCTCTTCCAACTTTTTCTAAACTTAATAATTCCTATTTTTCCCCTAAAAAAGAGAAGCGCTGCGAAATTTGCAGCGCTTCTCTTATTCTTCTAATAAGGGGAAGTAGACAATAAATTTGGTTCCCACTCCCACCTGCGATTCCACTTCGATCTTGCCTCCCAACTTTTCCGTGATCCATTTGGCAATGGAGAGACCCAGGCCGAACCCGCTGGTTGCTGTATGCGTGCGTGATTTATCTCCCCGGTAGAAACGCTCAAAAATGTGAGGAAGATCCGCCTCCGAGATGCCCGGCCCGTTATCTGCGATGGTTACCCTGGCCTGTCCATTCAGCTTCTCAAGTGAAATATCCACTTTGCCGTTCTTGGGGGTGTAAGAGATAGCGTTGCTTAGCAGATTCAGAAACACCTGTTTGATGCGGTCGTGGTCGCCATTTACCTGTGCCTGGTCTATGCTGACCAGATTCAACTTCACCTTTTTGCCGGCCAGGACGTGCATCTGTTGGATCACTTCCAGTAGAATGCCATCCAGTGAGACCTTTACCAGATCCAGCGGCATGCTCCCCGATTCAGCCTGGTTCAAGAGCAGCAGATCTCCCACCATGCGGGTAAGGCGGTCCACTTCCCCTTCAATACCAGAAAGCGATTCTTCGTCAGGGCCAAATTTGCGGATGATGCCAATATTGCCTTTGATCACCGTCAGTGGAGTGCGTAGCTCGTGACTGACATCGCCCAAAAAGCGCTGTTGGGAACCAAACAATTTCTCCAGCCGCTCCAGTGTCTTATTGAACGCCAGCACCAGACGCCCTACCTCGTCATCAGAGGCGCCTTCCAACGGAATGCGTCTGGAAAGGTCATCCGCACGGGTGATCTGTGTCGCGATATTGGTAATGGTAGAAAGCGGCGCCAGGGCACGCCCCGTCATCAACCAGGTAAAGATACAGGTGATGAACAGCGCAAAAGCCGTCAGGCCAATGAGGATCTGTGAAAGCGTCTGCTGGATCACATCCATCAGGCTCAGGTCCACCCCCACCTGCAGAATGCCAGATGGCCCGCGCACTGAACTGAGCGGTGTGGTCAGAATCCGCAAATGCTGACCCTCAGTAGTGGCGGTGGAATAATTGGTAGAACCTTCCAGCCAGGCGTTCTGATCCAGAGAGACCTTCCAACCCGTAGGCCGGGAGATCTGCAAGCGGTGATCTGACCCCCATACCTGGATCAGCAGGTTTTCTGTGGGTTGGTAGGTAGAAATGGAACGGGCATCAAATTGCCCGGCAGAGCTCACCCGCAGCAAGCCTAACAGATCATCAGAAGTCTCTTGCAGGGTGTTATCAATATTGGTGATCAGGATCACGCTTACCAACCCATAGACCAAACCGCCGAAGAGCAACAAAATACTCCCCAGCAGTGTGGTATAGAGCAGGGTCAAACGTAAGCGTAATGACATCAGGTTACGGGGCTATCCTACTTCGCGTAACACATACCCAACACTGCGCACCGTATGGATCAGACGCGTCTCGTTTTGGGTTTCCAATTTTTGTCTTAAATAGCGGATGTACACATCCAGCACATTGCTTTCACCACCAAAATCGTAGCCCCACACACGGTCAAAGATCAACTCGCGGGTGAGAACCTGGCGTGGGTGACGCATGAACAGCTCAAGTAGATCGTATTCCTTGGCGGTCAACATGATCACACGATTCTTACGCGTTGCCTGACGGGTAGAGGTATCCAGGGTCAGATCAGCAAAGGTCAGCACCGGAGCACGCTCCACCTGGGTGCGGCGCAAAAGAGCACGCACGCGAGCAAGCAGTTCATCCAGTTCAAAAGGCTTTACCATATAATCATCAGCGCCAGCATCCAGCCCATGCACGCGATCTTCCAAAGTTTCCTTGGCAGTCAGCATCAAAATTGGGACACTGCTCACCTCACGTACCCGTCGGCAAACTTCAATGCCATCCATGCCCGGCAGCATCCAATCGAGCACCACCAGATCAGGATGATTATCGCGATTCAAATTCAGGCCGCTCTCGCCATCCAGCGCAGTATCGACCTGGTAGCCTTCATATACAAGCGCGCGTCGGAGTACCTTTAATATTCCTTCATCGTCTTCTATGATCAGTATTCTTTCTTTCATGTTCTCCTCCAAATTTCCACGCGGTTCCGCCTTATTGACTGCATATATTATTGCACATTTTTAAGAATTATTAATATTTGAATCGTGTCAATTTTTCGTCGATAAATTTTAATCAATTTTTATGCATTATAATTTCTACATGCCAAATTCAACCCCCGTCACACCCCTTTGGATCGATACACCGCAAAAATTGGCAGCCATGAGCGCTGATCTTCAACAAGCGGATTATTTATGCGTTGATACCGAATCAAACAGTTTATATGTCTATTACGAACAGGTCTGTCTGATCCAGATCAGTACCGCCTCCCAGGATTACTTGCTCGATCCTTTGGTACTCAAAGACCTCAGTTGTCTGGCTGGCATCTTCGCCAACCCGAAACAAGAAAAGATCTTTCACGCTTCAGAATATGATGTCATCTGCCTGAAGCGTGATTTTAATTTCACCTTTGCCAACATCTTTGACACCATGATCGCCGCCCGCATTTTAGGCGAACAGGCCGTCGGTCTGGCAGCCTTACTTAACTCGCGCATGGGGCTTGAACTGGACAAGAAATATCAGCGCGCAAACTGGGCCATCCGCCCCTTGACGCCAGAAATGCTCACCTATGCCTGCCAGGACAGCCATTTCTTGTACGAGCTGCGTAATATTCTGGCCGCTGAGCTGAAGGAGAAAGGCTTGTGGGAGCTGGCTCTGGAAGACTTCCACCTGGCCTGCCGTGTGGAAGGTCATGCAGGGGTCCCCGTGCCACAAACCTGCTGGAAGGTGGCCGGCTCCACCGCCATTGATGGGCAGGAAGCCGCCATTTTACAGTTGCTGGTTGATTTCCGTGAAAACCTGGCCAGCAAACAGAATGTGCCACCTTTCAAGATCATCACCAACGAAGTCTTGATGAAGCTCATAAAAGAAGTCCCTACTACCTATGATGAGCTGAAGGCTATTCGCGGCACATCGCCGCGCTTCATTGAGCGGCATGCCAACGAGATCCTGGATATTCTTAAACAAAAAGAGTCGCTTCCTCCCCTGCGCAAAGAGCGCAAGGTGCGCCCGAGCGAAGCCTATTTGAACCGTTTGGACTCATTGCGGGAATGGCGTAAACTCAAGGGCAAAGAATTGAAAGTGGAATCTGATGTGATCCTGCCCAGGGATTTTGTTGAGAATGTGGCCGGGGCGAACCCCACCACACAAAAGGAATTAAAAGAAATCTTGCAGCTCATTCCCTGGCGGAATGAACATTTTGGTAAAGAGATCCTCTCAGTTCTAAAAAAACAGGAGACAGAATGAAAATTCAATTTAATGGTGCTGCCCAGACCGTTACCGGGTCTCAACATCTAATCGAGTTCAACGGTCACAGACTGCTCCTGGATTGTGGCCTCTTCCAGGGACATCGCAAGGATTTTTATGAGCGTAATACCACCTTTGATTTTGACCCGACTACCCTGGATTGCGTACTCCTCTCCCATGCCCATATCGACCATAGTGGCAATTTACCAAACCTGGTCAAAGCGGGTTTTACTGGCCCTATTTACTCCACCTACCCCACTGCCGCTTTGGGGGAGATCATGCTGCGCGATTCAGCCCACATTCAGGAATCGGATGCGGAATACGCCACCAAGAAGAACGCCCGCCGCGGTGAAGAGCCGGTGGAGCCGTTGTATACCACTGAAGATGCCATCAAAGCCTGCAAGCAATACTACCCCGTCAATTACGATCAGCCTTTCTCCCCTGTGCCGGGGGTGACGGTGCGCTTTGTCAACGCCGGTCACATTTTGGGGTCCGCCGCCATCGTCTTAGACATTAATGAGAACGGCACCCACAAAAAGATGTGGTTCTCTGGTGATATCGGCCGCATGGATATGCCGCTTTTGCCCGAGCCAGTACTGCCGGACGAAGATGTAGATTATCTGCTTATGGAATGCACCTATGGTGACAAGCCGCACAGCAGTATTGAAGAAGCCTATGTTGAATTCCGCGACGTGATGGTGAAGACCATTAATCGCAACGGCAAGGTCATCATCCCGGCCTTTGCGGTAGGGCGTACCCAAGACATTGTTTACTTCCTCAACCGCATGATCTCCAGCGGAGAGATCAAAGCGCTCCCTGTCTTTGTAGATAGCCCGCTGGCTGTGGAAGCGTCCAAGATATTCTTACAGTTCCCGGAGTACTTTGATGAAGAAGCCCGCCAATTGATGCTTCAGCGCCGCCATCCGGCGCTTGACTTCAAAGGATTGAGATACATCGGCTCTGTAGAGGAATCTAAAAAGCTAAATGACCTCAAGGGATCCATGGTTATCATTTCGGCCTCCGGCATGGCAGAGACTGGCCGCATCCTGCACCACTTGCGCAACAACATCGAAAACCCCAACAACACCATCCTCATCGTTGGATGGCAGGCACCTGATACGCTGGGCCGCCGCCTGGCTGAACGAGATACGCAGGTACGCATCTTTGGTCAGCTTTTTGAGCGCCGCGCTGAAGTGGAAACCATCGGTGGGCTTTCTGCTCACGGTGGCCAGGAAATGCTCCTCCAATATGCTCGCAAAGTAAAGGGGCATGCCAAGCAGATCTTCCTGGTGCACGGTGAACCAGAGGTAGCCGCCCTCTTTAAACAAAAGCTGGAAGACGAGGGCATCGGCCCCGTTGCCTACCCCGATTACCAGCAAACGGTGGAAATTTAAGCGTTATCGGTTATAATCTTGGCGTTTGGAGAGGTGCCGGAGTGGTTGAACGGGGCGGTCTCGAAAACCGTTGTGGCTCTATGGGTCACCGTGGGTTCGAATCCCACCCTCTCCGCCTTGAATCAGCCATGCGCTTAAGTAGCATGGCTTTTTTGTTGAGTTCGAATAAAAGATGAACGGGAGCCCTTCCATGTTTCGCTACGCCCATACCAATATCATTGCCAAAGACGCCCAGCGCCTGATCCGTTTTTATAAAGATGTCTTCCAGTGCCGCAGTATCGGCGAGACCCGTGACCTGCGCACCCCCTGGCTGGCAGATCTGAGCGGTGTGCCTGAAGCTCATATCATCGGCGAGCATTTGCTCCTTCCCGGCCACGGCGAAAGCGGCCCCACCCTGGAAATATTTCAATACGATACCGTTATAGGTAGCGGTGAGCCCATCATCAACGCCAGCGGTCTGGCGCACCTGGCCTTTGAAGTGGATGACGTAGAAGCCACCCTGCAGGCAGTGTTGAGTGCGGGCGGCGGGCAATTAGGCAAGCTCATCAAGGCCAATTACCCCGGCAAGATCGGCACCATGGTCTATGCCCGTGACCCTGAAGGCAACATCATCGAAATTCAGAATTGGCAAAAGATCGCATAGAACACCCTTTGCTTTTGATTGCTTCTATCACCCCAAAAAGGTACTTATCATGGTCCAGTTCTCCACACAACGCCTCTTCATTCGCCCCTTCTCGCTGGAAGACAAGGACGATCTTTATTATTACCTGTCCAAAGAAGAAGTGGTGAGGTACGAACCCTACTCGGTTTACACAATGGAAGAAGCGCGCATGGAAGCCGCCGTGCGCTCCGTGGATGAGCGCTTCCTGGCCGTCCAACTAAAAGGTGGCCCGGTCATTGGCAATCTCTACTTCGTAGAAGGAGAGTACCATACCTGGGAAGTAGGTTACGTTTTCAACAACGATTTTTGGAAACAAGGCTATGCCCGTGAAAGTGTTGGCGCTTTGTTAACCCACCTGTTTGGCAGCCTTGCAGCCCGCAAAGTGATTGCCAATTGCAACCCGGCTAACCAAAATTCCTGGCACTTGCTGGAACGGCTTGGGTTCACCCGCGAGGCGCATCTGCGCCAGAACATCTTCTTTACCCGCAACGCCAAAGGGGAACCCAACTGGCAAGACACCTTGGTCTACGGTCTGCTCAAAGAGGAATGGCCCCAACCGGAAGAACAGTCAACCAAATAGGGGATACGCAATAAATAGAGCATATTAAACCATTCACCCTGGCAAGGAATATAGACCCTCTGCCAGGGTGAGTTGTTTGTTCAGGTGAAAAAGAAATTACTCGGTAGGTAGGGGCTCTGCCTGGATCATTCCTTCCAGAATGGTCTCAAGCGCGATGGTATGGACACATCGGCCGCGAAGGGTGAAGAACTCGCAATCGCATTTCCAATCGCCATTGTCATAGGAAACATAGTGAGTATTATTATCGCCTTTGACCTCTACTTTTAGGCCTTTGAACTCAAAGCGATTTTTCTCTTGAGCGTAGCGTTTTGCTTTTTCAATTTTGCCGATCATTCCGTAGTCCATGGTACCTGTCTCCTTGATCTGAAATGGGAAACAAAAAGGCACGCAGAAATATTGCGTGCCTTAGTAACTCCGAATCGTAAAAATCTTGAAATCCGATACTCGCATAATGGTTTTCGCTCCAATATAGGGTTATGATATATCGCTTGTTCGGGAATGTCAACTTCTTTTAAGGATGACTTTCTCCATTATCAAAGCGTCTTCGCCGTCCTCATAATACTTTTCCCATACCCCTACATGATGATAGCCCAATCCGTTGTACAAGTGCTGAGCGCCAAAATTGGAGCGCCGCACCGAGAGCCGCACAGAGGACATCTGCATGGCCTCCTCACAGGCCAAAATGAGTTTGGATGCCAACCCAAGGCGCCGATATTCGGGGCGAACGCCTACTGTGGTGATCCAACCGATCCCCTCAGACCGGTGAGCATCTCCGCCGATAAAACCGGCCATCTTTCCATCAATATCTACTTTGAGGCGTACTAACCCGGGAATCACCAAAACGGCCAGGAGCTCCATAAGGGGCCAGGCATCCTGGTCAAAACAGATCTTCTCCAGTTCACGTAACTGGTTCAGATCAGAGATCGTTGCGTTTTCTAATGGAAATTCGTGATCGCTCATAAGAGTAAAAGGCTGCGGGAGGAGCCTTTTCAGTCTCGACCCGCAGCACGGTCTAGTAGATGCTAATAAGCCCCAATTACTTGGACTGGCCTTTTTTGACAAAATCAGTGATGAGGCTGGTGAACTCCATCGGGAAGATATACTTGGTGGAGGGACTGGAAGCCATGTTCTTGAGGGTTTCAAAGTACTGCAAGGTCATGGTGTTCTGGTCAATATCCTTGGCAGCGGCATAGATGGCTTCAAGAGCCTTCTGATAACCTTCTGCACGCAGTAACTGAGCCTGTTTTTCACCTTCAGCACGCAGAATGGCAGATTGTTTCTCGCCCTCTGCCTTCAAGATGTTGGATTGTTTGTCACCCTGAGCCACATTGATGGCAGCTTCACGGGTACCGGTAGAGTCGGTCACAACTGCGCGGCGGGTACGTTCAGCGGTCAATTGACGATTCATGGAATCTTGCACGTCACGCGGAGGAACGATCTCACGGATCTCAACGTTGGTCACTTTCACACCCCAGCGCTCGGTCACTTCATCCAAACGGGCACGCAGGGCGGTGTTGATCTTTTCACGTTCAGAAAGAACACCATCCAGCAAGATACCGCCGATGACAGAACGTAAAGTGGTGGTGGCAATACCCTGGGCAGCCAGTTCAAAGTTCTGAACCTGTAATACAGACTGCACAGGATCAAATACCTTGTAGTACCACAGGAAGTCGATGGAAACTGGAGCGTTATCCTGGGTGATGGATGCCTGGGTGGGGATCTCACGAACCTGCTCACGCAGGTCAACAGATACCGGGCGATCAATGAACGGGATCAACAGGGTCAAACCAGGTCCCTTGGGACCAATACAGCGGCCCAGGCGGAAAACAACCAGACGTTTGTATTCTGGTACGATCTTGATGGCGGCTGCCAAAAAGATGACCAGCAAGATCACAACGCCGATGACCAAACAGATCAGTACAGGATTCATTTTTTCCTCCAAATGAAAGAATAACTTATTTACTCGACTCTTTTATTGGTTCCACGATCAGGACAAGGCCTTCCCGGCCTACAACTTTTACCTGGGCACTCGCCGGAATGGCTTCCAGACTACGCGCTGACCATTCTTCGCCGCCAGCGTATACAGTGCCTTCCTGATGAACACGGGTTCGTGCTTCGCCAATCTGCCCGATCAGATTGCGCAGGTCCTGTGAAGGCCTCATCTTTACCGCTTCCAGTCCTTTGCGGCCGATCCACCAGGTAATGGCAATGGCCACTATGCTCACCAGGCTTGCAAAGAAGGGGTTGATCGATTCTGTGCCCGCGTTTCTTGGGAACAAGAAAATCGAACCCGCCACCATCAAAGCCAGGGCAGCAAGCAACCAGTACCAACGTTTGGGTTTTCGTACTGCAAAGATCAGGGGAACGATTCCGGCTACCATCATCAACAATGCCCACCAATTGATGGCAAGCTGATAAATGCCGTAACCGGCCAGTGCGATGGCAAAAAGTGCACCAATTTCCAGCAGCCCGGTACCCGGCGTAAAGAGGGCCAGAATTCCTAGAACGAACCCCAACACCAACAATAAATACGTCACATTCGGGTCAAGCAAGAAACTCATTTGCATCCTTTCATGGCCGCTTAAAAAACGTCCATATTCATTATACTCTACGAGGAATGTCTTGATTTTGTTGCAAAGGCCCCTTGTAATCTCACTCGCTGACTTGACAGTGAGATAATCAGAGTATATACTCCAAATTAATTAAATACCTTCTTCGGGGCAGGGTGAGGGAAGACAACTTCCCAATTCCCGATCGGTGGTTATAACCCACGAGCAGCAATTGCAGGACCTGGTGAAATCCCAGGGTCGACGGTAAAGTCCGGATGAGAGAAGAGCCTTCTTTCAAGTATCTTGACATACTTGCCTATCAGACCCCGAAGAAAATTTTTCGAGGTTTTTTTATTGAAAGCACACTTTTCTAACCAACCCACTGAATTTCGCAGCAAAGCCAACCATTCGCTCACAGAACAGTTGATCCGCCACAATGAATGGATGGTCTTGCTCTCCCTCCTGTGTGCCGTCCTCCTTTGGGCGGCAGTGGTCGATTGGGCCAACCTGCCTGCTTTTGTGCTGCCCTCCCCTGCTGCGGTGTGGAACAAGTTTTTGCAAACCCTGCAAGATGGCACCCTGCTTTCGAATACAGCGGTGACCTTGCTGGAAGTGCTGATTGGGCTCTTTACCGGCACTTGCCTGGCAACGATCCTGGGGTACATTTTGGCCAGGTCCTCCTCACTGGAACAGCTCATCTCCCCCATTTTGGTGGCAGGTCAGGCGGTGCCCACCGTGGCCATTGCACCCATCCTCATCATTTGGTTTGGGTCAGGCATGATCTCAAAAGTGATCATCTGCACATTCATTGTCTTTTTCCCGGTGCTGGTCAATACCATCATCGGCTTTCGGGATGTACCCGCCAATCTGCGCGATCTGATGCGCTCGATGCACGCCAACAAATTCCAGATGCTCAAATATTTAGAGCTGCCTGCCGCCCTGCCTGTTCTCTTTGGAGGGCTACGCATTGGTGCCACCCTCTCTGTTGTGGGGGCAGTGGTCGGAGAGTTCGTAGGCTCAGACAGCGGGCTTGGCTTCCTCATCAACCTGGGGCGCGGGCAATACGATATGGCATTAGTCTTTGTGGCCATTTTTACTCTTATCACCATGGCTCTGATTCTTTACGGGCTTGCCATGGTCGCCCAAAATTTGACCATGCCCTGGAAACAGCATAAACATTAGGAGATTCCATGAAACAACGCATCCTTCCATTCTTACTGGTGCTCACCTTTATCCTTTCAAGTTGCTCCAACGCTACTGGTACAGTCCCGTCAGGCGCTGATTCCCTCGTTTCCATTTCTCTGCCAGTTGGGTACGTCCCTGATGTGCAGTTTGCGCCTCTTTATGTGGCCATTGAAAAAGGGTATTACCGCGATGAAGGTCTGGATGTTTCCATTGATTACAGCATGGAAAATGACAACACCGTTTTGGTAGGCACCGGAAAGCTGACCTTTGCGGTAGTAAGTGGGGAGCAGGTGCTTCTAGCCCGCGCGCAGGAACTGCCGGTGACCTATGTGATGGCCTGGTATCAACAGTATCCGGTGGGCATCGTTGCAGAGAAGTCCTCTGGCATCACAACACTTGCCGATCTGAAAGGCAAAAAGATCGGCCTGCCCGGTCTTTATGGCGCCAATTACATCGGCGGCATGGCGCTGCTGGACTCAGCGGGTCTGAGCGCCAAAGATGTGACCCTCGATTCCATTGGGTACAACCAGGTGGCCGCACTGGTGGCTGGCCAGGAAGATGCCGTCATCGTTTACACCGCCAACGAACCGGCTCAGTTGCAGAACCAGGGCGTGGAGTATGTGCTCTTTAAAACATCTGATGCTGTCGATCTGGTTGCCAATGGGCTTATCACCAACGAAAAAACCCTTCAGGACAATCCTGAACTGGTAAAAAAGATGGTTCGTGCCACTCTGCTCGGCATTGAATACACCGTAGCTCATCCAGATGAAGCGTTTGAGATCAGCAAAAAATACGTCTCCACTCTGGCTTCTTCTGACCAAAAGACACAGAAACAAGTTTTATTGAATTCCATCGAGATGTTCAAGACTGATCATTATGGATATTCCAGACCCGAAGCCTGGCAGAACATGCAAAACATCCTGCTCAAAATGGGTCTGCTCAGCCAATCCCTTGATCTGACCCAGACTTTCACGAACGAGTACTTACCCAAATGACCCGGACAATGCCCCCCTTACTGGAAGTAGAGCAGATCAGCGTCAACTTTGAAGACGGTGCTGAATCTCTGCACGCGTTGAGCGAGGTCAGCTTCACCCTGCACGACCAGGAATTCCTCTCTGTGTTAGGTCCTTCTGGCAGCGGCAAGAGCACGCTTTTACGCGTCATTGCAGGGCTGGTGCCGCCCACCCTGGGGAAAGTGCAGTTCACCCATAATAATAGCCAGCCGCGCATCGGCCTGGTGTTTCAACAAGCCAACCTCATGCCCTGGCGCACCGTCATCGAAAACGTACTGCTTCCGCTCGAGTTACAGGGGGTTGCCCCTGAGGTAGCGCTTGAACGCGCCAAAGAGTTTGCCAGCCTGGTAGGTCTGGAAGATTTCCTCAATGCCTGGCCGGATGAACTTTCCGGCGGCATGGCCCAGCGGGTGGCCATTGCCCGCGCTCTGATCCAGGAACCCGATATTCTGCTGCTGGATGAGCCTTTCGGCTCATTAGACGCGCTTACCCGTGAACGTATGGGCAGCGAGTTATTACGCATCTGGCAAAGCAGCCAGACCGCGGTGATATTGGTCACCCACTCTATCTCTGAAGCATTGCTGCTCTCTGATCGAATTCTGGTGCTCAGCCCGCGACCTGGAAAAATCACCCTGGACCTGCCAGTGCCCCTGCTACGTCCGCGCACAGATGAGATCCGCTACTCTCCCGGTTTTCTGGCGCTGGAAAAACAACTCAGACAATCCCTCAAGTAAAAGAAAAGCCCAAACCATTAAGGTTTGGGCTCTGTTTTCTTGGCACGTGGCTTTTTCTTGGGAGGTTCAGGCTCCACCACCGGCTCTGTTTTTACCGGCGCAGCGGGTGCAGGGGGCGCTTTTGCTCTCGGTTTTATGAAGTTCAACAAAACAACTACCAACAGTCCCAATCCACTTAAGACCACCAGAAGCAGCCCTAAGAACTGCCTGTCCAGCTTGGGTAATTCAGCTGCCAGGGAGGGCTTGGGCGTGGGGGTCGCGGTCAACTCGGGCGTTGGCGTAACCGGCGAAGATTTTAACGTGGGGGTACGCGTAGGAAAGACAGGTGTTGGGGTAAAAGTAGCCGTAGGGGTAGGAGTGGGCGCCTGCATGATCTTAAGCGTTTGCCCCTCATAAATGTCATTCGAGCTCAGGCCATTCTGTTCTTTGATATAGTCTACTGTTACACCATAAGCCAGTGCAATGTAGAATAAGGTCTGCCCGCTTTTTACCACATGATAGATGTAGCCGTCATAGTTGGGGGTAGAGGTAACAACAGGGCTCATCCATTGGCTTACGCTATCCGTGGAATCTGTGGTTGCAACTGGTACGGTGGTAACAGAAGTGCCACCACCGCTGCCTCCCTCCACCCAGGCTGCCTGTAAAACCACGTAGGTCCAGCCGTTGGAACCAACCGCTACACCAGCCCCTACTTCCTGGTAGTTGGCATCCACTGCAGGGCGCATATGGTCAGCATCTGCCCAGTAACCAGAAATAGCATCAATGGTCAGAGAAGTACCGCAAGCCATGTTCTCAGTTGCCCAAACGGTCTTACCGCCGCCATACCCCCAGGAATTGGTCAGGCGTTCCCGCACGCCAGGGTAACCCTGGCTGGCAAGATGCTGGCAGACTCCACTGGCTGCCATCGTTTCAGCAGTCCATTGGGCAGAGGCATCAATGATCGAATTCTCGGTCAGGCCTGAAAGCCCATAGGCGGAACGCAGATTGTTCGCCCAGGCGATCAGTTCATAGGCAGAGATATCGCTGGCAGAAGCCTTCTGTGGAACATTGACCAACAGAAGTGTCAGCACGACAATGATTGAAGTTGAGGTTAAAAGTAAACGACGCATCGAGGGTTATTATACACGATGCGTCAGTGGAAATTGTCAAGGTTTTTAATGCAGGCTGCGCTCTTTAAAGTTCGTCCCCATCGCCTCAGCGACCACTAAAAAGTCGCTGGAAGAGATCATACCGACGATATTCCCGCTTTTATCGGCAACTGGCAGGTGATGGATGTGGTGTTTCAACATCAGCTCCGCACATTCCCCAATGAGCATATTGAGGGGAACGGTGATGACCGGTGAGACCATGAGATCGCGCATCTTTGTCTCAGCCGGGTTTTTCCCTTGCGCCACAATCTTGTCACTGATATCAATTGAAGTGACGATACCGTAGGCCGCATTGTCAGATGTTTTTTCAATGATCAGACTGTCGGAGTATCGGTGGCGCATCAACGCAAGACCTTCTGTTACTGTCGCATCAGGGTTGATAAAGACGACCAGGTCTTTCATCCAGTCTTTGACGGTTGTTGACTGCATCTTTTTCTCCTTTACGAACGTGGACCTTGTGATATGGGGTTGTTAAGAAACACCTGTTACTTCAATCAATGTATAACTTTATTTAAGAAAAGTCAACCGAAAATTGTCAGACAACGGGAAGTCATTCATCATCTGCGATCTTCCAGCTCTTCAGTTCTTCCATCAAGGAGTAAGCGGTCATATCCAGTTGAATGGGGGTGATGGAAACAAACCCGGCAGCCAGGTCACCAAAATCGGTGCCCAATTCGTTTACCCCACTTGGCGGATCGCCACCGATCCAATAATATGGTCGGCCGCGCGGATCTTCCCGTTTCACCAATTGGTCATTGTAAATTCGCATTCCCTGGCGGGAGATCTTGTACCCCTTGATATCTTTTTCCTCTAAATAAGGGACATTTACATTTAATAGCACATTCTTGGGTAGAAGGTGGTTAAGCAGCGCCTCGCATATCTTTCGGGTTACCGCTGCGGCAGCAGAATAGTCCAACGGTCCGCTGTGGTACTCCGGCGCATCCAGAGAGACGGCTACGGAGGGAATGCCGGAGATCACCCCTTCCATGGCCGCTGTGACGGTGCCAGAGTAAGTAACGTCATGGCCTATGTTGGCATTGGTGTTGATCCCAGAGACCACCAAGTCAATAGGACCATCCACTACACCCATCACCGCCAGAGCAACGCAATCAGAGGGGGCTCCATCACTGGACAGTGCTGGGGTGCCATCCTCTAATTCAACCGGTCTGGCACGCAAGGGCCGGGAGAGTGTTTTTACATGGCCGGAAGCACTCCAGTTATGGTCTGGGGCCAGAACAGATACCCTGCCCAACTTCTTCATTTCCTTTACCAGAGCCAGCAAACCCGGCGCAAAAACACCATCATCATTGGTTACTAAAATGTGCATCCATGCTCCTTTTTCAGGGTCTTTTCAGTATTTTCTGTTAAAATTATACAGGAACCTGGTAATTCACATTATCCTCCTATCATTTCACACCCCCGCTATTCTCTACCGATAGAAATTATGATATACTAGGTCGGCTGTGGTAAAAGCCACAGTCACATATCAAGCACGTCTCCCGATTCTTCCTGCGTGCTGCCACAAGCAGTGAGGGAAGAGCAATAAGGAGGCGGAAGCAAAACGCAAAGGAGTACTACCCATGAGTTCCATTATTTCCATGAAAGCCCTGTTGGAAAGCGGTGTTCATTTCGGGCACCGCACCAACAAATGGAATCCGTACATGCGTCCTTACATCTTCACCGAACGCAACGGAATCCATATCATCGACCTCCAGCAAACCGTCAAATTATTGACCACCGCCTACAACCTGGTGCGCGATACTGCCGCAGCCGGTGGTAAGGTGATGTTTGTTGGAACCAAACGCCAGGCACAGGAAACCATTACCGAAGAAGCAATTCGCTGCGGTATGCCCTATGTGACCGAGCGCTGGTTGGGTGGCATGATCACCAACTGGTCCACTATGTACAGCCGTATTCAGGAGCTCGAACGTCTTGAGCACCTGCGCGACAGTGGTGATATCAACCGCTTGACCAAAAAAGAAGGCTTGCTCATCGGACGTGAGATCAAACGCCTCGAAAGCCGTCTGGCTGGTGTGCGCAACCTCAAGAACCTGCCTGACCTGGTCTTCATTGTGGATGTTGTGCGCGAGCACACCGCTGTCCACGAAGCCAACGTCAAAGGCATCCCCGTGATCGCCCTGGTAGATACCAATTGCGATCCCCGTGGTGTGGATTATGTGATCCCCTCCAATGATGATGCCATCCGCGCCATCAAACTGTTGGTAGGCAAGATCGCCGATGCCGTTATCGAAGGCAAAGCCGCCAATAAAGAGCAGGAAGACGCCGAAGTAGCCGCTGATCAGCCCGCCGCTTCCCGCGCCGCCTCTCCCGCCCGCCCGCGTATGGATGAAGAAAGCACTCTTGAAGACAAAGATCTCCTCGGTGCAGCCACCCTTGCTAAAATGGGCACAAAGACCGCTGACGAAGTCGAAGACGTCGAAGAGAAATAGGCAATTTCAAAACCCCCGGCTCGCACATTTCAGTGCCCTGCACTGAGATCTGACTCTCCGGTAAATCTACACAAAAGGATTGAGCATGGCTATTACTACAGAAATGATCAAAACCCTCCGCGAAGCCACTGGTGCTGGTTTCTTGGATTGCCGCAAAGCTCTTGAGCAGTCTGATGGCGACATGAATGCCGCCCTCGATTACTTGCGTCAGAAGGGTTTGGCCACCGCCACCAAACGCGCCAGCCGACAGGCCTCTGAGGGCGTTCTCGAGCTCTACACACACGGCAACGGTCGTGTAGGCGTTATGGTAGAAGTCAACTGTGAATCTGATTTTGTCGGTCGCTCTGAAGCTTTCCGCGAATTTGCTCACGAGATTGCTCTACAGATTGCTGCAACCAACCCCGATTACGTCTCTGAGGCTGATATCCCGGCAGAAGTGATCGAACACGAAACCATGATCGCTACCGTCAAAGCCAAAGAAGAAGGCAAACCGGATGGTGTTCTCCCCCGCATCGTGGAAGGCTCCATCAAGAAGTTCAAAGATGAATTTGTGCTGCTCAACCAGCCCTACATCCGCGATGAGAGCATTACCGTGCAGGAACTCTTGAACCAGAAGATCGCCGCTATTGGCGAGAATATCATCATCCGTCGTTACCAGCGTTGGGCTCTAGGTGAGACCAGCGGTTCGGAAGACACGGAAGAAGAATAGTCTCTTAGAGACCAACCGAAAGGTTGGTCTTTTCTTAATTTTTTGGAGGAGTTCATGCAAACTTTAAAATATCACAGGATCATGCTCAAACTGGGCGGAGAAAGCCTTTCCGCAGCAGGTGGGTCAGGGATCGATGCAGTTCAGGCCAAAGACATTGCCCGCCGGATCAAAGAGGTCCGCGAGCTGGGTGTGGATGTTGCCATTGTCATCGGTGCCGGTAACCTGTGGCGCGGCCGTGTAGGCCAGGAAATGGGCATGGACCAGGCCACTGCTGATTATATGGGCATGTTGGGAACTGTCATGAACGCCCTCGCGTTGATGGATGCGCTGGAACACCAGGGAGTCATGACCCGTGTGATGACCTCTATCGAAATGAAAACGGTCGCCGAACCCTATATCTGGCGCCGCGCCATTCACCACATGGAAAAAGGCCGCGTAGTTATTTTTGGCGGCGGCACCGGCAACCCCTACTTTTCCACCGATACAGCCGCAGCCTTGCGATCAATGGAAATTGGCGCTGACGTGCTCATCAAAGCTACCAAAGTGGATGGCGTGTACGATTGCGACCCCAAGAAGAACGACAATGCGGTTATGTTCGACGAACTCAGCTATATCGATTTCATCAATAAACGCCTCGGTGTTATGGATACCACGGCCATCACCATGTGCATGGAACACAAATTACCCATACTGGTGCTCAACCTCTGGGATGAGAGTGCCCTCAAAGCCGCCCTCTTTGGCGAAAAGATAGGCACCCTGGTTCACTAAGAACATCGTCTCGATCACAACCACCCTCAGGGGTGGTTTTTTTCTTAACTACATAATTCCCTTTACTTGCAAAACGTAAGAGGATAAGATAGAGAAAATTCTTGGAGGATTCATGAATGAATTAGTTGCACTTATTGTAAAAAAGACCGGCATCAATGAAGCCACCGCTTTGACCATCGTCACCATCGTTGTGGACTTCATCAGTAAGAAGTTGCCCGCTCCCTTTGGAACTCAGGTGAAAGCTCTCTTGAGCAACGACCAGGCGGTATCGCAGGCTGAAAATCTCCTCGGCGGTCTGGCGGAGATGATCGAAAAAGAAGTTACCACCAGCAAGAAAAACACCAAGAAAAAGTGACAACCTGGGTCCGGAGAAAATCCGGACCTTTTTTATCCATTGCGTATCCTCCCTATCTTGGGTATGATTGGAGATATGATTAGAAGTTAGGAGGAGAAAAATGAAAAATAGAACCATCTACTGGATACTTCCAGTTTTGCTCATGTTTGTGCTTTCATCCTGTAACTTGACGGCACAACAGACCCCCAGTGACGTGGAAATGCAGACCATGGTGGCTTTACGGGTTGAACAGACCCAACTGGCCGCAACCCTGGCCGCCGTGCAGCAATTTATCACCCCCACCCTGGAACCAGGTCAACCCACCCCCGTTCCCCCCACTGAGACGCTGACCCCCACTGTTACCCTGACCCCAGAACCCACCAATACGGCTACCCCATCTGGGGTATGGCTGACCATCACGGAAAACACCAATTGCCGTGTTGGCCCCGCCTCATACTACCGGCTGATCACCTCCCTTACAGCGGGCCAGACAGTTGAAGCCACAGGCAAGAACTCATACAATGACTACTTCTATGTGGTCAATCCGGATAACCCCAACGGGTATTGCTGGGTTTGGGGAAAATACGCTACCGTCTCCGGCAGTACAGATATTCTGCCAGTTTATACCGCCCAGCCTACCAATACCCCAACCAACACCCCCACAGTTGCCCCGGGAATTGATCTGGATTACGAAGGGTTGGATAGTTGCAGCGGCAATTACTATGTGAAAATCCGTGTCCTGAACACTGGTTCCTCTACCTGGAAATCAATAAAAATTGTTATTAAAGACAATGACACCAGCACTACGCTAACCAACGCTTCAGATACTTTTACATCCTATAGCGGTTGTACAGTCTCTTCTAACCAAAAGGATCTTACTCAGGGCGAAGAAGGCGTAGTAGCCAATTACAGCTCAGGTAAGTTTACCTATGATCCAACCGGCCACAGTTTAACCATTACTGTTACGGTCTATAGTGCTGATAGCCGTACGGGTACTTCCTTTTCCAAATCCTTTAAGGTCACACCGTAAATTCTCTGTAATTACTATAAAAGGAACGGATTGCATCCGTTCCTTTTAAATTTAATTTTCCGCTTGTAAGGTAATTCGGTTACGCCCGGTATGCTTGCTCTGATACATCAACCTGTCTGCCCGCTCGATGATGGCTTCTACGGTGTCATTTGTGGTAGGGAAAGCGCCTCCTATTGAAACGGAGATCTTCACCCGATCCAGGTTGGAAGAAAGAATCGAATTTTCCAGTAAAATTCGTAATTTTTCGGCAATTAACTGGACTTCACTGCGCGAGCCGGGAGATTTTAGGATGGCCAGGAATTCATCTCCACCCCAGCGGCCAACAATATCCTCTTCGCGGGTGTTTTCTACCAGCGTGTTGGCTACCATTTTCAGAACGCGGTCACCTTCAACATGACCGTACTCATCATTGATCGTTTTAAAATGGTCAATATCAATGAATAAAAGCGCGAATGAATAGTTGAGCAGCCTTTTTTCCAACAATATGGTCTCAAGGCGGCTCTCCAGATACCCTCTGCTCTTTACACCGGTCAGGGCATCTGTTTCAACCTTCTGACGTAATTCGATCAATTCAGTACTGATCGCTTGTTTTTCCACTTCGCGGTTGAATACCTGAAACGCCCCCACGATCTTACCAGCCTCGTCCTTTAGGGGAACCACTTTGACCCAAACCGGCACCCGGTGCCCCTCTTTGTGCAGTAAATAGATCCGATTGTTTTGAATATCACCGCTATGTAAAGTCAGCTTGAGCGGGCAACTTGCGCCACATAAATGCGTTCCATCCTCAGAGATGTGTCCCATGCCATCGTCAAAACAGGGACGGTCCATCACCTCAGCGGCACTATAGCCGGTAATTTTACTGGCTGCTTCATTCCAGTAAGTAATCTTTCGATCAAGATCAACAAAATAGACCCCATCACTTATGTAGTTCATTACCTGTAATAATGTCTCGTAAGGGTTCACAAGCCGTCCTTTAAATAAGGGCTGTACAATGCAGGGAATCTACTGATTATTAACAATTAAGTTTTCAATGAGATACGCAAAATTCGAAAATGCAACAAATCAGAGTAAAATTCAATTATGGGATCATGGATCAGTCATTTACGCATCGCAGAAAACATATTGCAGCAATGCTCCTGGTTGGACGAAACAGCCTTCACCTTCGGCAGCCTGGCGCCAGATTCCGGTCTGCCCAACGCCGATTGGACCCAGTTTGACCCACCCAAGGAGATCTCTCATTTCCTCCCTGTTGGTAGTGGAGAAGGCAGCGCTCAGGACCTGGTGTTCTACCGCAGCTATGTAAGCTCCGTCAATCGCCAGCAGGAACCTATTTTGGCCAGCTTTTTGACTGGCTACTTTGTTCACCTGGCCAGCGACCATCTCTGGGCAGACCGCATCGGCAAAGCCTCACGTCAAGCCTATGCTCACCTGTTTGAAGACAACCCTGAAGTCAAAGCCTGGGACACGATCAAAGAAGATTGGTATGCCCTGGATCAGCGCTATGTGCGCGACCACCCAAATTGTCTATTCTGGCGGGTTTTCTTAAGGATGCCCATTCCACAATCGCCATTGCCCTTTGTGCGGCAAGATGCTTTTGAACATCAGGTAGACTATATCCGCGATTTTTACAGCCACCCCTCTACAGATTGGGTGTTGGACCGACCTTACCCGTATTTGAGCGAAGTCAATATGCAGCGCTATGTAAATGAAACCAGCGCTTCTCTTGTGCGCATCTTACGCCTGCTCGCCACCTTACCGCCCCCGGATGGGCTGACCTCTGCCACATCCCTGCTCACATCGGCCGAGACCGCTTCTTTCGCCCCACCATTGGGCGACCCTGCCTAACCTAATTGGAGATCACATGCAAAAGTCCCAACAAGAAGACATTCTGAGCTATTATCGTCAGTCTGGCCCATTGAGCACTTTACCCACTGATATCCGCGCAGAGATGCTGCCAGATGACCTTGGTGAACTGATCAAGGTGGTGCAGGGGCTGCTGATCCACGTGTTTTGGGCCGAACGTTACGGCATCAGCCTGACGCCCGGCCGCAAGGAAGAGGTGAACCTGCGTTCATTCGCAGAGAAGTTCCCTGCCCTTTATGCCTTGGACGCTTCTCCACTCACGACTGCCCGTCCCCCTGAAAAACGTCTCGTTGGCAACTGTCGTGATTTTAGCAACCTGCTGGCGGCTTTTTTACGCCTCAAGGGCATCCCCGCTCGCTCAAGATGTGGATTTGGGGCATACTTCAAAGCTGGCGAATACATTGACCACTGGGTGGCTGAATATTGGAACCAGGCTGAAGCCCGTTGGGTGATGGTGGATGCCCAACTGGATGAGATGCAGCAAGAGGTTCTGGGGATCAAGTTCAGCACACTGGACGTGCCTTCGTATCAGTTCATCACTGGCGGCAAGGCCTGGCTGCTCTGCCGCAGCGGCCAATCAGATGCGCAGAAGTACGGCATTCTGGACATGCACGGCTTATGGTTCATCCGCGGCGATCTGGTGCGCGATTTCCTGGCCCTCAACCGCCTGGAGATCTTACCCTGGGACACATTTGGTCTCATCAGCAAACACGACAACCAGCTTACTGAAAAAGACACTGCCCTGTTGGATAAGATCGCCGGGCTGACCCTGCAACCAGATGACGCTTATGAGGAGCTTCTTTCTATTTATGCCAACACCCCAGACCTGAGGATGCCTCCCGCCTGGATTCCCATTAACAAGTAGGAGGTTCTGATGTCTCTGGTTTTTACCTGGTACGGCCACGCCGCCATGGATCTGTTCACCGCTGGCAAACATGTGCTGGTGGATCCCTTCCTCAGCGGCAACCCCAAAGCCTCCATCAGCGCTGAGGCTGTGCCCGCCGATTACATTCTGGTCACGCACGGACATGGCGATCACCTGGGCGACACAATGGCCATTGCCAAACGCACTGGCGCCACCATCATCAGCGTGGCTGAGATCGCCGGATATCTTGGCGGAAAAGGGCTCAAAACGCACGGTCAGCACATCGGTGGCGGCTTTGAATACCCCTTTGGTTATCTGAAGCTCACAAACGCTCTTCACGGCTCGTCCTTGCCCGATGGTGCATACGGCGGTAACCCCTGCGGCTTTTTGCTGACCACTCCGGAAGGCAAGAAGGTCTATCTGGCCGGGGATACTGGTCTCTTTGGCGATATGAAGCTCATCGGTGATGAAGGCGTGGATCTGGCCGCTCTGCCCATTGGGGATAACTACACCATGGGGCCAGCCGATGCGCTGCGCGCCGTGGAAATGCTGCGTCTCAAACAGGTGGTGCCCATCCATTACAACACCTTTGATCTGATCCGCCAGGACCCCTATGCCTGGGCCAAAGACGTGGAGGCAAAGACCTCTGCCAGAGTGGCCGTGCTGGAGCCGGGTCAAAGCCTGACAATTTAGTTTTTCTCACCCCCGTATAATGCGGGGGTTTTTTGTGGTGTAAACCCTTTATCACGCGAAGGCGCGAATTGCGCGAAGAAAACCTTTTTTGGGAAAACCTTCATACCTAAATCTTGCAGGGTGGAAACACCGTGGTAGAGAATCAACTGCTTGAACTTCCTTATCACTGATCCCTCTTCACCGATCACTATTCTCTATTCTCCATTCTCCACACTCTTTTACTTTGGCACCATTCCTGCAACTAAGAGAGTTGTAATTCTGTTAATCAGGTATTGGAGGAGGAGCTATGAACACGATCTTGGATTTAGCCATTGTAGCGGCAAAGTTTTTGGTAGGGGCCTGGCCGGTGATGTTCGTGGTCTTGCTGATCGGCATTGCCAAACGGCAAAAAGGGTTTGGCGCTGTCTTACGCAGTTCTACCCTGGCATTGATCGTCACCTGGGGCCTTTTTGCAATTGCAAAAATGGTCTTTTACCTGATGGAGATGGAAACTTTCCATCTCATCACCGAGCCGCTGGATACCCGCCTCTTTTTAGGGCTGGGAATATTGCTCTTCCCCTTTATGGTAGCCATTCTATTAGAAGAACGCCGCAAGAAGTACACCGCCAGTACGCTGGAAGAACTGCGCTCCCTCTCCCCCGCTGACTTTGAAGAGATGGTGGCTGACACCTATCGCGCTCAGGGTCACGATGTAGAGGTGGTTGGCGGTTCTGGCGACCACGGCATTGATCTGATCGTGCGCTCACAGCGCGGCGAGATCTGGCTGGTACAGTGCAAACGCTACAGCGGTAAAGTGGGTGAACCGGTTGTCCGCGATCTTTACGGCGCCCTGCGCGCCTCTGATGCCAACGGCGCAGCACTCATCACCACCGGTTATATCACAGAAGCAGCTCGTCTGTGGGCGGAAGGCAAGCCCTTGCACCTGTTTGACGGCAATCAATTCCTCAAGATCGTATTGGCCACCCGTGCCCGTAATAAATTGCCGGAGCAGACCAAGAACCTGCGCCCCAAGAACGAGCGCGTAGAAGCCGCTCCTCGTTTTGTAGTGCCCGCCGCAATGACCTCCCGTTCCGCCGCCGCCAGTGTTGAACCCGTTACCCGCACCAGCAGCATGAGCTCAGAACCGGTGACGGACAGCGTGGAAGAAGTGGAAGACAAACGCCCCTTCTCTGTGATGAATGAGGCGCCCGATTGCCCTGCTTGCGGTGTAGAAATGGTGCTGCACACTCAGAAACATCTGTTCAGAAAACCCACCTATACCTATATTTGCTCCAATGCCCCCGATTGCACCGAAACTTACCCGGTAGAGTAATTCAACCTCTCACCTCCTCCATCAGGCCACGGAACCCCCGTGGTCTGATGCTTTTAACGACCGGTGTGGATGAGTTCGTGGATGAAGCGGCCGCGCGGGGTGGCGTAGAAACTCTCGTAGCCGTAAAGCTCATAGCCCATACCGCGTTCGTCTGCTCGCTTTTTGGCCTCTTCTGGGTAAACATAAGCGGCCACTGCTTCAGCAAAATCTTCCAAGCGGTTGAAGTTGCGGTCTTTGCCGCAGGGAGGCGGCAGTGAGCCGGGATGGTACCAAAAGCGCTCATCCGCGGGGCGCCACTGATGCAGCAGCGGCAGCGGCCCCCAACTGTGAGTGAAGTGTTGCATTCTGGAGGAATTGCGCAGCCCGCTGGCAAAATCCCAGGCATGGCCAAACTCATGAACAACCGTCCACTTGCTGAGGACGGCAGGGTTGAACTTGATCCATTGGGCGCAGGTGAGACCCAGTTGCCGGATGGGTTCGGCGATGATGGGCATGCCACGCAGCCAACGGATGTTCTCCTGGCGCACCGCCCAGGCACCAAACAGGTCTTCACAGGCCTCCATCAGGGTGGCCCGCGCCTCATTCGTCCAGGCGCCGGTCAGATCGACCTGATATAGTTCAAACACACTTTTTGCCAGTCCGCTCATGAGCCTATTGTATAACAGACACTGGAATGTGTATAATTATTGTTGTTCAGACAAGTTGCTCTTGTTTTCATCTCCATCATAGTGCATCGATGCGAAGCCCCGGATTCCCCATCCGGGGTTTTCTCTAAATACTTGATAGGTTTTGCCAGTGCTGCACCGTTAAGATTGCAATACGGTGCCCACCTGGACACCCTGTATACTAATAATAGATGCACCTTCCGCAGCCGCTGGTTGTGGAGAGACCGCACAAGTGGAGTAACAACTTTTATGAACTCAACCAACTTTAGCAACGCCAGGAACCTTTTACTCATACCAGATCGCAAGATCGGCATCATCGGCTATGGGGCTTACGTGCCGCAGTACCGCCTGCCGGGCAGCGAGATCGCCCGCATCTGGACGGGGGGCAAGGGCGGATCACCCGTCAAAGAGAAGTCGGTGGCTGGCCTGGATGAGGACGTGATCACCATGTCCATCGAAGCCGCCCGCAACGCACTGGCCCGCGCCGGCATTGACCCCTGTGAGCTGCGCGCCGTGTGGGTGGGTTCTGAGTCGCACCCCTACGCTGTGAAACCCAGCGGTACCATCGTGGCAGAGGCCATTGGCGCCTCCCATAACCTTTCGGCGGGTGACTGGGAATTTGCCTGCAAAGCAGGCAGCGAGGCCATGACCGCGGCCATCGCCCTCACCGGCTCCGGCATGGGCAAGTATGCCCTGGCCATTGGCATGGACACCGCCCAGGGGAAACCCGGTGATGCCCTGGAGTACACGGCCAGTTCTGGTGGCGCTGCTTACATCTTTGGCCCGGCTGAAGAAGCTGCGGTGGAGTTGGAAGCCGCTTACTCTTACGTTTCTGACACCCCTGATTTCTGGCGCCGCGCCGAGCAGAAGTACCCAGAGCACGGCCAGCGCTTTACCGGCGAACCCGCCTACTTTACCCACGTGGAGACCGCCGGCCAGATGATGCTAAACGGCCTGGGCCGTTCTGCCGCTGATTACACCTACGCCGTCTTTCATCAGCCCAACCCCAAGTTCCCCGTTAAAGCCGGCCAGACACTTGGCTTCAGCCCGGAGCAGATCAAACCCGGCCTGCTGGTGCCCACCATTGGCAACACCTACGCCGGATCCTCGCTCATCGGCCTCACCGCTGTACTGGATATTGCCAAACCTGGTGACCGTATTCTGATGGTCTCCTACGGCTCCGGGTCCGGTTCTGACGCCTACTCGTTTGTGGTCACCGAAAAGCTGCTGGAAGGCCGCGAGCGCGCCCGCAGCACAGCCGATTACATTGCCCGCCGCGTGGAGATCGATTACGGCACCTATCTGCGTTTCCGCCACAACATAGCGATGAAGTAGAGGAGAGCCCATCATGACAGATGTAGTTATTGCCGGCATCGGGCAAATTCCGGTCGGCGAACATTGGGACCTTTCCTTGCGCCAGATGGCTGTTCGTGCCATCCGTACCGCCATTACTGATAGCGGCGGCATGCAGCCCCAGGCGCTTTACATCGGCAACATGCTTTCTTCCATCATCAGCCATCAGGCCAACCTTGGCGCCCTGCTCAGCGATTACGCCGGCCTGCGCGGCATCGAATCTTACACCGTAGAAGCAGCCGGTGCCTCTGGCGGAGGCGCCCTGCGCATGGCCTACCTGGCCATCCTCTCCGGGTATGTAGATACCGCGGTGGTGGTGGGCGTTGAAAAATGGACCGATCTGGTGGGCAGCGAGGTACAAAGTGCCGTGGCCACCGAGATGGATTATGACTTTGAAGGCGTCCCCGGCCTGAGTGTTACCGGGCAGGCCGGCCTGCTGATGCAGCGTTACCTGCACCAGTACAAATTGCCTGCCGATGCCCTGGCCACCTTCCCGGTTTTGGCCCACACCAACGGTGTGCACAACCCCAACGGGTACTTCCAGCGCGCCCTGAGCCGCGAAACCTATGCGGCCGCCGAAAAGGTGAGCGATCCGCTCAATATGTATGACGCCTCCCCCTTTGCCGATGGCGCCGCCGCCGTGGTACTGACCCGCGCTGATCTGGTGCCTGCCGGCCTGCGCCACAAGCTGGTGAACGTGCTCGGCTCCGCGGTGGCCATTGATACCCTGGCCCTGCACGACCGCGTGGACCCGTTGGCCTTTGGGGCTGTGCGGGCTTCACTGGATAGCGCCTGCCGTCAGGCCGGTGTGATGCCCCTCTACGCCGATGTACTTGAACTGGACGACTCTTACTCCATCTACGCTGCGCTCAGCCTGGAAGCCGGCGGTTATGCTGAGCAAGGAAAAGCGGGCGAATTGAACCTGGACGTGCTGAGCCCCAAAGGCAAGCTACCCTTCCTCACCATGGGCGGCTGCAAAGCGCGCGGCAACCCCATCGGCGCCAAAGGCGTCTACCAGGCCGTAGAAGCTGCCCTGCAACTGCGCGGAGAAGCCGGCGCCAACCAGGTGCCTGATGCCAAACTGGCTGTCATTCAATGCCTGGGCGGTCCCGCCTCTACTGCCGTGACGCATGTGCTTAGAACACGAGAGTAGAGAATTGAGAGTCGAGAGTAGTAAAAACAAAAGTGATCAGTGATGAGTGATCAGGAAGAACATGAATCTGGCTTACCCGCGGGTGAGTCAGATTTTTTATGCTGCCCATTTTCGAAAGATAATTCATTTCCTCTTTCTGCAAAGCGGTTATACAATAAAAATAAAACAGGGAGGAAACAATGAAAAAGACAACAATTCTATTCTTAATGGGTGCACTCATCTCCTTTTTACTGGCATCCTGCACTTTATTTTCCCACTTGCGTTCACAGGGATCTCCCGGAACCTATTCAATGAAAGCGGGTTGCCGCGCAGTTATTGATGGCATGAATTCCCTCCATTCTTCAAAAGAGATTCCACCTCATTTGATGGAATACTCTGCTTACTATGAGCCGGGAGATTTCGACCCAAATGAATACTTCACCGTGCTAAACCATTTGCATATGAAAACGGGTGAAACGCTTGATTACCTGTATTATTACAGTGATATGGGCGGTCACCCAATGGTTTACAACCGCTCGATCAACAGTGCTCCTTTCAGATCAGAAACTGAGCTATATGACAGTCTATCTGCAACAGAAGAAGACGAACCCTACAATGAAGCCCTGTATCCCCCAACCATTTATATGCACGCGGTAGAGGTTGACCAATCACCTGAAAGCTACTTCCAATACATCAGTCTGACCACCCTGGGGGAACAGTTCTACCTCTACTGGCACGCTAACTACAATGACACCACAATCATCTGTGACCAAAGTGACCTCAATCTCATTTCCCAGGATCTGGCTGATTTTTTAGATCTGAGCCTGCCAGAAGAGACTTTACAAAAAGCAGCTCAGATCGACTTCACTCCTACGGTTACAATCAATGCTGATAATGTTGTGGTGCGCTGGGTGGAATTCACCAAATGGGGCGGTTTCCTGGAAAAGAAAGTGACCCTTAGCAAAGACAACCCGATCAAAATTTTGGGCGGCGAAATTACAACCCTGGTGGAATACGATTGTGGGGTTGCTTTTTAAGTTCGCGAAATCTAAACGCCTTTAAAACAAAAGGGAAACAAACGCTGATTGTGGCATAATTTACCAGAACAAATCCTTTGCAACGAGGCAAATCCTTGATCGAATCGCTCAAATTAGCAGCGCTCGCACGCAACGAACGGTTGGCTGTGTTTCACCTCTCGCGGCTGGACCAGGTGGCCGCCGAACTAAGCGACTTTGCCGCACAGGAGGAACTCAACGGCTTCCAACAATGGATCGTGGCCCACAAATACCGCCTCGCTCCCCCCGCTGACCTGCCCTTTACGCCGCGTTCCATTTTGCTGCAGGCCATTCCCCACCCATTTTATGCCAATGTGACCGTCGAGCACGGCGGGCAAGAGTTCCAATTGCGCTGCCTGGTGCGGGCCGGCTTTGATGCGGCCGAGGCCTGGCTGCGCGCCGAGCTGCACGCCGCCGGGTACCATCTGGCCGCCGATCCCAACCTGCCCTTCAAACGCCTGGGAAGCCACAGCCTGGCCGCCTATGGCCGCAACAACATCACCTATATTGAAGGGCTGGGCAGCAACTTCTCTTATGCCGGCTACTTCACCGATCTGGACGCTGCCGAAGATGACTGGCTGCCTCAAGCGAGGGTGGCTGCCCTGTGCCAGACCTGCAAAGCCTGCCTGGCCGCCTGCCCTACTGGTGCCATCCGCGCCGAGCGCTTCCTCATCGATAACGAGCGCTGCCTGTCTTACTTCAACGAAGTGCCCGATCCCTTCCCGGCCTGGATCCAGCCGGAGTGGCACAACAGCGTGTACGACTGCCTGCTCTGCCAGCAAGCCTGCCCCATGAACCACGGTCATCTTGCTCCCGCCGCCCAGACCTACCGCTTTGACGAAGCCATCAGCGCGGCCATATTGGCCGGCGATCCGCTGGAGGCCTTCCCGCCCGCCTTCCAATCGGACGCCCGTACCCTGGGCCTTGATGAGTGGTGGCCTGCCATCGGTAAAAATGTTCGAGCATTGATCGGTGATCAGTGATCAGGGACCAGTAACAAGGTAAATACATTCGATTCGTTTTATAAAAAAAATATCGAAAACGAATAAAACGAATCCTTTTATATTTGTATGAGCCTTAAAATAAGTAAAACCATTTCCCTCCCTCATTTTGCCTATTTAAAAATAGTATAGATATTTTGTTCTATTTTGTCAAGAGATCCTTTTTGATGTATTACAGGCAGTATAAAAAGGAGAAACGAGAACTATTGGGGGAAAATCCGCGAAGTGCAGTTCAAGTGGGTGCCACAGATCTTGTAATTGACTGAAGGCAAATGGCGTTATGTGCCCACCACGCTGGAACGACTGGACGGCAGCGAAGGCCGATTGTACGCCTGCGCCCTGCCGCAAACCGGCGGCACCTTTGCCCTGTTTGGTGCCTACATCGGCCCGGCCGAGCCCAAAGCCACTAGCAGAGTACCCGCCACGCTCACACCTGCGCCCAGTTCAGAACCCAGCCTCACCCCCAGCGCCGAGCCTAGCATGACCGCCACCGCCACGCAGACCCCCACCGCGGTCGATACCGACACCCCCATCGCTTCTGTCACCCCAAGCGCAACCGTAACCGTTACAGCCACAGAAACTGCCACAACAGAAGAACCCCTCACCTGCCCCATCGGCTGTCTGCTGGTAGGAGATACCTGCCTGCCGCCTCCGATGAAGTAGAGAATGATTAACAATAAAAAGCGGTGTTATTCCATAAGATGTGGAGTAGCACCGTTAAAAATTAAGATAAATTTCGTATCGCTTTGAAATTATTAAAATTGAACGAAATGAAATATTTTTCCTTTCTTCCTCAACTAAAATACGTTCAGTGAATACACGATATGAAAACAAAAACAGTTAGTATCACTGATCACAATAATCTCGCAAACAGAAAGAAATATTATAATTATTGCAGATTTTTGAATGTAAATTCGCTATTTCTATTTGAAAATATTATTCTAAAAATGCTTTGGATATTACAACTGTCAGAAATGGTTATTAATTCTAAAAATATCTATTTATTTGTAAATATTTGATCAAACAATTTTTTCTCAATTGTCATTTCGAGAATGTAATTACAAAGTAAACCACGTGAAGTCTCATTTTCATCAGCCCAAATTTTAAGTCCATCAACTACGTGTTGAGACGTAACCGCACCTATATGATTACCTTCTTTCATTCTTGGTTCTTTAAGTTTTCCGGTATATATTTCTTTATGCCCTACTGCATACTCATAAATCTTTCCAACGAAAGAACGCATTTTTAGCCCTCTTCCATTCGCTTCTAATAACAAATCGTCTCTAACCCCTCGGCCGGCGGCGTTAGGAACAACATTTACAATATGTTCTTTTTCCTTTGTCATTTTTTAACACCGCCATATCAATTTATGAATTTTCTTATACGTAATGAAATTTTAACGAATTTTTTAACATTTGTCAATTAATATATAATATAATATCAAAAAAGGAGGGAATTAATGGCTTATATTGATTTTTCAAACTGGGATAATTTTGTAAATAAGATTTTTGAAGCAGAGCATGAGTTAAACAACCCACGAGTTGTTTGGTATCGAGGGCAACATGATTATAATTTCAAACTTATTCCTTCGCTTATAAGATTATCAAATGGGTTAGACAAAGAAGCTGATCTTTTCGAGCATTATCAACTAATAGCGAACAAAATCCTTCCTGAAAGAAAGTCTGATTGGGAATATTTAACCGATATGCAGCACTATAATTTACCAACCAGATTACTTGATTGGACTGATACACTGGGAATCGCACTGTTTTTTGCAGTATTAGGAAACTCTAACTGTGATGCAGCAGTTTATGTTCTTGATCCAGAATTGTTAAACGTTAAAGCTGGAAAAACAGGTCAAATTATCAATTTAAATGTTAGTAATGAAGATGAAAGTGGATTCAATTATCGTAAAATATTCTTTAAGCATCAACCAGTTATGCCACATTATCCCGTTGCGGCAGAAGCAAAATATGTAAATGATAGAATATTTGCTCAACAAGGAAAATTTACAATACACGGCAATGATACAAGACCTATCGACGAAATATTTCCAGATTGTGTAAAGAAAATTCGGCTGAACAATTCAACATTACCTGATGTAAAAAAATTTCTTAAAATATCGGGGATCAATGAATTTACTGTATTTCCAGACATTGTAGGCCTTGCGCCATATTTACGAGATATAGTTGGCCTTTAACCCATTTTTCCAATAATTTAACTTTATATTATTTGCTTTTTAAAAATTATCGTTTGTGTTCATTTTGATTAATCGAAATAAAACAGTAATTTAGGATTTGGGTATGGGGACAAATATTAGCCAATATAAATCTCGCTTAAAGTTATTAATTACGAATGGTGAAAATCTTTTATATGCCATGAATTATGAATGTTTTTCAGAAAAATTTAAGAATCACTTAATTTCATCTCACTCAATTAGTGAATCTGAAAAAATTATTTCTGATTTACCCATTTTTAAATCATCCTATCAAACATGGTATACAGAATCAATTGCAATAATTAAGCTATTACTTCCAGATAGACTTGAAGATTTTAAGCAATTCTATGAAATTCCTAAAAACCGAAAAGATATTGGTTTTGAAACATACAAGATTTACGATTACCTTCAGGGTGTATCAATATCAGTTTTTACTACTTCGTCAAAAATTGGTCCATCAACAGCGATACCTCTTTTCAGGCAACAACTAGAAATACTAAAAGCAGCGGAACTAAGATTTGAAAATTCTTTATTGGATATAAAGCAAATTATCCAAGCTGACTTTTTTGATTCAGAAATTGAAACTGCGACCCATATGGCACAGTTAGGATTCCTTCGGGCAAGTGGGGCTATCTGCGGTGTGGTTTTGGAAAAACATCTTCTTCAGGTTTGTATAAACCATGAAATAAAATCTCCAAAAAAAGACCCTTCAATTGCTGACTTAAATGATTCTTTGAAATCAGCAGCAGTAATTGAAGTAGCTGATTGGCGGTTCATTCAATTTCTTGCTGATATAAGAAATATTTGTGATCACAATAAATCAATTGAGCCAACAAAAGACCAGGTTAACGATTTAATTGCTGGCGTCGACAAAGTATTGAAGACAATTTTTTAATACCATTGGAGGATAGATTGAATTCTGATTTTATTTATTGGACCTTTAGTGCAGCAGCACAAAGTATCTCTGCATTTTTCGCATTAATATTTACAGGTTATTCAATAGTTCAAGCAATATTGGATAAAACAGGTACTCAAGATGACACATTAGATGAAATATATAACCAGTTTAGAAAAGAATATCATAAGAAACTTATCTGGTTATCAATATTAATTGGCGGATCCATAATTTTTAATCTAGTTATTGTGTACTTTAATAGAGAAAACAATCCTGTTTCGATTTTTTTGCAAATAATTTGTGCCCTTATCGATATTCTTTCTATAGTTCTCGGAATATTATTTGTATTGCAGATCATTAACCCAAATCGTTATGAAAAGTCGATAAAAACTCTAATTTTGAAAGATAAGATTGATATAGGTGGACAAAATTCAGCGCAACTCTTTTTTGAATCTTTTGTTAATCTAGAAAAATTAATTAGAAATTATCTAGGAAAGAAACATCTATTAAACTCTCAAAACCGATTCAAAACTTCTACGTCTTTTAGGCAAATGACTGAAATATTATATAAAAATGGCCATATATCATTTGCGTTGTATAAAGAATTGTTGCAATTGAACACATATAGAAATCTGGTTTTTCATGGAAATTTAGAAACCGTTGACAATTCAATCATCGACCGTACCCAAAAAGCCCGTTATATATTTGAAGACCAAATAGCGCAATTTTCAAAAAAAGAGTAAAGGATTTCGGTTATTAATTAAAAGAAGGTGTTTTTATAATTTACTTATATCTCTTCCTTTAGAAATGACTTGAATTAATCTTAATCTGCTTGTAAAGCAGTCATATTTTCAAAACCACACAAACATTTCCCCCCTCCTTTGATTCATCCGGGAGGGGGGTTCTTTTTACTTTTTACTCAAACCACAGACTTTTGATCTCTTGCGGGGTGAGGTGCGGAACGGTGTAGAGCTCATTTTCACCGCCGTTGAGGGCTTCTAGTTTAGGGCCGATCCACAGGGGGATGGTCTCATTGGTGATCATGATTAGGTCGAAGCGCAGGGTATTGGTGGAACCCTGGGCAAAGGCATCACTGCGGAATTTGGAACCGTTGAGATAGAAGAAGGCAGCGTACACGCCATCATAAGCCATGCCGCCGGGGCGGATGAAGGAGACACATTGCAAGGTGGAACCGGCATCAATTTGGTTTTTCCATTCAATGAGGATCTCTTTTTTAGCGATGCATTCAAATAAGGGCTTGTTCTTGAACGTATCGTCTTTAAGCAGCCAGAAAAGGTCTTGCTGGGGTTCGCTGCTCCAAATGCCGCCAATGCTGGGGTGCTCTGTGAGCAAGGCTTTGACGGTGCCATCTGAAAATGGATTGCTTCCCTCATAACTGGGGGTAAATCGATAGGGGGAGATCTCCGGCCTGTCCTTGAGCTCATTTTCGATGATGTTGTTCATCAGGCCGCTATCGCCAAAATTATACAGCGCGATCTCACCCTTGTCGTTCATACTCTTAATCATCCAGACGAGCGAGGTGGTGGCCACTTCTTTTTCTACGGAGAGGTTGAACACGCCGTTGGGCTCATCTGAATCAGCATTGAGCATAAAGACGGGGATACCCGCACCAACGGCATCATGCACGGCCGGACCGGAGCCATAAAGGTCCCAACGGTTGGAGGCATTGATGATGGCGTCTACACCCTGGTCGATGAGTGCGGTAATATTTTCGCCGTGGACGCAGGTAATATTCTCCAATTCAGAACAGGCGGTTTCAAAATCTTGCTGCATGGTGCCATCAATGGAGCCGGTGTAGCCAATGGTAAAGGGGCCGCCAGATGTGCTGACTGGCTCTTCCGCCTGGCTGCCATACTGCGGGTACAACCCGTGAGTTGGGCCGCACTGTGCAGCAATATCTGTATTCATATTGTTGCCGGCATCATGGGTAAGGAATTTGAAAACATCCGGGAAGATCTCTCCCACCAGAAAGACATCTTCATGACCGGTATGGTTAATATCACCAAAGCCCATCTCCACGCGGTCACCTTCATCCGTCCAGAAGGGCAGGAACTGTTGGATGCTGCCTTTACCGCCAGCATCTTGAATATCATTGCCGTCGGTGGTGTAGATGCAGTTTTTACAAATGCCGTCTGGCTGCTCCCAAACAGAATAGAGGCGCCCATCCACTGACCAATCTACGCCGGCTACTTCGCCACCCCTGGTCACCTGGGTCGGATTGCTGCCATCAACATTCATCACATACACCTGACCGCCTCGCAACCAGGCAATGCGAGTACCATCCGGCGAGAACTTGGCCTGTTCGTCCTTATCGGGGCTGTTGGTGAGGTTCACTTCGGTTCCGGCTGCGAGATCCAGCAAATAAATATCGTCATTAATTTCATAGACGATCTGATTGCCCAGCGGTGACCAATCGGGGCGCTGACTGTCATGATAAGTGGAAACCTTTCTCACATCGGAGCCATCGGCCTGCATAATATAGATGTAGCGGCCGCCTTCATCGGTGGGGCGATCTGAGGTAAAGGCAATTTGGCTGCCATCCGGTGACCAGACGGGGTCGGTATCATCAGCGGGATCGTTGCTGAGGTTCACCTGGTTGCTGCCATCTGGCGCCATAGAATAGATCTCACGGTTGCCATCACGATCAGAATCGAAGACGATGTTACAGGGCAAGATCGGTTCTTCAGTGGCCGTGGGCGTGGGGATGATCTCTGTGGCTGTAGCTGCAGCCGTGGGCTGCAATGTTGCGGTAGGCGCGGGAGCCTGGGCACAAGCACCCAGTAGAAGCATGGCCGCTACCAAAAGACTGGCAAGAAAGAGTGCGTATCTTTTCATGGTTTCCACCTTATTTTGATCAAATGAGTGTGATACATCCTCATTTTAGCGGAGCAAGTAAACGGAGAGGTGTGCAGGCTGCACACATGATGTTAATTTTAGCCAATTTTCACATTTGCATGGTCCTCAAGGGGTTTCCCCGGCACAAATCCAATGTAAAATTAGATAGATTGCAGGGAGGAAATTCTGATAGATTTACTGTTCCAGTTGTGAGCCCTCCCCTCCTGTACATAAATGTAGAACGTAATTCACCATAAAACCTGGAGGAAATTCCGATGCAAAGCATCCCACCTGCTCGCCCATTACCCAAGCAACCCATCCCCGTCTGGGCCGGATTGTTTTTGGTCCTGGCAATGTTTAATTGTGGAGCTTCAATAATTGCGTCCCTTTTTATTCTTCTCAAACCCAGTGCGCTGGCATCTGCCGGGGTTTCGATCTGGAACTATTTATTTTCGGTTCTACTCTCAATTGCGATCATCGTTTTCGCGATTCTCGCCTGGAAGGGAAACCGGAGAGCAAAGAATACATTCCTCGTCTTATATTGTGTATTTCTGGGCTTGATCGCCATTAATAACCTTTTAGGAGCATTTGGTTTGATCAACGGTGCTGATATCGCTAATTCCTGGATGAGAGTGGTTCGCAACCTCTTTTTGTTGGGTTGGTATCTCTACTACTTCAATCGGGATGCACCCAAGATGTACTTCTCAGACTGATCAAGCGGTAACAGCCGCGCTATAATGAAAACAGGCAAAGGAGGCGGCTGTGAAAAGTACAAACATCTTTTCAAAAATACTGGTTATAAGCGGAACCCTTTTGGTTTGGCTCCCGATCGCATTCATGGTCGTCACCGCTGTAGTGGGCTCCATTCAACGGGTGCAGTTTTTGTGGGACTACATGATCCCGGCTGAGGTTTTCCCGGTAGTATTGGCTGGTATGGCCGCGCTGCTGTGGGCAAGCATCCGCGAGCACACCCTGATAAAAGCCAGTGCCTGGACGGTGGGCATTTCACTGTTCTTTTTGGTTGCCTGCCAGGTAATCGCGGTGATCACCGGTCTGGCGAACGCAACAATCGCTCCGGAAAAAGCGCCGGTTTGGATGGGAGTGGTGACCGCAATGCTCCTTTTATACGATCTGGGTGTGGTGCTGATGGGCTTCTGGGGCATCCGCCTGTGGCAACACCTGTTTACTAAACAAACGCTAACCAGCGAATAAATCCTCTCACTGAAAGGGTTCCCCCCACCATGACAACAAAATTCGGCATCATTGGCCTGGGCAAGATCTCCAGCCGATTCGCAAAAGTGCTCAATACAGCATCTGGCATGGCGCTGAGCGCAGTGGCCTCGCGCGACCCTGAGCGCACCCGGCAGTTTGCCCAACAATTCGGCGCCGCCAAAGCCGCCCAGAGCTACCTGGACGTCATCAATGACCCGGAAGTTGATATTATTTACATCGGTCTCACCCACAACTTCCATTACGAACTCACCAAGATGTGCCTGGAGAAACACAAGGCCGTGCTATGCGAAAAACCTTTTGTTACCAACCGCCACGATGCCGAAGAACTGGTGGAGCTGGCCAGCGCCAACAACACTCTGCTCATGGAAGCCATGTGGACACGCTGTATGCCGGCCTTCCGCACGGCGCGCGCCTGGGTGCAGGAGGGCCGCATTGGCCAGCCCAAACTCATCAGCGCGGGGTTCAGCTACCAGGGCAACTACGACCCGCAGAACCGCCTCTTTAACCCGGAGCTGGCGGGCGGCTGCCTGTTCGATGTGGGCATTTACCCCATCGATTTTGCCACCGGCATTCTGGCCGAGCTGCCCGTGAGCATGAGCGGTGAGGCCATCATCGCGCCCACTGGGGTAGATACGGCCGCGGCCTTTAACCTCAAGTTTGCCAGCGGCGCGTTGGCCAGTCTGACCAGTGGCTTCAATGTGAATGCCCTGTACGCCAACATCTACGGAACCCAGGGCAGCATCGTACTGCCCAATACCTCCGGTCCGCAATGGGCCGAGCTGCGCGACGCAGATGGAGAGCCGCTTGAGCGTTTTGAAGAACCCGTGGCCGACGGCTTCATCTATCAGATCTTGCACGTGGCCGAGCTGTATCAGCAGGGACGCATCGAAAGCTACCTCATCCCCTGGGCAGACACCATCGCCAGCGCGGGCATCTTTGATGAATTACTGGGGCAGTTTGGGAAAAGCTGAGAGTTGAGAATCTAGATTAGCGAACTGTAATAATCAATAAATCCTATAGAAAAGATCCTTCCAATAACGGAAGGATCTTTCATTTGCAAACAAACAATTACGAAAAGGGTTATGACCAGCCCTGGTCCTGAGAGAACTTGGTGATCACGGGCACGTCGGTATTCACACCCTTGTAGGCTTTGATGCCGTAGACGATGGGGATGATCCAGAGGAAGGGAGAGATGCAGCCCACGAACGGGATGAGGGCTAACAAAGTGGCCACCACTCCTACCACGATGCCCAGGATCAAAGCAGGGACGGCGTGATACTTAATGAAGGGGCGGGCCTTCTTGTCTTCCATGAGCATCATAACAACAGGAATGATGGGGGTAAAAATGAAGCTCAATAACACCCACATGCGATCATCGCTGGTCACTTCCGGGGTCGGGGTCGGCTCAACTACAGACGGTTCAGTTGGAATGGTCATTATTCTCCTTAAGATATAAATCGGATAAATATTATGTTGAATAGTATAATCTCTAATCTGTTTTTAATCCAATTTCTAAATACAACTGGCGGTTTTTTTAAGGGATTCGTCAGGTAGGCGCCCTGCTTGACCGCCTCAGCTCCATCAGCGGGCAACTTGATAGGTTTTGATAGAAAGCCTCGTCTAAACTACTGTTACTACAGTACCCTAAAGGTAGAAACGGAGTTTAGAAATGGAAGTTCCACGCCATTGGCGATTAAAACAACAACGTTATGCACTGGTCGGCGAAGTCTGCCCCCACTGCGACTATAAGATCTTCCCCCCACGCGATGTTTGCCCCAACTGCGGTGGTGAGGCCAAAACCCAGTACGCTTTTAGCGGTAAAGGCACCGTATATTCTTACACCATCATGCGTGATGCCCCTGCCGGCTACGAGGAGAACATCCCCTACACTGTGGCAGTGGTAGCCCTTGAAGAAGGCCCCATGGTCACAGCTCAGCTCACCGATCTGGGCGAACAGCCCGTTGAGATCGGCATGCCGGTGGAGATGGTCACCCGCAAGATCCGCCAGGACGGCGATGAACGCGGCATGCTGGTGTATGGGTATAAGTTTAGGCCGATATTCAAGTAAAAACTGAGGATCGAGAATAGAGAATCGAGATTGGTTTAAACCGCTTTCATATTGAAGGCGGTTTTTGGTAAGATAACAAAATTATTACTGGCTATTTATATTTGATTGCACAATAACAGGGGAAAATGAAAAAGTTCTTTGAGTATTCATATACAATTTTCGGGTATGCTGTCATCATTGTTTTCACAGTTGCCTTGTGCGCAATTATTGCTCTCATAACCGCATCATTTATCACAAATCCCGGCAGAGAGTCCGATCTGGCTAGTGGGACGATCCCCTTTTTTATTTTATTCTTGACTGCCCCACTTTAGTTTAGCGCGTCTGTTTATTGTCCCTTTATCGCCCATCATTTATTTACTAATCCTCTAAGAAGCCTGAAACGGATCTTCGTTTGCGTGTCTGTACCAACGGGTGTCTCATTGATCTCGACTGCGCTTTTATCGTTTTTGTTCGTTTCAGGCAACTAAGCTCCGAAATTGCGAAATGAGTTCACTCGCAGGATATGCCAGGACGGCGATGAGCGCGGGATGCTGGTGTATGGGTGTTGGTGGTTCGAGATTAAGAAAGAAATTAATTAGTTGCTCTTAATGAAAGTTATTGAGGGCACTTTTTTCTTATCGTATATAATTAAGGCAGTGGGGAAAAGAAATAGCTCAAAAATCAAGTGGTGTATAAAAAAATACCCTACAACTTAGAAAACATCAAAAGGAGTTAGTAAATGTCAGAACAAGACCCACAACTTGATTTCTATCAGCAGATGCGGGATAGTATTCGGATTTGGCTTAAAGGCAAAGGTGTAAACTACCGATTTGCAGATTATCTCCTTGCTGCGCCGGATTTATTCCATTTGCTTTGTAAATTGGCAATTGACAAAGAAGTTCCTGTTAGCGAAAAAGCAAAACTAGCAGCAGCAATTGTCTATTTCATTTCACCTATTGATTTGCTGCCAGAGGCTCTCACTGGTCCTATTGGGTATATAGATGATGTTGCAATGGCTGCTTTTGTCTTGAATAGGCTCATAAATAAAACCAACCCAGAAATTGTCAGGCGCCATTGGGCAGGAGATAAAGATATTTTGGACCTTATCCAACAAATTATTCAAGTTGCTGATGAAATGGTTGGAAGTGGCTTATGGGCAAAGATTCAAAAAGGTTTTGACAAAGAGGGATAAGCTGGCAATATACTCTATCTTAGGTCGACTCCGCATGAACCGGATAGGTGCAGATCTTTTGCCGCACTTTCCGATTCACTGTCCCTTATGGCGTATACCGAGACTGGTTGTTTTATCGCTAATTTCTTCCTCAGTGAGAGCCAACCACTGGGCAGCGGCGATTGAGGGATCAATTTGATATGAAGACGAAAAACACAAAAAGTCCTTTTTTAGTTTTTTCAAAATCTCTGTTTTTTTTACTACCAACATTGTTGGTAGCCTCCTTTGTATTGTTTTATTTTGTTCTTTGCGTTTTTCGCGGTGTTATGTTTGGACTTGAAGATGCACCCATTTGGCTAATCTTCCCATTCAAACGCATTAATTTTTACTACATTTTGGAATCCCCCATAATTTATTTGTCCACAATCGCCATCATTTCTGCATTAATTGGCGCTCTGTGGGCAGGTTTCATAATCCCTAAGTTTCCAAAGTTGCTTTGGCTTCAAATACTTATCATCCCATGGATAGCAGTCATTTTAACTGGGGGTGTATGGGGATTGATCTGGTCTTTAAATCATTGGCATGCTGTAAATTTTGATAATTATGAAGTGTTATTGTTATATCGCAGAACAGATATAGAAAACGGATTATTTGGCAGCTGGTTATCTGCCGCACAATCATATCCATTGAATGTCCTTAGCTATGGAGTTTATTGTGGCTTGCTTTTTTTGAACAAGAAACTTTTTTTTAGAAATGATGAAAGAAAATCATAATTGCTCTATATTCTAAATATATCCGACCCATAGCACAGCTAATTTTTGGATGTCTGAATTTTGTATCTTCGGGTTTTACTTTATTACAAAAGAATCTCCCCCTCACCATTTACCAGTGATTCACGCCAAAGACCAAACCTGCGCATTTGATGCATGGGCTAACGCGGATATACTAATACACAAAATGCTGCCTACTGGAATGATTTCCTAGCTACTTTCAAGTGCTTCGAGATATGTAGTCAGCCCATCCTTCGAGTTTTTCGGAGGGTGGTTTTTTGTTGCATAGATACCTGTGCTGCGTATAATTAATAGTTTGGGGGGAGATATATTGTAAAAATCACTCCTTGGAATTCTATATTTTATGAATATAACTTTTTTTATTAATTATTTTCCAAATAATTTCGGAGTTATTAAATGGGTCTGGTAGTCATTGGTATGTGTATGTATCTTAGTTTAATAGTTGTTTTGTTGGTATTTTTAATTGTATATTTATTGATAAATACCAAAAAAAACGGGTTTCGAAAAACGATTAAATCCCTGCCTTCCATAGCTGCTATTTCTACATTATTATTGTTGGGGGGCATGTTTATTTTGGCATTCATTCCGGCATCAAGTAGACAATTGTTTAGGAAATATCTGCTCAAACCCGTACCGGAGAGTGTAAAAATTCTACAGAGTTATGATGGAAGTCCAGATTTTTACCCTGACGAATGCTTGCATTTCAAAATTTCCCCTGCTGATCTTCAGCTTATTCTGGCTGCTAAAGAATGGCAAAATTCTCCTGACATTCAATTAGGTGATTTCCAATGCGGTGGCTATGAGGAACAATGGGATTTTTCGTTTTCTCCACAGGATACTGGCAACAATGTCTCCACTTACACCTTTGTTCCACTGGAAAACGATATAGAAGTGATGTTTGTTAACTCTGAGACGAATGAAGTTTACTTTATTTATCATGATGGAAATATGCCCTGATCTTTAAGTTTTACATGAGACCATACATTTACCATCGGATACTTACACTTTTCATTCAACTTAGATTCAATCTCCAAATAGTTTTGTAACAATTACATCCTATCCGTTAGAAAACATAAATTGAGCTATGGAAAAATTCGAGACAATAACAGCTAAAGGTTTTGGTTTCTGGTCTAAAAATTACCATATTGAACTTTTTACTTCTTCAAAAGTTTTCCGAAGCCGGATTAATGCTGAAACAAAGGAAGTTATTGAGTTTGGCTTTCGTTTTAAAGAAGTGGGTGGTGTTCGCACAGATAATAGACTATTTTCCTCTTTAGTAGAGCGGACTAGCTTTTTAACTAATAACATCAGGAATCTACAGCTTCTGCCAATAAAACATCCAAAAAAGGTTCGTCTCCAATATTTCCTCGATTGCCTGATCGGTGAAACACTTTCATCCGTTACATTTGTTATGGATTATTTGCAGATGGATTTCAACGGTAACCAATTCATTTTTTATAACTGGCCTGTGATTCATAAGGGGCAGAATCTGATTTATGAAACAGATTCTGAGTACCGAAATGATTTGTTCAGTCTTATTAATAGATCTGTTGTTACTGTAGATGAGTACATTGATCTAGGTATAGCAATTGAGTTTGAAGATAACGCCTTGCTTTGTACGCCACTTAAAGTTCAAAATACATACTCATTACCAGAAATCGCTGAATTTCATTCCCGGGACAAAGATCATTGGATGATTTGGCAAGTAGGTGATAGGGCTTGTTAATCCCAGCCAACGGCTAAGTTTTACGATCAGGCCGCTCTTCGAGTTTCGGAGGGCGGTTTTTTACCCCACCCCACCCTAGCCCTCCCCAAAATCCTACGGATTTTAGTGAGGGAATAGCTTCACTAAGATTATGTATTGAAAAGGTGTAAACTTAAATTTGGAAGCAATTCGTGTTTAAAATTTGACTTTCCCTCCCTCATTTTCGGAGAAAATGGGGAAGGTAGGAGGGGGTGGGTGAATCACCGTCGGACCAATATACAAATATTCAAAAATTCGTCCAAACTGCGTCATAACCAGACGGAGGCCGAAGCTAAATTGTGGCAGGTATTACGCGCTCACCAAATGAGTGACGTTCATTTCCGCCGCCAGCATGCCATTGGGCATTACATCGTCGATTTTTGCTCACCCAAACACAAATTAATCATCGAACTGGACGGCAGTCAGCATCTGGAACAGCAGGAATATGATGCCGAGCGCACGGTTTATCTGGAAGCAAAAGGCTATCGGGTGCTGCGTTTCTGGAATAATGAGGTGGTGAGAAATTTGGATGGGGTTCTGCAGACAATTCTGGATAATATCATGTAATAATACTTATTTCCAAGTTTTACTTTTTAGCTCTACTCCAACCTTTTGGATTGCAGGTTCATCTTTGGATCTACCAAATGGCTGGGTATACAAAGGAGCTTACGCGAGATTAGAACTACATAAAGATGCCTATGTTATCCTTCCAACTGCTTAAAATGGTAGATTCGCTCCCTCCCGAAATAGCATCGAAATGTTTGGAAATAATCCAAGGCATAGCAAACGACCCAAAAGGGAATGTTTCATCTCTTGGTGCTCAGATGTGGCTTAAGGACTGGGAGCAAAAGAAAAAAGCGAAAGAACAAGGATATAAATAAGTATAAATACAACTAAACATACCATACCAGTGATATTGAGGAATTCATGGCATTTTCAGGGGATCTGACCTACTCACGGATAATAGGGCTGGTTTTTTATCGCTAATTTCTTACTCAGTGAGAACCAACCACTGGGCAGCGGCGATTGAGGGATCAATTTGATATGAAGACGAAAAACACAAAAAGTCCTTTTTTAGTTTTTACAAAATCCCTGTTTTTTTTACTACCGACATTGTTGGCAGCCTCCTTTGTATTGTTTTATTTTGTTTTTTGCGTTTTTCGCGGTGTTTTGTTTGGACTTGAAGATGCACCCATTTGGCTAATCTTCCCATTCAAACGCATTAATTTTTACTACATTTTGGAATCCCCCATAATTTATTTGTCCACAATCGCCATCATTTCTGCATTAATTGGCGCTC
>JAYFNV010000027.1:0-82339 GCA_034933225.1 Anaerolineaceae bacterium | reverse complement strand
ACCCAGCATTCCATCCGCAACCGTTCCCGCAAAGATATGATTCCCGGAGGGGGTAAACCATCAACATGGTAGAGGCGTATGGCTATACGCTTCTACCGATGCCTACAATTAATTCCAAGAGAAATGCTCCTAATCCAAAGTAGGGTCACGGCGCGCCGGGACCCTACCATTGCCAATAGGTAATTCCGAGAGAAAACACCTAATTCAAACCAGGTTTTACGACCCGGTTTTCAACCAGCCGACTTAATTAAGAATTCGTCGATCTCATTCTTACTTCCATCCCGCCCGCTTCGACTTCTTCTTTTGATCGTAACGTTTCTTGGCTACTACAAAACCGGTACCCAACACGGCTGGGATGCTGATGGAGCCGCAGATCAGCGTGGCGGGGTTCACCTGGTTATCCGTTGTTACCGAGAAGGTGTACTTCGTGTCCTCGCCGCCGATCTTGCTGTCTTGCGGGCTGAGGCGCAAATAATAGATGCCGTCCGCCGGAACCGTCCATTCCAGGGTTGCACTGGAATTGGCGTCAGCGGGGTGAATTTCACTCAGCAGGGTACTGCCATCCGTGTTGTACAAGCGCATCGCAGCCGCTGAGTTTAGCCCTTCAGCCGCGGTGGTAAAGGTAAGCGTCTGACCCTGTGTGGCCTGGAAAGCCAGCCAATCTACATCTCCCACCGGGCACCAGGTATGTTCTTGCTCTGCTCCGATGCTGATGTTGGTTGCGGTGGCCAGTTTATCATCACCGGGGTCACCAGATTCAAAACTGTCATCGCTGCAATAGGCGTTCAACTGGGTGGAGACTTCAGCAACATCCGCAAACTTGACCGCTTTGCCCCCGGCCGTTACGCCGCGAATACGGAAGTGCACTGTGGTATCTGCTTTACCCGTATAAACCGCCGTGCGGGCATCGCTGGTAGGTTGGGTAGACCAGGTCTCCCAATCATCGTCATTGACCTTGATCCGGATCTCAAAATGGTCTATATCGGCAGCTCCGCTATCCACTTGCCAGTTGAGGCGCACTGCCGTACTGTTGGTGACCAATGGCAAAGCCTCCAGTGTGGTTACCGGGAGTGCAATGGCTTCGGCCACAGTAAATGTTTGCGAGACCTGAGCGGTGCCGGCCAGATTGCGGGCATATACGGTGAGAGAATACTCCCCTGCCGCCAGTTGGCCGACCTGCCAGGAGCTGCTGTCTTGCCAATCGAGGTGCGAGTTGAATCCATCGGGGCCGGTCAGATCCGCGCTGGTTTCTACACCATCTTCTTTTGACCAGGCGAGCGTCACATCATCGCTGCTGCTGGCTTCCACCGGCAGGGTCAATGTTGGCGCTGACGGGGGTTGGATATGTGCATAAACGATGGCTGAACTAACGTTCAGGGCGCCAATGGAGTTATCGCTCAGGCTTTCATCACTGGCCTGGAAGAACTCCAGTGTGCCGCCAAAACCTTTATCCGGGTAAAGCGAGACGGAAACCCCGCTGCCCAATTTGATGGAGCGGGCTTTATCTGATTTGACCACACTCAACTTATCCAGGTCAGAATATTTTCCAATGTCCAACAACTGGCAATCGCCCTGAAAGTCATCCGTCAGGTAAAGGGCGGCCTGGTTATTGGCCGGTACACAGGTAGGCGGAGCCACAGGGCATTTGTAATTCTTGGTCAGCTTGGTAAGACCGGTCTTGTCTACCGAGACCTTGCCAGCTTTGTCGGTGACAACCAGAGACAGATATACAGTACCGTTGGGGATATTGGCGCCGCACAGATCAATGGATGTCGAGAATGTACTGCCGGTCAGGCTGGAGCCAATGGCTTTCCAGGTGCCGTCAGTGGTGTACATCAACTGACCATGGTCCACGGCCACATCATCCTTCATCCAACCTTTTACATTAATAGCAGAGGTGGTGATAGTAGACCCATCCGTCGGTGCGGTGATGCCGCCCGTTGGCACGGCGCCATCGCCATTTTGTGATGTATACAGGTTGCCAGACATGCACTGGGTGCCGTAGGCCGGGTAGGCTTCTGCTTCAGCACAGGTGCGCGGACGGCCATTGTTTACGGTCACTTCATCAAATACGATGTCCACTGAAGTACCCCATACTGAAGTGGCGCTGGTATGAACATGAAAATGTAAATGATGTCCCGTGCTCGCCCCGGTATCGTCTACATTGCCGATAAATTGGCCCTGGTAGACCTTGGCGCCTATGGTACGTAGCGCAGTAGGGATGCTGTCTTTGGCCAGGTGATAGTAAACCTGGTAGGTGGTAGGGGTGGTGGTGGTATCTTCCAGCACGATGTAGTTGGTGTTGGTGGTGTTCCCGTTCTCATAGCGCCACTCGGCATACTTCACCGTGCCCGCTTTGGCTGCGGAGATAGGGAACATGGTACCGTCGGCAAAATCGAAGGCGTATAAACAAGTGGAGGGGCAAGATTTATAAGTCAGCACATGCCCGATACTGCCGCTGAGGCGTTTGCTCAAGCCGGCCGGCCAGGGCAATTTGTAACCTTTATAGACCGTGCCTTTGGTTTGCTGCTGTACCGCAGGGGCAAACTGGGCTTTCTCATCGTCTGACATCAGATCGGAAGGAATGGCTTTCAGTTCATCTGCAAAGCTTTTATCTATTTGTAATATTACCGTCCAGGTTCCATCTGCTGCTTTGTGTCCGATCACCAATCCTGGTTCAGACGGCTGCACTTCGCCTGTCTTTTTATCCACCAGCGAGGTCCATACCACAGCCAGGTTGCCATCGGCAGAGAACTTTACTTCGTCAATTGCCACGCGGAAGATCACATACGCCGGCACTTCATCATGCGTTGCGATTGCCTTCTCCATGGCCTGATAAATAGCGATCCAGGTGGGGTCAGAAAGGGTCTTCGCCTGGGCAAATTTGATGGTGCTGCCTGTTGGGTTCTCTTCCGGGATGACCTTACAAGCGGAGAGAATGAAAACTAGCACGATGAAGAAGACGAGGGCTGTGAAGATGCGAGAAGTTGACGGATGTTTCATACCAGATTCCTTTTGGCCGGGTCCCGCCCGGTAATACCACCGAACGGGGATTAAAACACAAATGCACCCTTATCGGGTGCAAGGTTTGGGCCAACTTTTCTTATATCGCCACTTCGTCTTTGTTTTTCAGGGTAAAGTAAAAAGATGCCCCTTTACCGGGCTCACTTTCTACCCAGATCTTACCTCCATGGCGCTGAACGATGCGGGCAACAATACTCAGGCCAATGCCGCTGCCGGGGAAATCTGCCTGCGGGTGAAAACGTTGGAAGGGTTTGAACAGATCGATCGCCTTTCTCGCCTCAAAGCCTACCCCATTGTCGCGCACAAAGTAAATATCGTTGTTAATTGGATCTTTCATACTTCCAAACTCGATCAAGGCATCCGCCCGGGGCAAAGTAAACTTCCAGGCGTTCTCGATCAGGTTGTTGAGCGCTGCCGTCATCAGTTCAGAATCCACCCGGGCATAAACATCCGGCTGGATCACGAATTGTACTTTACGCTCGGGCTCCAGACGCTGATGGTTTGCCGCGCATTTCATGGCAATGTCTGAGAGATTGACCCAGTCTTGTGAGGGCTCTTTATGGTCCAGTTTCGAAAGCATCAGCATCCGGTCAATGATGAGCGACATCTGCTCGCTGGCATCCTTCATCCGTTGCATATAAGATTTCGCCTGGTCGTCCATCTCCGTGCCGTAATCTTCCATCAAGACCTGGCTATACCCGGAGACTGCACGAATATTTGCGCGCAGATCATGGGCAATTGAATAGGAGAAAGATTCAAAGGCATCTCGCTCATCAGTCGTGCGCCGCAGAGATTCTTCGATATCCCGTTGCCGACTCATATCCACCAGGGTCACCAGCAAAGCCGGCCGGTTGGCATATTCAAAGCGTACAAAGATCAGGTTCACCAGAATGGTGGCACCAGTGGCATCGATCTGCCGCCATGGACCAGTATTGTAGATTCCATCAAAATGCTTGCCGGCAGCCTGTATCAATCTTTCGCGATCCTCTGCTACCGTGATCACTCCCAGGGATTGCGAGAGGAACTTTTCGGCGGAAAAACCAAATAACCTGGAGGTGGCCTTGTTTACAGCCAGGAAACGGTAATTCTCAACCTCATTCACCCACATGGGCAGGGGATTATCGGCAAACAGGCTGGCAAAGCTGTCTTGCATTGAGCGCAGCTCGGTGCGTAATGACTTTTCCTGGTTTTGGTCGATCTTGAGCAGCGCAAAGATCAAAAATGTGGACGCCAACACGAAGACCAACCCTTTGATGATAGCGATCAGGGTGGCGTATTTAATGTCTGGCGAGATCAAATAGTTGATCTGATCTGTGACCAGGATCCAGGTAATGGAAAACACACCATAGATCAGGGGAATGCGAATTGTTCTGTGAATTTTCGGGGGTTTCATTTTTGCCAGACCTTCCTTGAGCGCTTATGCCTGGATCGGATTGGACAAAATGTTCTTCTCTGTAACCTGTCCACTCAATAAAGCAAGATCCCTTGAGCTTCATCCATCGTCAGGTCTGTGCTGGCAAACGCGGTTCGCGATGACGATCACGAGGATGTATATACAATTATATCGGTTACACGCCATAAATACTAATCTTTTCAGGGTTTTGTTCAGATAATGAAGGGATGCTACAATTCTATTGAAGTTCAATGCATCAATATTCTTCCTTACTCATTCCCCGGGAAATGGATTAGAAACATAAATGAAAAAACTCCTCATCTTCTTCTTATTACCTCTACTTCTATCTGCCTGTGCACCTGCCCCTCAACTACCCCCAGATACCCTTCCAAGCGCCACCGTTGCACCCGCCACTCAAACGGTTGTTCCTCCGCAAGGCAAGGTTTCTCTGGGATACTACACCGGCAGCGACGCATCTTTGGCAGCCGTCAAGAATTACGCAGATTCCATCAACACCGTCTCCGCGGATGTGTTCGGGGTCACTCCTGAAGGCAAGATCGATGGGGCGGATCCCCTTGAGTTATTGGCGTTCACCAAAGAGCATGGCATCGCCACCTATCTGTGCATCAGCAACTACAACAGTTCAGCGCAGGTCAATGACTTTGACCCCCTCCTGGCGGAAGTGGCCATCGTCACCCACAAAACGGAGTTCATCCCGGCTCTTGTTATCCTGGCCAAAACGGGCGGGTATAGCGGCGTCAATATTGATTTTGAAAGCATTGCCTTCTCCGCTAATCTGGAGTCAGATCGCGCTGCATTCACAAGCTTCATCCACGATCTGGCACTTGCTTTGCACACCGAAGGCCTCAAGCTTCTCATCAGCGTGCCGGCCAAGACCGTAGACGACCCGGCCGATTCTTGGTCGTATCCCTTTGATCTGGCCTCTCTGGGCCAGGATGCTGATTATCTGCAATTGATGACCTACGATGCCCACGGCCCGTGGAGCGAGCCCGGCCCTGTTTCAGGAGCCGATTGGGTGGAAGAGGTGGTGGGTTATTCTTCCATGCTGGTGGACCCGGCCAAACTGCTCATCGGTCTGCCCGCCTATGGCTATGACTGGCGTTCAGACGGCACCACTACCGATGTCTCCTGGGTCGATTTTCCCGCGCTGTTGACCAAACCCGGCGTCGAAACAGGTGTGGAGGCAACATCTCTCTCCCCCTGGCTCACCTACACTGAAGAAGGCCTTAGCCATACCGTCTGGTATGAAAATGCAGGCAGCCTGCGTGCCAAAGCCGCCCTGGTGGAGCGTTATTCTCTTGGCGGCCTCTCCATGTGGGCGCTTGGTAAAGAAGACGCCGCATTCTGGCAGGCCGTTCAGACGCAATAAAAAGCAGGACTGTGGTTCTTCCACAGCCCTGCCAAAACGAAGTCCTTTATAAGGTTGCCGCCTTACACAGCCTCGACTTCGTGACCATTCATCTTCATCAGCCACACATAACCATCTTCCAACCCTGGTTGGGTGGCGCTTGCCTGCGGGTAAGCGCTTACCTCCTGCCCCACCAGCCGATACTGGGTCCCCTCGCTCAGGTGCAGCATGGAGACGACCGTCAGGTTGTGATTCGGCTTTTCTGTGCTGCTGGTCAGCGTCCAAACGTGCCCCTGCGCCGAACGAATGAGTTCCGAGGGGCTGCCGCGGTAGATGACCTGTCCGTGCGAGAGCACAGCCATATCGCTGCAGGTCTGGCCAATGTCTTCCACAATATGGGTGGAAAGCAGCACAATACGGTCAGTGGCCAGCTTCACCAGCAGATTGCGCAGGCGGATACGCTCTTCAGGGTCCAGGCCGGCTGTAGGTTCGTCCACGATCAGCACTTTGGGATCATTCACCAGTGCCTGGGCAATGCCCACTCTGCGCTTCATGCCGCCAGAAAACCCTTTGATCTTGCGTCCACCTTCATCGCCCAACCCGACCAGATCAAGTGTTTGCTCCACCCGCCAGCGGCGGATGCGGGCATCATTCATTCCTTTGAGCACAGCCATGTAATCCACAAATTGACTGGGGGTCAGTTCGTTGTACATACCCAATTCCTGCGGCAAATAGCCCAGGGAGGCTTTCATTTCATGACGGCCTTTTTCGCTGGCCAGGTCGTTGCCATTAACGATGACGCTGCCCTTGCTGGGGGTCACGATCCCGGCCAGGATGCGCATCAGGGTGGTCTTGCCGGCGCCATTGGGGCCAAGCAAACCAAACATGCCAGATTCGATCTTCAGGTTCACACTCCGCAAGGCTTGAATGTCTTTTTGTGCGGTGTGGTAGGTTTTATGTAGATTGGTAATTTCGATCATTTTTTTATCCTTTCTAATCTAGATGTAGCGTTCCTGGCGATGCAGCAGTTGTAAAGCGGCTGCTAGGCAGACAATTGAGAGAGCCACCAGTGACGCCTGGTTACACGGTAAAAATCCGTTATCAGGATTCAGCCCACCCATGAACCAGAAAAAATAGCGTGTGATGGTATTGGCGGCAAAAAAGCTGTGCAGGATTGCCTGTAAAATCCACAGCAAGCCAATTGTTACCGCACCGCTGATGGTAGATGCCCCCGCGATAGCCGCGAAGCTCCCCAGGGTCATGGTAGCCAGGCAGGGCACCAGCCAGACAAGCTGTAACTGCCAGAAGTTACCCAGAGGGGATAGGTCGGCCAGCATCAGGGACGCATATCCCTCAAACGCAAACGCCAGTACCAGTTGGATGAAGAAGATCGTGCCCAGACGTTCCATCAGCAAGCGGTTGGTGCTCACCGGCGCCGCAAACTTCAGCTCAAGTGTGGGGTCATCCAACAACGCATATGCCGAAAGTATGCCGCTGATAAGCGGGAGCACAACGCTCAAGAAGATCCGCGTCAGGTCGTAAAACTTGTCTTGTTCTCGGGTGATAATTCCCACAATGGCAAAGAGCGCCCAAAATGAAAATGGCAACCAGACCTGGTCAAGCTTCAATGTTTTAAAGCGGTAAGAAAACTTGTTTTCTTGCATCTCTACCTAAGCCTTCTTCATTTTGTTGCTTAAATAGAGGGTCAACACCATCAGTATTCCAGCGCTCATCGCCAGCAGTATCAAGATGTTCAAAACTGCCTGTACGGCTGTAAAGGTGATTCCCGGTCCGACCGTCCCACTAAAGAACCCTTGTAAGGCAAAGATTCCGGCAGCGTTCAACAAAGTCCCGCTGATCGTCGGAAAGACTTCCGGGCTTAGAAAGTTGCCCCAGAACCAGTAACCGGTAAAAAGCACCTGGTACACCCGCACCGGCATCACCATGGGACAGGCCAGCGAAAATGCTGTTACGAACAGCAATGCTGGCAAATTCATGGCAAGACCGCTCACCAGAATGGCAGGCAAGTAAGTCCACCCCACCAATCCGCCCACAATAGGGATAATGCCGATGAACATCAGGCATAGCACTTCTGGTACAAGCCAGACAGCCACCACTCCCAGGTATTTGGCCAGCAAAAAGCTGGCCTGCTTCACAGGGGTACTTTCGCGCAATTCATCCACGCCCAGCCGGTAATCTCGGCTCAAACGGTCTGCGGCCAGAATACCTCCTACCAGTGGGAAGAAAAGGTTGAGTTTGAAAACAGTCAGCGCTGCCGCAGGCCAAATCTGATCTGGCACTATGATAATTGCGCTGCCATCAAAAAATGGAGCGATCTCCGTCGCCACATAGAAGAGGATCACAAGCGCTGCCATGATCCAAATTGCGATCCGGCGTGCATTGATCTCATACTCCTTGCGGATGATATTTATAAATTGAGACACTAAACCCTCCCGGGAGGCAAATGCATTCCTCCCTTGAAATGATCAAGAAATACAGTTCAAACAGCTCGACGTGTGAGTGAGAAAGAAGAGAAGCGAGTGCCTAACAACGCCAGGATAAACAGGCAAAAAGTACCGATGAGAAGCACCAGGTTGTTTTGCCACAGGTCCTGCAGCAGGCTCACCTTTTGCATCCAGGCTGGCAGAGTACTGAAGAGACGTAGCTGCTGTAAAGGGATAAACTGCAACACCCACAGACAGTAGGTTAGTGCTACAGCGTTGCTGCTCCCCACCCACATGGAAAGGACCAGCGCCAGCATGGATAAAAATGCCATCGGCGCCAACCAGGTGAGTACAAGCCCCCAAAAAGTCACTTGCGGCAAGAACAATACCACAGCCAAACTGGCAGCCAGGGTGAGGCCCAGATTGAAGGCAGATACCAGAGACATCCTCGCAAAGAGGATGATGGCTGGAGAGGTGGCAGTCGCAAGCGTCAGCTCATTGGCAGGGTCGTTATCGACGCCGTAAATAAGCGCCAGCATGGCTGCTGCGACCATGGGTGCCACAAAGTAGAGCACACTTGTCTTTTCGGTGACCACTGCCACAGCCACGCCGATAAACATCATCAGCGCAGATGCCGGCCACATGTCTTGCCGTACCAGGGGGACCTGCAAGACTAGCAAACGCCAGACGTCCTTCAAAATCCTCCATAGGGAAAGGGGTTGTTTCACATGCAAGATCACGGTTTCTGGAACCACCTGCGGGGATTGGATGGAACGATCTTGCTGTTCTACTTCGGCAGAAACTCCTTGCCAGAAGGCCAATTCCTCACGACAGGCTGAACATTCGCGCAGGTGCGCGCTGACCTCCGCCTGTTCTGACGGATCAAGTTGGCCATTCAAAAAGAATGGAAGCTGTTCTTCAAACCATGCATGTGCTCTCATAATCCACTTTCCTTCCTATCACCTGAACGTTCCAACTCCCCACGCAAAGCGTTGCGGGCATAGCTGAGTCGGCTCTTCACCGTCCCCAGCGGGCAATGCAACACCCGCGCAGTTTCTTCAAGCGATAGTTTTTGATAGAACACCAACTCCAACACCTCACGGTGTTCGCGAGACAAATTGGATAACCCGCACACGATCTGGCTATGCGCATCTGATTGCAGGCTGTGTTCCTCTGGTGAAGGAGAATCTCCAGCCAGGTCTTCTGCCTGCTCCAAAGAGACTGTTTTGCCGCTTCTGCGCAGGGTTTTGAGCGCGGTGTGATGCACTATTCCCAGCAGCCAGGCAATCACCCTGCCCTGTCCGCGGAAACGGCCGGCATCTTGCCAGACAGTAAGCAGCAGGTCCTGAACAACATCCTCCGCCTGGGCAGGGTCGCCGCAAAGACGCATGGCAAATGCATACAGCCGCTGACTGTAAGCCGTATACAGCTCATTCAGCGCCGTTTCTTTGCCGTCCGCGATCTGGCTGATCCAGAGGCGGTCACGAGCATCTTCATCCTTGCAAGTAGTCACAGGCAGGTTCATTGATCTCAACTTTGAGTACTTTTCTGTCCAGGTTCCGGCGCTCATTTTGGTTTCCATTTTCGTTCTCAGTAGTATGTACCTCTGAGAGGCGAAAAGGTTCAAAATTAGTCAGTTGTATCTATTTTAGCCCTATCAGGGTTGTAAACAGATTCTTTCATTTTCTTGGCTATAATGAATTCACTGATTTAATTATTGTTTCCCACTGGAGGTTTAATGCCATTTGCCCTGACGTCCATCCATCTTGAAGAGGCACTCAATAAACCCGGTTGTCCCATTTGCCGGCTCTCAGAAGAAGCTGTGCAGAGGACCGCAGATGGGTTTTTGTACGAAAACACCATGAACCCCGATTGGCGCAAACCCATCATGGCCTCTCATGGTTTCTGCCCCACCCATACCAAGCTGATGGTGGCCGTTGAGATGTCTTCCAGCGGGCCTGTGCTGGGCATCAATTACATCTACGAGCAATTGGCCCGCCAGGTGGCAGACGAAATGGAGGAGCATCGATCTGGCTGGAAAAAATTTACCTCCAAACTTACAAAGGCGGGCAAACCTAAAGAACCCGCCCCCTGCCCTCTGTGTGCTTTCCAACTTCAGACCGAGGATAATCTTTTAGATGGCTTGTTTGAAGAATTGAATGCAGAAAGTTCCGCATTTCGTGATGCCTACACGAAAAGTGATGGGCTGTGTTATGTTCATCTCATGCAGGGAGTTTTTCTCTTCGCTCAAACATATCCAAAAGCGCTGAGCTTTCTGGTGCCGCTTACCCAGGAACGCCTGCGTACAAGATCCACTGAGATGAAGGAATACATCCGCAAGCACGATTGGCACTACCGTGATGAAGTAAAGACAGAAGCAGAACAATCTGCCTGGAAGCGCACCCTCACCTTCTTCACCGGGCTGCCTGAAGACATGTTCATCCACAAAATTGAGAAAAGATAGCAAAAAGCCGGAGGCAATGCCTCCGGCTAATTTTTCTAATCGAAACTATTTACTTGGTTGGCGTAGCCGAGGGGGCTACTGTAGCTGCAGGAGTGGCTGTGGTGGCTGAAGTATAAGGAACTTCAGCTAACCCATCTAAGAAGCTCTGCGCTTTATCAAAGTGATGGTTATACACCCACAGGTTGTCGTCGTCAGCATAGATACTGATGGAGATACCGCCCATACCGTTTTGGCCACTGGAGAAGTGATACCAGTCCGGATACTGTGAGTTTTTACCATCGATCGTGAAGCAACCTGCCATCGGGATGGTTCCCACAATGGTACCGGTTTCCAGAGGTGAAGTACGGATGTTTTCGCCTACACCCTGATCATAATCCAGGCAAACAACGAGGCTGGAATAGGTCTGGGTGGTGGCAGTGGCTGTAGCAGCCGGGGTGTTGGTCGGTGCCGGTGTGGCAGTGGCAGTCGGCGCAGCGGTTGCTGCAACAGTGGCCGTTTCCTGGCCAGCAGGGGCTGCTCCTGGCGTGCCATCGGGGGGCATCATGGTGCCATTAGCATCGGGTCCATTCTGGCCTGAGGGCATCTGACCTGAGGGCATTTGGCCGGGGAAACCACCCTGGCGGGAATGCCGGGTCAGCAATAATGCGGTAGAAGAAGAAAGCATAGCACCTACAAGCAGGCCAAGCAAAAGAACCTTCCAACGATTCCCTGCATAACTGACCTTCTTGGTCAGCAGGCGGATGGCTGTGACGAGCAATAATATTCCGCCCGCTATAAGAAGCACCCAGCCCAATAACACGCCAAGCAAACCGCCACCATTAGCGGCAGCAGTCTGTCCAGTGGTAGTCCCCGTTGCGCTTTGAGTGCCTGTGGTACCGTTGTTACTCCTAAATCCACCCGAATTACCGCCAAAATTAGAAGCGCTTCTGCCACCAGACATACCTGAGAACATGGCATTTCCGGTCGTGGTGGGGCGTGTAAAGGTGCTGTTCAGCAACAGTGTGATCGAGGCACCGAGCAAAATGGCCAACACGAGCCCCAGGATCAAGACCTTCAGACGGTCAGCCTTGAAGTAATCCTTCTTGAGGAAGACAAATGCGAAACCGGCAATCACCACGGCCAACCCGACAAAGAATAAAATGTAGCCCAGGGTGGTCTTACCAAGAATGCCGCCGACCAGGTTCAACACTGAACCGGCAACCAAAATTGCAAAATACTTCCAGTAACCCTTCATTTCTTCATTCATAATCACACCTAGTTTTGATTTCCTATTGAATATTTACGAGAATACTTCTCTCCGAAGATTAACTATAGCCCCAAATTATGCAGAAATTGTATAGGTTTTACTGAGAATAGTGAATCCCAGACAGAATCCAACATTGTACAGAAATGGTGATGGGGTACGGCGCGCCGTACCCCAATTTTCACTTTTAACATTTCGCGCGGTTTTTCAAGCGAATTCTAGCTGGCACTCAGTAAATTGCGCGATTTCTCGACGTACTCCAACGATTGATGTCTGAAGTAAGTGTTGTACAGGGTGGCGTAATGGCCGCCGTTGGCCAGGAGCACATCGTGGTTACCCTCTTCAATGACCTTACCGCTTTCCATCACCAGAATGCGGTCAGCAGATTTAACCGTAGAGAGGCGGTGCGCAATGAGGATGCTGGTGGTCTGCTGCAAGATCAGGTTCAACGCCTGCTGGATCTGCCACTCGGTGAAGGGGTCAATACTGGCCGTAGCTTCATCCAAAATAAAGATGGCCGGCTTTTGCACCAGTACGCGCATTAAAGAGACAAGCTGACGCTGCCCCATCGAAAGTTTGGCGCCGCGTTCGCCCACCTGGGTGGTCAGTCCATCTGGCAGTGTATCCAACCATTCGCCGTTACCGATCTTACGGGCCAGTTCCAGGATCTCATCATCGCTGGCACTTTCACGGGCGTAACGGATGTTCTCAGCGACTGTGCCAGAAAAGAGGAAGGGTACCTGGTTGACCACGCCCAGATGGCGGCGGTAGTCGGTCAGATCAAAGGTGCGGATGTCTTGTCCGTCCACCAGGATGCGCCCGCCCTGGAATTCATAAAAGCGGGTGATCAGCTTGGCCACTGAGGTCTTGCCGGCGCCGGTGTGACCGACGATGGCCAGGTTCTCGCCGGCTGCGATCTTGAGGTTGAAGTCCTGCAAGATGGGCTCGGTCTCTTTATAGTGGAAATTGACATGCTCAAAGACGATCTCGCCCTTGAACTGCGGTACGCTGGCATTGCCCGTCTGCACCACCCGGTTGGGGGTATCGATGAGGGCGAACACACGTTCAGAGGCAGAGAGACCATTCTGAATATTGGTCCAGAAGGAGGTCAGGTTCATGATCGGGAAAAGGAAGCGGTCCAGACTCTGCAAAAAGAGGTACCAGGCTCCCACGCTCACAATGCCCTGGATGGCATCCATCCCACCCACATAGACCATAAAAGCCGTTGCCAACCCGTTGAGGGCGTTCAAGGCGGGAAACACAATGGAGAGCACAAGCCCGCGTTTGACGTTCACCTTGTAAGAAGAGGTGTTGGCGTTGTTGAACTCGTCGTAGATGCTCACTTCCTGGCGGAAGTTCTTGGCCACGGCAATGCCGCTCACCGTTTCTTTGATGGTGGAGTTCACATTGGCCATGGCGCGCATGCCCTGACGGGTCACCTTGCGGGCCAGCGTTCGGTAAGTGATGGCAAAGACCAACACAATGGGAATCAGCCCCATCAGATACAGGGCCAAATGCCATTCAATGCTGAAGATGACGATGGCCAAAATGAAGGCTTCTACAAACTGGGCCGCCACATCCGTGACCAGTCCGATGAGCTCGCCAAAATCACGGGTATCTGAGGTGATCCTTGAGACCACCTTGCCAGATGCGTATTCATCAAAGAAAGAGAGGTCGTGCTGGACGGCTGCCTCGTAGGTATCCATGGCCAGTTGGCTCACCACCGCCGCAATAGCTTTGGTGATCATGCGCCGCCCTGCCATGTTACTGAACCACATCACCAGGCCAATGGCAAACACCACTGCGCCCACCCCCACCAGACCGGCAACCGTGGGGTTCTCTTCCAACATACCCACGCCACGAGACACCATAATGGGCAGCAAGGAACCCGCCCCTGCGATGGCCATGGTAGTAAAAAATACTCCCACCAGTCGCCGCCACTGCGGTTTGAAATACCCCACGATGCGCCGGAACAACTCCCGGTCAGAATACGTGCGGTCGTATTTTTCTGCGTCTAATCCGTCAAAAAAGCCCATATCATTCCCTTTGGGAAGGAATCAGTGACCAGTAACGAGTGATCAGGAAAACCGATCTGCCTGATTTCTGATTACTGTTCACAGATCACTAAATTCTATTCGCTAAATATTCTCCGATACGCCTCGGACGTCTTCATCAAGTCGTCGTGCGTGCCCACTGCCACCAGTTTGCCGCCGCGGCTGACCAAAATGAGGTCGGCCCAACGGATCTGCGAGAGACGGTGCGTAATAATGAAGGTGGTGCGTCCTTTGGCGGCCGCATAGATGGCGCGCTGGATCTTATCTTCTGTGGCCGAGTCAATGGCCGAGGTAGAATCATCCAATATCAAAATACGCGGGTCGGTGAGGAATGCACGCGCCAGTGCCAGGCGTTGACGTTGCCCGCCGGAGAGGGTCACCCCGCGCTCGCCGATGATGGTCTCGTACCCCTCCGCGAACCCGCTGATAAACTCGTCCGCCTGGGCAGCCTGTGCCGCAGCGATCACCTCTTCGCGGGTGGCGCCGGGCTTGCCAAAGGCAATGTTGTCGGCGATGGAACGTGAGAACAGGAAGATGTCCTGCTCAATGATCGAAATGTTGCGGCGCAGATTTTCCAGGTTCCAATCGCGTACGTCCACCCCATCCACCAGCACCTGGCCCTGAGTAGTATCGTAGGTGCGGTTGATGAGCCTGGCCAGGGTGGTCTTGCCGGAACCCGTCTGCCCCACAATGGCCACGGTTTGACCGGGCTTTACTTTGAAAGAAATGTTATTTAAAGAAGGATCGTTGCCTTCATAGCTAAAGGTCACATCGCGGAATTCCACTTCGCCGCGCATGGTCTCATGGCGCCCTTCGGCGTTCTGATCCAGGTTGTTCTCGCGGTTCATCAGCTCCAAAATACGTTTGGCGCCTGCCAACCCAAGCGAAATGCGTGAGTAAGCCCACATGGAAGAAAAGGTGGGAAAATCCAGCATCAGCAGCAGCCCAAAATAGCCCACCACTCCGCCGATGTTCAATTGGCCAGCGCGGAAGAGTAGCAGCGCGTGCAGCAAACCGGCTGCCAGAGACATGTAGAACAGCAGCAGCGGCAGGAAGCGGCTTTCCACTTTGCCCTGATCCACCGAGGCGTCCCGATACAGCCAGACGTTCTTACGGAACATGCCGATCTCACGCCCCTCCTGCGCGGACCCCTTTACAGTCTCGATGCCGTCTAGAGATTCAGAAAGGCGGGTGTTGAGTTGCCCGAAAGATTCACGTACCCGTTCGGTAACGGGAGAAAGCGAGCGTAAATGATAGCGCAATAATATAAAGAAGAGGATGGTAAACACGATGGGAGTGATGATGAGGCTGGGGTGATACTGTGAAGACAGGATCAGCGGCCAGATCAAAAAGTTGAGCGAGCCCACCACCATGTTCACACCGGGGCTGAACAAATAGTTCACCTCGCGTACATCATAGGTCGCCCTGGACATGGTATCACCCACCGGCTGCAAGTTGTGGAAGGTCATGCTTTTGCCGAGCAGGTTCAGGTAGATCTCCTGACGGATGTTCTTTTCCACCCGCTGTGCCACAAACTCAAAACCAAAGTTGCGTGCAAACTGTAGCACCCCCCTGGCCAGGTTGACCGCGGCGATCAGCAGTGCGATCTTCCCCAGCGCTTGCAGGTCAGGCGTGGCGGCTGTGACCACATTAAAGGCATTTCCTACGCTCACCTGGGTCACTGCCATGAAGGCGGCATTGCCAAATGCGCCCAGTGTGGCGATCAGCACAAACGGCCACTGCAGCAGCGTATGGGAAAGCACCCAACGCACCGGAGAGCGGCGATCAGAAACAAAACTTGAAGGTAGGGTAAATTCAGCAGTGTTCTCAGACATAATAAATCCGCAATTCAATCCTTCCGCCTTCATTCAGGCGGACTACATCCGTCAAACCAATTAATAAATAGTCAAATTTATTTTACACCCTGTGAAATCCTCGGATGATTCTCTTAATTTGCTCTAATAATTGAAAAAGGCTTACCTTTCAGTAAGCCTTTTGAGTTCTTTGACTGCGAACTTATTACTGGTTTACAACAGGTGCATCTTCCATCACCGGTAAGGCCGGCGGGGGGGTCATGTTGGCCTTGATCTGGCGGAAAGCCAGAGTCCAGACATTAGACGTGAAGATGGCAATCCAACCGCCAACAAAGGTGAGCGGGGAGAACACGAATGCCAGGAAGATGGGCAGTGCCACCAGGCCGCCGATGATCCACGGCCAGACGTTGGCATTGAAGATCGTCGTGATGGCATATGCAATTGCACCAGGGATGGCAGAGACGATCGCACCGGGGATGGCCATGACGGCGTAGGCAGGGACCAGTAGGAACACTACCAGGATCATCGCGAATCCGAGGCCGATGCCAATGCCCAACAAAACCAACCAGGTGATGAAGATATCTTTGAAGTCTTTCTTGAACAGGCTCCAACCCTTGCTGAAGGACTGGCCAAAGCCGAGACCATCAATGGCGGCGTAACGAACAACAAACTCACGCAGCATGCCAAGGGCGATCATCAGCAGCGCCAGCGGGATGGCCAAAACAATGGCCAACAGGATCCAGGCAAAAGCCATGGCCGGTTCGAAATTTTCAATAAGACCTGCGCCTGCGTTATTGATCGTCACCAGCACGCCGACCATCACCAGCACTGCCAGAAGCAAAGCCGGGGTGGCCAGAACGGTATCGATCAGCCAGATGCGGAAGGCACGGATGTTCCATCCCAGCTTCCAACCTTGTTTGAAGGTCACCTTGCTGCCGTTCTGATCGTGCTCATCCACCATGCGCATCACAGCGGTTTCAGCCGGGTAGCGTACCAGCGAGAAGAGCAGGTTGACCGCCACTGCAAAAATGGCGATGGCAATGATGACCCACATGACTGTGTGCAGCGTTGCCTGTTCGGTGGCGAACCAGGAGCCGAAGTTCTGGTCTGCCCATAAGCGCACAGAGTTCATCCAGCCGCTGGCCATACCGGGGAAGTTTTGAGCACTGTTGGCTGTCTGCGGGTTATAACGGTAGCTGGAACCGCCGCCACCCCCTCCTCCGCCGCCATTGGCGCCGGTGAGGACCATCAGAAAACCAAAGACCCAGAGAACTTTATAGTTCCACAAGATCTGCCAGGCACGTTTTAGGATATTTCCAATATTGAACATTTTCTCTCCAAAAGTTTGAACACAAAATTTCTAAAGAACTGATTTACTTACATTAAATATACGGCAAGACCTTCAATAAGTTGTATGACAATTCTTCTGCTCTATGTGAGACTCGTCATTGCGAGGAGGATGCTCTTCCGACGCAGCGATCCTCGCCGCCTGTCATTGCGAGGAGGATGGTTTTCCGACGAAGCAATCCCCACTAACAACGCAGCGAATTTCCTCTCAGGAATCATCTCTTCAGCCTAAAGGGAGATCGCCGCGCGCTCTACGAGCGCTCGCGATGACAAGCCGCGAACAATGGATATGCCGCGTAATGTCATTGCGAGGAGGATGCCTTTCCGACGAAGCAATCCTCGCACATTCATCCCCGCACCCCGCACTCCACTTGCTCCCATTTGCGGGGGAGATCGCCGCGCGATGACAGGCAAAAAAAGAGCCGTTCATCTGAACGGCTCTTGTAATTTCTCTTACTTTTCCATCCCCAAACTGATGCGTCCCCGCTCCACTTCCACCTTCAGGATGGTCACATCAATAATGTCGCCCACCTGTAACGTCATGCCGGCCGGTACCTGGGTGCGGTGCAACAGGCCGTCTTGCTTGACCCCAATATCCACAAAGATGCCAAAGTCCACCACATTGCGGACGGTGCCCTTCATGCGCATGCCCACCACAAGATCTTCCATCTTGAGCACATCCGAGCGCAGAATAGGCGCCTGTGCGTCCTGGCGCGGATCGCGGCCGGGGCGGATGAGCTGCTCCAGAATATCCACCAGGGTCGGCACACCGCAGCCAATTGTCTCGGCAAGTTCTTTTACCTTGTGCGCTTGCTGCAATTTATCCAGAGCCGTCTTGCGCTCTTCCAGCGGCGCGCTGAGTTCAACGCCCGCCTGCTGCAGCACAGCTTTGGCGATGGTGTAACTTTCTGGATGGATGGCGCTGGCATCCAACGGATTCTTGCCGTCGCGGATGCGCAAAAAGCCGGCACTCTGTTCGTACGCCTTGGGGCCTAACCCCGGCACGCTGCGTACTGACTCACGATCAGCAAAGATGCCGTTTTCATCGCGGAAGGAAACGATTTTCTCCGCCAGCTTGGGGCCGATGCCTGAAACATAACCCAGCAAGGCCGGTGAAGCGGTGTTCACGTCCACGCCCACGCGGTTCACCACATCTTCCACCACGCCGGTCAGCGCCTCAGAGAGGGCAGTCTGGTCAACATCATGCTGATACATGCCCACGCCAATGGAGCGCGGGTCGATCTTCACCAGCTCTGCCAGCGGATCCTGCACACGGCGCGCAATAGATACCGCACCACGGATAGATACATCCAGGTCGGGCATCTCCGCACGGGCCAGCGGGCTGGCCGAGTAAACGGAGGCGCCTGCCTCGTTGGTGATGATGTACTTCACACCGCTCATTTCGCGGGTCAACTCTGCGGCCAACTGTTCGGTCTCGCGTGAGGCCGTACCATTGCCGATGGAGATGAGGGTAACATGGTGCTTTTCGATCAGTTCTTTCAGCTTAGCCTTGGATTCATCCCAGTAGCGCTGTGGAACATGCGGGTAAATGGTGCCCGTGTCCAACAGCTTGCCTGTAGGCCCCACCACGGCCAGTTTGGTGCCTGTACGGAAACCGGGGTCCAACCCAAGCACGGTCTGGTTCAAAAGCGGCGGCTGTCCCAGCAAGGCGCGCAGATTGGCGGCGAACACCTTGATGGCATGCGTCTCAGCGGCCACGGTCAGTTCACGGCGCACGTCGCGCTCAATGGCCGGCAACAGCAAACGCTCTGCCGAATCATTGATGGCGACTTCCAGTTCATCACAGAAGGGGGAGCGCAGGTCAGGCCGGAAGTAATCTACGATCGAGCCTTTCCAATCTTTCTCTTCCAGGGTCACTTTTACCCGCAACACTTTTTCAGTTTCGCCGCGGTTGATGGCCAATACCTGATGCGGGCGTAACTTATCTACCCGCGAGTTAAATTCGTAATAAACCTCATAGACGGCTTTTTCGTCTTTGGCATCTTCGATCTTTTCGGCTGCCAACATGCCCCACTGCATTGCCTTACGGCGGGTAGATGCACGCACTTCGGCATGATCGCTGATGGTCTCGGCCACAATATCACGGGCACCGGCCAGAGCTTCTTCCACCGTGGTCACCTGTTCATTTAAGTAACCCTGAGCCATACGGTCTGCTTCACCCGGCGTACGCGCCTGGGTAAGGATCATATCTGCCAAACCTTGCAGCCCCTTTTCGCGGGCAATGGAGGCACGGGTACGCCGTTTGGGTTTATAGGGTGCGTACAGGTCTTCAACGGTGGTGATGTTATCGGCAGTCTGGAGTTTCTGCAGCAGCTCAGGCGTCATCTTGCCCTGCTCTTCAATAGAAGCGATGACGGCAGCCCGGCGTTCTTCCAGAGCGCGACCTTTTACCAGCAAATCTTGAACCTGGCGTAATTGTTCTTCGTCCAGAGTACCAGTGCGTTCCTTACGGTAACGCGCCACAAAGGGAATGGTAGCTCCTTCATCAAAGAGTTCAATGGTAGCGGCCACCTGTTCGGGGCGCAATTTCAGTGCTTGTGCAATAGATTTGGCAAAATCGAGCATGAAAGGTTTCCTGTTTTAAGGTTTAAAAGAGATGCAAAAGCGAAAGGTATTCTACCACGACCTGGACATGTAAATTTTATGTATTTTTTAGTTGAAATTGAGAAAATTTTATTATATTATTATTACAGTCTTACCAAAAAGTTACTAATCAAATAGGAGAATATATGAAAAAGTCAGCGCTCATTGTCTTGACCGGTGTGTTAATGCTTGCATTTTTTATGACGAACATAGGTACGGCCAGTGCTTACAAGATCATCAACCCCTCTTTGCCCGATCCTACTGCCACATTTGCACAGGGAAACCCGCAGTTCACTGCTAAGGTTATCCCCACAATCGATCTGGCCGGCCTGAATACCCTGGCAGATGGAATGTTGGTTCCTGCAGGTTTTCCCAAAGGTGAAAAACAATTTGAAGGTAAAGCTCTCTTGATCAGTGGACTGTCGAAGACTACAGTCAATTTATGCTTCCCTTTCAATGGCAAGAACTCTGGTTGGGGTGGCCAGGTAGGCTATTGGGACGGGTCCGTCTGGAACCTATTGCCCACCACAATCACCCCCGCTGCTGAAAGCTCTCTCAGTTGGGCCTGCGCTTTAGCTACAGAAAACGGCCAATACACTTTCATCAAATGGGTGGTTGATGCCTCTTTGTTGCCAAAGACAAGCAAGCCAGCCTGTGATTTTTCCATCACTCTTTTTGGCCCTGCAATTACAGGCGAACCTGAATTTGTTGATGATCATGTAATATTTTCAGATATTGTTCAGTATTTATTTGTCAGCTCTGAAGATCTCGCCGGCAAAAAGGTAAAGATCACCTTTGTAAAGTCCGACCCAATCGGAACTCAGCTCATCAATGGACATTCATCCAACTTCGTCATCGCCAATAGCACCATTGAAAGCACAGAAGCCCCCGACCTCTTCCAAATAGATACGGTCTCGCCTCTTGAAATTACTTCTTACCGAGAGAGAAATTTTGACAAATACAATTTTGATTTTGGGTATTGCACTCTGGACCTAACGCTCAGCCGAGACAGGTAAATTCATTCTCTTCTCTGGCCCTGACCCCCATACTTTTTGGGGGTCAGGTTCCTTAATAACTTTGATCGCGCCATTGAAAGTATTGCTCTACGCTTCTGAAGATCTGACAAAAAACCGTATCGTTATAGTACATTTCACTTTCACCAACAGCACACCGGCACCGTAAATGGGGATTTTCGATACGGTCGATATTCCCAGCGGTCACAACGATCCGGTCAAAACTGGCTCTATCCAAAACCAAACTATTAATCAAACCTTAGCCTGGCAAACCTAAAAATCATTGAAAAAATCCTGAAGTAATGACCGTATAATGATTAATGGTTGATTTGATGGAATGATTCTTTTGGGAGGATAGAACATGTTCGATCCTAACCAGCACAGTATTCTAGTAATTGACGATGATGAGATCATCCGCCTCTTGATCTCAAAAAGCCTGCGGCACGCAGGTTATTCCATCCTCACTGCCGAAAACGGCTCTGAAGCGCTAAAGCTCCTTGACCAATCCATCCCTAATTTGATCATCTCAGACATTATGATGCCAGAAATGGATGGCATCAGCTTACTGAAGAACATCCGCAATTCCAAGCAAACTCAGAGTGTGCCAGTGATCCTGGTAACTGCTCAATCTGACCTCGAAAACCTCACCAATGCCTTTATCCTGGGGGCAGACGATTTTATCATCAAACCCTTTGCCGTACCTGAACTGCTTGCCAGAGTACGCGGTAAGTTAGAAAGACCCCCCGTCCCCAAAGACTTGTTTCCTTTTGATCCCCAGACAGGGTACCTGACAGAGAAATCTTTTGTCTCAGAATTGGACAGAGAGATAAAACGCGCTTCACGCAGCGGCATTGGCGGTTGCCTGGCCTATATCTCTCTGGGGGGGTGGTCACAGCTTTTAGACCGCTTCGGCCACAGTGGTGAGCAGCAAATACTCCAGCAGATCGGCAAGTTGGCATTTCAAGAACTTCGCCCCCTGGACCTGGTCGGCAGGGTTGGCTCCGGCTGGTACGCCATCTTGATGCCTGAAACAAGCGCAGAGGCTGCCCATAAGATCCTGGAGACCCTCTCTAACTTGATCGCCACCAGCACTTTCCTGGTGGGTCAAAACTCAATTCGGCTTACCCCTATTTGCTCCTATACCAGCTTTGCAAGAAATTCATCTCTGGAGCAAATTCAAGACCAGGTGGCCACCGCATTGTCTTTTGCGGAAAACCAATTGGATCTTCACCCGCTTCTTTACACCGATAAAATGGGGTCCATTAAGAATGTACGTCAATCCACCGAACAGCGTAAACAAAAATTGTTACAGACCCTCAATTTGCCGATCCAGATTCTCTCCACCTATCTTTTAGGGGTGGGATTGCCATTTGTTCTCTATCTGTTGCTCGATCATGCCGGTATCGATATTTCTACGGTGATCTATATTTTAGTTGTCATCGCCCTGGTGGTGACCGGTCTGTTCATCTGGATAGAAGGATTCCTCTCATTAAAAAGAGTGGATCCGCCACTGGAACCGGGCAGCCCTTACCCGCCTGCCAGCGCTATCATTGCTGCCTACCTTCCCAATGAAGCCGCCACCATTTTAGATACCATCGATGCCTTTTTGAAAGTTGATTATCCCAATCAATTTCAAGTAATACTCGCCTACAATTCCCCGGTGGAACTCCCCATCGAAAAAACCCTGCAAGAAATTCAAGCCAGGAATCCACGGCTTTCTTTGCTCAAGGTGCAAAACAGCACCTCCAAAGCCCAAAACGTGAATGCTGCCCTGGATAAGATCAGCGGAGATTTTGTGGGCATATTTGACGCCGACCACCAACCCAACCCCGATAGTTTTACGCGCGCCTGGCGCTGGCTTTCGAATGGCATCGATATCATTCAAGGGCATTGCGTGGTCCGCAACGGCGATGCTTCCTATATCTCCCGCACGGTGGCCGTTGAATTTGAGGTGATTTACGGCAGCAGCCACCCCGGCAGGACCCGCTGGCATCAATTCGGCATCTTTGGCGGATCCAATGGGTATTGGAAAACGGAGTTGTTGCGCAAGACCCGCATGCATGGATTTATGTTAACTGAAGACATTGATTCCTCCTTCCGTGCCCTGGAAGGGGGTTCCGTCATCCTCTCTGATCCCCAGTTGTTTTCAAAAGAGCTGGCTCCGGTAAATTTACCTGCCCTCTGGCATCAGCGCATGCGCTGGGCGCAGGGGTGGTTCCAGGTCTCTATAAAACATTTCTGGACCGGGCTACGCTCCAACAAGTTCTCCTGGCGTCAAAAACTGGGACTCTTCTGGCTGCTGGGTTGGCGGGAGATCTACCCCTGGATATCACTGCAGATCTTGCCGCTGATCGCCTTTTGGGTCCTCAAATATCATGGCGTAGATAAACTAAACTGGCTGATTCCAATCTTTGTGCTTGCCACCCTGTTTACATTCAGCGTGGGTCCCGGCCAAACCATTTTTGCCTACCTGGTAGCAGCCAAAGAGATAAAAGAACACCCCAAATGGTTCTGGCTATATTTATTGGCCTCTATGCTCTTCTATACTGAATTGAAGAACATCATCGCACGTGTAGCCCAGGTCAAACAGGTACTGAAAGAACAGCAGTGGAAGATCACCCCCAGAGGGGAAGGAAAACCAGCCGAGTAAACCCGGCAAAGACTCAGGGCTCTACCAGCGGATTTACAAGGGTCCGCTGGTTTTCTTTGCACCGATTTCTTCTGCCTTGGGAATGTTATTAAATTGAAATTACCTGGCCAGTTGGTTCTCTGGTTTTCTAGCCGCGAGTGATTTTTGTGAATGCGAAATTGAGCAAACTATTTATTGCTTATTGTAAGTACACACTGCTAAAATAGAATCATCCCATTACAAGCACTTTTCGGAGGGGTATGAAAAAGTTCTTTCTGTTCATTGTTTCAGGTATTTTGATGTTCTCCCTAATGCTGGTTAATTTCTCAACGGTCAATGCAAAAAACGATCCCGCCAGCGCCTTGCCTCAACCATTTGCCACCCATCTTTCTGGAGATGCCGAATTTGAGACCGCAGTGGTTTCTCTTACAAAACTATCAGGAGGCATTACACTCGATAACAGTCTCTTCGTACCAGCCGGGTTCTCCCTGGGTGAAAAGCAATTTGAAGGTGATGGCCTCACATTGAGCGGATTGGATTATGGAAAAGTTTCGCTTTGTTTCCCCCTCAACGCAGTCAACCAGGGCTGGGGCGGTCAGGTAGGATTTTGGGATGGTACTGCCTGGCAACTGCTTGAAACATCGATCTCCACGCCTTCAGAGAGCAGTATTTCCTGGGGATGCGCTACGGCTTACCAGAATGGGCAATATGCCTTTATCAAGTGGGTGGTCGATTCTTCTCTCCTGCCCAAGGCGCCTGCCAAACCTACCTGCAATTTTTCAATTAATATGGTGGGATTCTTTGTAGAGAATCGAATTACTATAGATGAGAATTTTGCTAAAGCCACTGCCTTGGGTGTTCTCATTCAATCTTCTGAAGATTTGGAAGGTAAGGCTGTCTCCGTAAAGCTGGTAAAATCTTCTCCCGCTTCAAGTTTCTTGTACGATGACAAAATGAAGAATGTTTTCATCACAAGCGGTGAATTGCAACCGTTTTTTTCGACTGATCTATTAGTGGTACCAATTTCTGGAGATCATACAATTACATACAAGTACACCAACAATTATTCTATTACCTATGAATTAGATTTTGGCGATTGCGCCATAGTGTATAATCAGCCGTTTTTTGACTGATCTGGATACCAATAATACAAACGGCCTTTGCTAAAAGCAGAGGCCGTTTGCATCAGTGAGGAGAAAAGGAGTCGAGCCGTCTAGCCTTTCAGAGAACCCGCCATCATGCCGCGGATGAAGTATTTACCCAGGAAGATATATACAAGCAGGGTGGGCAAAGCAGCAATGAGAGACGCTGCCATCTGCACATTCCAGGCTACGATCTGGCTGCCGGCCATGTTGTTCAGGGCTACGGTCACCGTCCAGTTCTTGGAGCTGGTCAGCACCACAGAGAAGAGAAAGTCGTTCCAGGCCTGGGTGAACTGCCAGATGAGCACCACCACAAAACTGGGGATGGAGATTGGCATGAGGATGTTCCAGTAAATACTCATCATCCCTGCGCCATCGATCTTGGCAGCTTCCACCAGCTCATTGGGGATGCTCGCGTAGTAATTGCGGAAGGTCAATGTCGTGATGGGAATACCGTAAATAATATGCGTCAACACCAGCCCCGGCAACCCGCCATATAGATTGATGGAATGCATGAAATCAACCAGCGGAATAAGAATGGACTGGTACGGAATGAACATACCAAAAAGAATGAGCGGGAAGATGATATCTGCGCCCTTGAACTTCCACTTGGCCAGCACATATCCATTAAGCGAACCGAGAATGGATGAAATGATGGCCGCCGGAATGACCACATTCAGGCTGTTCCACAGGTAGGGGGCCAGTTTTTGGTAGGCGGTAACGAAGTTTTCCAACCCAAGGCTGCTGGGCAGGTCCCACATGGTCTTAACACTCACTTCGGCGCCATTTTTGAACCCGGTCACCACCATCACATACATGGGGATGAGGTAAAAGATGGCCAGCAACACCAGCGGAATATAACTAAAGTATCGAGCTTTGCTGCGGTTCATACTTGTGCCTCGGTTCGTAAGGAGTAGTAAAGATACGGAATGATCAGCACGGCAACACTGATGAGCAGCAGAATACTAATGGCAGCGCCATTCCCGTACAGGTGGGCATCAAAGGTAGTGTTCCACATATACACCGAAGGCATATCCAGAGCATATTGTTTGCCCACGGTGGCGATGATCAGATCAAAGGTCTTCAGCGACATGTGGCCTAAAATGATCATGGCGCTCAATGTCACCGGCCGCAGCAGCGGCAAAATGATGGTGCGGAAGATATAAAATTCAGAAGCACCGTCCACACGGGCGGCCTCGCGTAATTCATCCGGGATGGCTCGTAATCCCGCCAGGTAAAGGGCCATGCAGTAGCCAGAAAGCTGCCAGATGGCCGGGATGGCTATAAAGGCCATGCCCCAATAGGGTGTTGCCGTATACGAGCTATTAAGAAAATCCAATCCCATTTTATGGAAAAGCAAGTTCAGGCCGCTTAAGCGTGACCCCGTTGCAGGGTTCATCAACCAGCGCCACACCACACCGGTAACGATGTAGCTGATGGCCATGGGGAACAAGAACAGGCTCCTAAAAAAGCCTTCACCTTTCAAACCCTGGTCCAGCAGCAGTGCGCTTACCAGACCCAGGATCAATGTTCCAAACACAAAGAGCACCGTGAACATCAGTGTGTTTCGGATGTCCACTTTAAAACGATCATCAGTGAAAAACAGATTGATATAGTTTTTCAAGCCCACCCAGGTGTAATCGGGCAAAATGCCCTTCCAACCTGTGAAGGATACCCGGGTTGTCCATCCAATAAATCCGTAAACAAAAATTGCCACAGCCAGGATGGAAGGGGACACCAGCAAGAAAGCCTGCCACTTCTCTTTAGAATTATGCATGTAACTTCCTCTTCATCCAAATTTGGTAAAAATGATAACAAATGATTGCAAAAAAAGTGCTGGTTTTAGTTCTTATTAAGATCATCGGGGGATCTCTCCCCCGATGATCTAGGGCAAATCAATTTTAGACGACTATTTGCAGGGGCCGTCTGCTGCGCAGGAGCTGACCAAAGTGGCCTGTAAGGAAGCCTGATCACCATCGGTGAGGAACTTGCCGAAGGCATCATTGATGGCTGCTTTCCAGGTATCGTTGGCAACAACACCGTGCCACAAAGAACCAACTACAACATCGGACTTCCAGTCAGCCATGGCGGACTGCAGGTACGGGTTGTACAGGGAAGCATCGGAGTCAGAGCGGGCGGAGATGGAACCCTTCACAGGGTTGAATGCATCCTGACCCTCTTTGGAACCGCACAGGGTGAGCCATGCAAGAGCGGCATCACGATCTTTGGCACCCACAGGCAGCACGAAGCTGTCAGAGAGGAAGTCATAAGAGCCCTTGGTTCCAGGAACCGGCATCCAGTCGAAATCGGTCTTCTCAGCTAAACCGAGATTACCACCATCAACGGAACCTTCGAAGTAACCATCAGCCCAGTCACCCATCACGTTGAAAGCTGCATCGCCATCGGCGACGAGTTTGCTGGCATCCTGCCAGGTGAGGGTAGCATAGTCAGTATTGGCGTAGGTCATGACTTTGGCAAAGTTGACGAGTGATTCTTTCACGCCGTCACTATTCCAGTCAGCAGCGCCATTCCACAGGTCAGTGTAGGTCTGAGGACCAACAGTGGCGAGGAGGACGGTCTCGTACAATTGAACAACAGTCCACTGCTCACCGAGGGCTAACGGGTACTGCATGCCAGCCTTCTGCAGGGCATCCATTGAGTCGATCCAGCTCTGGAAGCTAGAGGCATCCGGGGCGGTGACATTGTACTGGGCCAAAACCTTGGGGTTGTACCACATCACATTGGCGCGGTGAATGTTCACGGGCACAGAGTACGGGTGACCATCAGCGGAGATCAACGGGATGAGGGTGGCGGGGAAGACATCGTACCAGCCATTGGCTTTGTAGAGGTCATCCAACGGTTCCAACTGGCCGGCTTTTACATAGGTGCCGATCAGTTCCTGACCAGCGTGACCCTGGAAGGAATCCGGGGGATCGCCAGCGGAAAGACGGGTAGCCAATACTGCTTTGGCATTTGAGCCAGCGCCACCAGCAACTGCTGCGTTGACAAATTCAATATCGGGGTACTTAGCCTGCCAGATCTTGATCATGGCATCCAAACCAGCAGCTTCACCACCACCGGTCCACCATGAGAAGACTTCCACCTGCTGTTTAGCAGCGGGAGCTTCAGTAGCGGGCACTTCAGTTGCAGCGGGGGCTTCAGTTGCGGGAGCCTGGGTGGCTGTCGCACAAGCACTTAAAAGCATGGAAGCGATCACTACGAGCGCAATTACAAAAGTTACACTCTTCTTGGGCATTGCTTACTCTCCTTCTAGAATTTGGTTGATATGGGACACTAAAATGACACAGGCAATGTGCCATTTAAGATTAACTTCATTATAATAATCACACCCTGCAATACAATTGTTTTTCGGACATGGTGCGGACATAAAAAGGACAGACCCTTGGCCAACGAAAAAGTAGATCGAACCACATTTAATGAGATCATAAAAGACGTTCTGAGCAACTTATTTGACGTCTCCGCCCTTGAAACGCATCCGGTGCTCTTTTCGGTCATTCAGCCGCCAACCGGGTATGTGGGCAACAAAGGCGAATACGTGCGCCAACTGATCTTTGATGCCATCGAGCAGCTTCGTCCATTGCGTAAAGAAGAATCCATCAATTCCCCGGAGTGGCGCCCCTACCAGATCATGTACAAGCGCTATGTGGAAGGCATGGGCCTGCAAGAACTCTCAGACCTGTTGGCTGTCAGTCCCCGCCAGATGCGCCGTGATCATCACAAGGCGCTCATGGCCCTCTCAGAGATCCTCTGGGCCTGGTGCTTCCCGGCAAGTGCCAAGAACGAACCAGCCGACCCTCAGGCCAACCCCATTATTGAGATCCACAACGAGGTGATCGACCCGTTAGAGACGACCCGTGGCGTGTATCAGATGCTTAAGCGCCGCTTTGATGATAAAGGCATCGGCGTGAACATCCGTTCAGCCGATGAACCCATGCCCCTCATCACGGACCGGGTGGTCCTACGTCAGGCGCTCATCGGGCTGTTCAACGATTGTCTGCACATCCAAAGCGGGCCTCTCCTCACCGTTACCGTACAGGCGGTGAAAGAAGAAGTGGTCATCCAGATCACCACACAGGTCAATCTAAAATTTGAGCCAGCCGGCGAAGGGGAAGAGGATGATGGGCTGAACGCTGTCCGTTACTGGTGCAGCCGTATCAATGCCCGTCTGGATGAAACCGTCAACCTCGAAAACGGCGCCAAATGGGCCAAACGCTCCCTGTGGCTGCCGCGCTCTAACCAGAAGATCGTACTGGTCATCGATGATCAGAGTGCCGTGCTCAACATGTTCCGCCGTTACTTATCTCAGACCAATTTGCTGCTGGTGGGGGTGGAAGACCCCAAACAGGCTCTTAACCTGGCTAAACGCCTGCAACCTGCCCTCATCACCCTGGATGTGATGATGCCGCAAATGGACGGCTGGGAACTGCTGCAACTACTTAAACTGGATGAGCAGGTGCATCACATCCCAATCATTGTTTGCTCTGCCTGGGACGACCCCAACCTCAGCCGCAACCTGGGAGCGGCCGCCTTTCTTAAAAAGCCGGTCACCCAGAAGATGCTGTTGGAAGTAGTGGATCAGTTCGTCTCCCCCGATTGATCGTCCAGTTCCGTACCCTTACCCTCCTCCCCTTCTGCTTCGGGTGTATGTTCGCGGAAGATGGGGAAGACCTGTCTTAAGGTGGAATTCAATAGATCTGCCAATTCTTTACGGTTCAAATTGCGGTTGACGATCACCTGATATGAACCGCGATTCTGCGGGTCAAAGGTGGGTGGCGGATCACTGGCTGAGATAATGACCACCGGGATTCTGCTCAATTCGCCATCCTGGCGGATCTGGTTCAAGAGAGTGAGGCCGTTCATATCGGTCAGGTCAAGATCCAGCAGGATCACTCCCACCGGTACAGCCTGTAAATAACGCAGTGCCTCCTGGCCATCGAGCGCTGTCAGGATCTTAAGCTCTTCCGGCAAAGATAAGGCATCTTCTTCAGTAGATCGTAATGACTGAGACACAAAACGCGCCATGCTGGGGTCGTCATCTACCACCAGTACCGTTTGCGGGTCTATGTGCAGCCCGGCAATGGTTTCCACCAGTACCTGGCGCGGCACCGGTTTTACCAGGTAATCGCACACGCCCTCCGGCAGATTAGAGGTGCGGTTCTGGCGGCTGAGCGGAATGGGAAAGGTGATGACGGGGCAATCATATGGAGGATCGTTCAAGAAGGTCTGAACATCGTTGTTCAAGATCATGGTCTCGTCGATCATCACCGCACGTGGATAAGTGGTGGCCACCGTCTGGTAAAGCTGAGCCGGGTTGGTCATAAGGGTCACTTTGCAGTCATGGATCAGCTCAGCAAAGGCTCGTGCTGAAAACGCATCTGGTGCAAGCAGTAGCAATAACGGGCTCTTCTCATCCACGCCGCCGGTGGTGACGGTCGGTTCGCTGCTATTTTCTACTTCATCCAGCACTTCTACCTGCTCTTTAAGCGGCAGGGTAAAATAAAAAGTGGACCCCTTGCCCAACTCGCTCTCCAGCCCCATCTCCCCGCCGTGCATTTCAATGAAGCGCCTGCCAATTGATAAGCCCAACCCACTGCCCTCTTCGCGCTGCCAGTTCTGGTTGCCCACCTGGCGAAACTCTTTAAAGACTTTGGATTGGTCCGCTTTGGCAATACCCACGCCGGTATCAATTACATCTACACGCAACGTTTCAGGGTTACTCAAATACCCCTTAAGCGTAATGCTACCCTTGCGGGTAAAGCGCAGCGAATTGGTAACCAGGTTAAGCAGAACCTGGCGGATACGCGTTCTATCTACATACACCAGCGGCAGGTCCGGCTGAAGCTCAATTTTGAGTTCCAATCCTTTGCTTTCCACCGCTGAATGCACCATCTGGCGCACATCTTCAAATATGAGCGAAAAATCAATGCGTTCCTTAAATAACATCATCTGCTGAGCATCCATCTTGCCCATGTCCAGAATATCGTTGATCAGGCTTAGCAAATGGGTGCTACTTTTATAGATCTCCCGGATATCATCGTAAAGCCCGCGCGGCCAGTTGGTCACTTTGGCGTAAGTATCCGGCGAGTTGACCATCAGGTCACTGAACCCGATGATAAAGTTGAGCGGGCTGCGTAGTTCATGGCTCACCGCCATGGCAAAGCGGTTGCGTTCTTCGCGCGCCTCTTCGGCTTGCGCTCTGGAGAAAATAAGCATGCGGTTCAGCCGGTCCAACTGATAGTTAGCCTTGTTCACATCTTTGAGAAGCACGCTGATCTCAGCGCGGTGCTCGCGGGCTTCGTTGAGGCGCTGTACTGCCTCACGGTAATGGTAGGAAGCCGCATCAATGGAGGTGACCAGGTTATCTGAGATACCCCAGCCAAGCGCAGTGGCCGCCGCCGAAGAAAATATAAGCACCCATTCGTAATTGAGGGGCAGGTCTCGTGTGAAGGGCAAGACATCCCAACCAAGAACGATAATACAAATGATGCCCTCCACCACAATGGCGGGCCGTATGCCAAGGGTGACCTCAGCCATGATGGGCAGGAAGCAAAATAACAACAATATTTCGGGTTTACCGTAAAGGGTGTACCCCGTCAGGATGGCCGTGATCAGCCCTATGGACCAGACCACCTGTCCAAGCAGGTAGATGCGCCGGATCAGGGTGTAGGTCAAAGACGCCGTCACTAATACTTCAAGTGTGACAATATAGATGGAAGGGCTGAAGTACTGAGGCCAGACCAGGGTCGCCAGGATATGCCAGACCACGTAGGTACCAAGTGTGGTGCCCATCACTTTCATGGAAATGGACTGCAACAATTCCCGGTCGCTGGATTCCCACTTAAAGAACGCCGCAATAGCAGCCGAGATTGATTTCAAGCGTTTCTGCATATATTAATGGTATCACAAGACATTCGATTCAATAAATCTAGAAGCGTTAGTTTTTTTACAAGCATATTTACGCCATTTTTACGCGTTTTTATTGATTTATGCAATTAATTCTCTATAATAAAAATACCGATATCAATTTTGTTCAGCCAATTTAAGAAAGGGGTTCGTCCATGAGAAAAAAAGGGTTATTTCTTGTTGTGTTTTTTGTTGTTATAAGCCTTCTACTTTCGGCATTTTCGGCGGTCAAAGCATCACCGTTGCAAGATCAAGGAACCGTCACTTTACTTAGTGGCGGTACATCAATGCAGACCAAAACCATTCGAATGGAAGAGCTTCCGGGTACGGTGGTTGGAAATTCAGGTCTCTTCTTGCCTGTCAACAATCCTTCAGGAGAAATTCAATTCAATGGGGATGGAATTCAGATCAGTGGCTTAGCCGGTGGCTCTGCTTCTGTGTGTTTCAATACACTCGCCAGTTCCAGTGGCTGGGTCTCTGCCATTTATCGCTGGACTGGTGAAAAATGGAACAAATTAGATACCACTCAAAGTAATTATGCAGAAAGCAACCAGGCGAAAGCTTGCAGTACCGTCGATTCTGATGGCACTTATGCACTGCTTATGTCCTATACATTTAAAGATGTTGAAATAAAAAAATGCAAGAATATTGAATTTATTTACCCCTTCCTCGGGGAGCCCAAAGAGGGTGAAGATCCTGACAACTTTTTTTATGTCGAAGGTGGCGTAGTATATCCTGGATTACCATTAGGGACCCGCGTAACCTACCAACTGATCAATATTAATCCAAAAGGCTCTCTTACAGGATCTTTGAAAGCCTCAGGATATGTCACAAACAACATTGTGCTTGACCCAGCAACGGGAGTTTTTTATTCTGAAGTAGTATTCCCAAAAAACACGATTGTATATTACAGTCCTGAAAAGTCAATTTGGAAAGACATTTCTTTCACTGTACGTTTCTTCACACAAGGATGCTACTTTGATTTCGATTATCCAGATGATCTGAAAAGTCTTGACTAAACTTCAAAAAGCAGGAGGCACCTCCTGCTTTTTTTATCCATTTGATTGACAGCAATATACTTTTTGACTATTATCTATCCAGTCTCTTTCTAAAAATACCCCCACTGATTTGGAGCAAGACCAAATGCGTTTTCTGATCGGATTGGATGACACGGATTCTCTAAAAGGGTCCAGCACCGGCGAGCTTGCCCTGCGCCTTGGCCTTACGCTGCAATCTGCCGGCCTGGGCCGGCTGGATTCCGTCACCCGCCATCAGCTCTTTACCAGCCCACTGGTGGCCAGAACCACCCGCAACTCAGCCGTTTGCCTCACTTTAGAAGCAGACACCTCCAAAAGCAAAGAGATCGAAATGGCCTGCCGCACCTTTCTGCTGCGCGAATACAGTAGTGGGTCCAATGCTGGCTACGCCTTTGCCTCCTGGATCCAGGTTACCTTTGAGCTGGCCAACTGGGCGCGCCTGGTCAAATCCCAAAAGGTGACCCGCGCCGAGGCCATCGGCCAGGCTCGCACCTCCGGGATTGCCGTTGCCGGGCTATGCGGCACAGGAGATGGTGTCATCGGTGCTGTGGCTGCCATCGGCTTACGTTACCGCGGCGAAGACGGCCGCTTTCTATGGCTGCCCGGCCTCGATGAAGCGGTGGGCACCCTCCCCTACTCGGACCTCATGAGCCTTGTTCCCTTTGACCGCATCGAAAACCTGCGCGGACGCACCCCCCGTCCCACCGATAAGATCGCCCTCGGTCAGGAATTCCAGGCCGTGCTGCGTGAGGGCCGTTGTGTACTGCTGGTGAATGAGGTGCGTACAGATACCGGCTACGAGTGGCGCACTCTCCCCATGGAAAAGCTCCGTGAACTGGCAGATTGACCCTGCTAATCCCGTCTAAGGGAGAGCGCTCCTTTGCCAAAGACCTCCCAGACAGCCAATTTGCCCCGAATCGGGTGACCTGATTTTTAAAATTGACTTTGTAATTACTGCCTGACCCCAAAAAAAACAAAAGCAAAAATACTCTTGCTTGACATTAATAACGTTAAGCGTTACTATTTAATTCGATGATCAAATCCTTCGCAGATAAAGAAACTGAGAAATTATTCAACCGTTATTTCTCAAAAAAGTTTCCGCCAGAAATTCAAACTCTTGCCCGGAGGAAATTACTGATCATCCATGCTGCTGTCAGCTTGCAAGATCTTCGAGTTCCACCCGGCAACCACCTGGAAGCCTTGCGTGGAAACCGTGACGGGCAACACAGCATTAAGATCAATGATCAATGGAGAATCTGTTTTTACTGGATTGATGGCAATGCCTGCGATGTAGAAATAACAGATTATCACTAGGAGTAAATATGTCTGACCGTTTACCGTTAGTTCACCCGGGAGAGATTCTTCAGGAAGAATTTCTCAAACCTATGAATATCAGTCAGTATAGACTGGCAAAAGAGATCAATGTCCCTGCCAGAAGGATCAATGAGATCGTGCATGGAACTCGCTCAATCAGCGCAGATACTGCCCTGCGTTTGGCTCGTTTCTTTCAGATGTCAGATTATTTCTGGCTTAACCTCCAAACCCAATTTGATATTGAACAAGAAAAAGAACGGCTTCAGGGACGTCTGGAAAAAGAGGTCCATATTTACGTAGCAGCGTAAACAGAGAGTAACGCATTTTTTATGGAAAAACTGCCAGAACTGCCCGATTGACCCTATTAAATCTTTCTGTAGTGCAGCGTTCCTTTACTAAAGATTCCTTCACCAGCCAATTTGCCCCTTACCAACAACCTTAAAACCGTAGGGTCACGATATATCGTGACCCTACCTGATTATCACAAGATGTAATGAATCCTGATACTCTTGTTTGCCTAATCGTTCAATCCCTTGCCGGCCAGGATCTGCGGGATACATTTTTCCACCCGCGCGGAGCGAGTGCCAGATTGCTTGGGCGCAGAAAAGTGCAGCAGATAGGCTCGCTGCCGGCCAGGCGTTAACCCCTCAAAGGCTGCCTTCAAAGTCGCATCCGTGTCCAATTTCTCCTTGAATTCATCTGGCATCACAAACTCGGAGGTCGGTTTGATTTCCACCTTCAGACCCGCCTTTTCTACCTCAATGGCCTCGTGAATATACGCTTTCAGCACCGGCTCAAGTTCAATGATCTCGTCCAGCTCGGTAAAGCGCACCTGGCGCGCTGATTGAACGTTTTCCGTCTGGGTGATGAGCACCCCCGCCGGGTCCTTGAGCAGCACCCCTTTGACGAACAGGATGGCGCAATACTCTTTGAAGCCGTGGATGATCAGCACATTTTTACCCTCATAAGAGTAGCAAGGGTGCATCCACTTGAACTCCTCGGTCAGGTCAGTGGCCAGCACGATCTCGCGCAGCTTCTTGTATTCTGCCTGCCACTTTTTGGCACCATTCACGAACGCATCCACCTGTGGGTTTGTCTGAGCCATATCAACCTCTTCGACCGGACCTATCAAACAAATATTTTCACCCTAATTTTATCCTATTAATTCCCGGGTTCAGACTTTTGGTTTCCCTGATCCCTGCTCCTTATCTACTGGTTACCGATCCCTGATCTCTCGCCCTTCCTGGTTTCTGATCACTGATCACTGATCCCCGCTCTTACTATTCTCCACTCTCGTTGGTTTTACGCTAAAATAACTCTATGTACACTCCCATTGCAATTATCGGAGCCGGACCTGCCGGCATGATCGCCGCCGTTCAGGCGGGCCGCCACGGAGGCAAAGCCGCCCTGCTGGATGTCAACCCTAGCCTCGGCCGCAAGCTGCTCATCACCGGCTCTGGCCGTGCCAACCTGACCAACCAGCGCGTCAACCCGGGGCGCTACTCCTGCGCTGACCCGGCCTGGATCGAGACCCTGCTGGCCCGCTTTGGCCACGACGACCTCATCCGCTTCTTTGAGTCCATCGGCATTCTCACTTATGCCACCGATGATGGCTGGACCTACCCCATTTCCGATTCCGCCCACAGCGTGGTGGCCGCCTTCCAGAGCGCGCTCGACGCAGCCGGCGTTGACTTCATCCCGGATTGTCATATAACGGCTATACGCAAAACCAAGAAGGGGTTTGAACTCAACCGCGAAGGTGCTGAATCAATTCAGTGCGCAAAGGTGCTCGTATCTGCCGGGGGCATGGCCTACCCCGCCCTCGGCTCCAAAGGTGAACTCTTCCCCTCTATTGAACAAATGGGTCATACGGTGCTGCCGTTGGTGCCTGCCCTCGGCCCCGTCACTGCAGATATGCACCTCTACCAGCGCGTGCAGGGTCAGCGCCTGGATGCCCACGTGGAGCTCTTCGCCGGCGAGAAGCTGCTGGCCCAGACCACAGGCAACCTCATCTTCACCCAATGGGGTTTCAACGGCCCTGCGGTGATGGATCTGAGCCACTGGGTGGCACGCCGGGCCGATGCCAAGAATCTGCGCATGGTGATGAACTTCCTCCCCCATAATGAGGAACAGGTGCGCGGGCTGGCCAAAGCCCACCGCAAAGATCCCATCCCCCTGGCCGTCATTCCCGGCAGCTCTATTCCGCCCACACTGACCGCTTTCTTTATGGAACAATCGCACCTTCCCGCTGAGGCTACCCTGGCCAGCACCAGTGACGCGCAGCTTGAAAAGCTCTTCAACTGGATCACCCGCTTCCCGGTACAGATCACCGGTGTGCGTGATTTTGAATACTGCCAGATCAGCGCCGGCGGTGTGCCCGTCACCGAGGTGGACCCGGAGACACTGCAATCGCGCCTGGTGCCAGGTCTCTTTATGGCCGGCGAAACCCTCGACGTGGTTGGCCCCTGCGGCGGGAATAACCTGCAGTATGCCTTCAGCTCCGGCGCCGTGGCTGGAATGAGTATGGCTGAAGCTCTTAGTGAAGCGAGGAAATAATGACCTTTCTTGACCTTGCCAGAGCACGCTATTCTGTGCGCGCGTTTGACCCCCGTCCTGTGGAGACCGACAAGCTGGAGTTGATCTTACAGGCTGTCCAGGCAGCCCCCAGTGCATGTAATTACCAGCCGGTACGCATTCTGGTGCTGCAAAAACCAGCTGACCTGAAGAAGTTTAGTTATATGAGCCGTTCCATCTTTGGCGCGCCGCTGGCCCTCATCGTCTGCGCAGATACCTCCGTGGCCTGGGTGCGCGGCTTTGATAAGCTCAACCACGCCGGCGCGGATGCCTGTATCGCGGCCACCCACATCATGCTGGCGGCTACCGAGCTAGGCCTTGGCACTACCTGGATCGGCAATTTTAACCCTGAGCTTCTATGCAAAGAATTTGAGATCCCGGAGCAATTCGCGCCCATCTGCATTCTGCCTCTGGGATACCCTGCATCAAGTGCTACCCCCAGTGACCGCCACGAAAACCGCAAGCCGTTGGAGGAAACGATTTTTTACGACCACTTCTAGAGGCTGGCCAGCCACTCCTGTATCCTGGCCTGGATCTGGTCCCGCACGGCGCGGAATTTTTCCAGCTTTTCGTCTTCACTACCCTCAAACCTGGCAGGGTCTTCAAAGGACCAGTGCATGCGTTTGTTCACGCCTGGCCAAACGGTGGGGCAGTTCTTATCAGCATCATCGCAAACCGTGATGAGGTACTGAAAAAGCACTTTCCCCAGATACTCTTCCACCCCTTTTGAGCGTTGCCCGGCCAGGTCCAGCCCAACTTCAGCCATTACCTTGTAGGTGTACGGGTTGATCTCGGTAGGCTGCAGGCCCGCGCTGAAGGCTTCAAATTGATCGCCGCCATATTTACGCAAAAAAGCTTCGGCCATCTGGCTGCGGCAGGAATTTCCGGTACACAAGAAAAGGACTTTGTCCATTCATCACCTCTATCGAATTTTTCTCTTTTTAATCATAAGAAAATACTTTATCAACTAATCAAATCAGAGTTAACATTTGGTTAAAAAGTTAAAAGAAAACAGGCAGAGAAATCATCCTCTGCCTGTTGGTTCACAGAACCAGATTGAAAAGGTAGCCAATAATGATGATTCCCACTGCCACCACGGCTACAAAAATGGCCAGTAGTTTGGGTTTGAGCACCCGACGCAGGATGATCATCTCCGGCAGGCTCAGCCCCACCACCGACATCATGAAGGCTAGCACGGTTCCCAGCGAGGCGCCCTTCTCCATCAGCGCGCTGACTATGGGGATGACGCCGGCTGCGTTGGAGTAAAGCGGCACCCCAAGCAGCACGGCTGCCGGCACACTCCACCAGGCCTGCTTGCCCATGATGCTGCTCATGGCGCTCTCAGGCACATAACCGTGGATGGCGGCGCCCACCGCAATGCCGATGATCACATAAAGCCAGACCTTGCCCACGATCTCTTTTACCGATTGCCAGGCGCGTTGCACCCGATCTTTCCAGGTGAGTTTTTCGCTCATGCCGCCGGCGCCATTGGAGCTGATCTGCCAGACGTAATCTTCCACCGAGTGCTCCAGGTTCATGCGGCCGATGACAAGTCCAGAGACGATGGCAATGGCCAGCCCCGAGACCACATACAAGCCGGCGACCTTCCAGCCAAATAGACCAAAGAGCATCACCAACGCAACCTCATTGATCATCGGCGCGGCCACCAAAAAGGAAAAGGTGACGCCCAGCGGGATGCCGCTTTCCACGAATCCGATAAAGAGAGGGACTGCCGAGCAGGAACAGAAGGGCGTGACAATGCCCAACATGGCGGCCAGCACGTTGCCAATGCCCACCCGCTTGCCGCCCAGCAGGGCACGGGTGCGCTCCGGTGAAAAGAAGGTTCGCAGAATGGAAATGAGGAAGATCATGCCAGAGAGCAGAAGCAGGATCTTGGGCACATCATAAAAAAAGAAAGCCAATGAACCGCCCAGGCGGCTATCGGCGGGTAAAGCCATCAGACCATAAACCAGCCAGTTTGCCAGGGGTTGAATAAAATTATAGGCAGTGAACCAGGCTGCGGCTACCAATAGAAGGATGAACAGATAACGATTCTGCCGAAGTTTATCAATAAAAGAAGTTGAATTCACGATCTATGCCGCTTCCAACCAGGTCTTGATCTCAGCTTCAGTGGGGATGCGGCCAGAGGCAACGACCTTGCCCTCCACCACCAGCGCAGGGGTGCTCATCACGCCGTACTTCATAATATCGGCATACTCTGTCACGTGGTCAAACTCAGCGCTCATTTTGTTGTCGTCCACTACCTTGCGCGTGATCTGCTCTAAACGCTTGCAATTGGCACAACCACCACCCAGGATCTTGATATTCATATTCGCTTCTCCATTTTCAGGACTTTAAGATATAATACATTCAATATTATGAATGTATTAGATTATACACCCAAACCAACCAATATATCAGAGGTCTTCACGCTTTTGGGTCAAGAAGAACGTCTGCGCATCTTTCTTGCCATCGGGCAAGATCATGCCTGCGTCTGCCACCTTGAAAAAGTGCTCGGCCTGCGCCAGGCATACATCTCACAACAGTTGATGCTTTTACGTAAGGCCGGCCTGGTGGTAACAGAACGTTGTGGCCGCCACATTTTCTACTCCATCCCCGATCCGCGCTGGTTGGAGCTTGTGGCCACCGCTGCACTGATCGCCAATATTCCCCTGCCCTCCTTTGATCTGCCTGAGATCGAGGGCTGTTCTTACCAATCCTGTTCTTCCAAATAAGAGGTCGTCATGTCTGCTGATCAATCTGCTGCACCGCGTCTTAAGTGGCTCGACCGCTACCTGACCCTGTGGATCTTCCTGGCCATGGCCCTGGGTATTGCCCTGGGGTTCTTTTTGCCGGGGATGAAAGATCTTATCAATCAGTTTTCTGTGGGCACTACCAATATCGTCATCGCCGTCGGGCTCATCCTCATGATGTATCCGCCCCTGGCCAAAGTCCATTATGAGGATCTGGGCAAGGTCTTCCGCGATCGCAAACTGATCGTGCTGGCCATGCTGCTCAATTGGATCGTTGCCCCGGCGCTGATGTTCCTTCTGGCGGTCCTCTTCATGCGTGACAAGCCCGATTATCTGGTGGGCCTCATTATGGTGGGCATCGCCCCCTGTATCGCCATGGTCATTGTCTGGAACGACCTGGCCCACGGTGACCGTGAGTACGCCGCCGGTCTGGTGGCGTTGAACAGCCTGTTTCAGGTTTTCTTTTACAGCTTCTATGCCTACCTCTTGGTCACCATCCTGCTGCCCCTCTTTGGGCTGCACGGCAGCGTGGTCAACATCACCATCGGGCAGATCGCCAAAACGGTCTTCTTCTACCTGGGCGTACCCTTCCTGGCCGGCATGATCACCCGTTCTCTGGGTCTCAAATTCAAGGGCAAAGAATGGTACGAAAAGAAATTCCTGCCGCGCATCAGCCCCATCACCCTCATTGCCCTGCTCTTCACCATCATCGTCATGTTCAGCCTCAAGGGTCAACTCATTGTGCAGTTGCCCCTGGATGTGGTGCGCATCGCCATCCCCCTGCTGCTCTACTTCCTCATCATGTTCGTGGGCGGATTCTGGCTCAGCCACAGGGTGGGCGCCAGTTACGCCAACAGTACCACCATCGCCTTTACCGCCGCCAGTAACAACTTTGAGCTGGCCATCGCCGTCTCTGTGGCCGTGTTTGGCATCAACTCAGGCCAGGCTTTCGCCGCCGTCATCGGCCCCCTGGTGGAAGTGCCGGTCATGATCGCCCTGGTCAACCTGGCCTTCTGGTTCAAACGCAGATGGTGGCAGAACGACCCTGCCTGATCTTGACCTCACTTGAATAACAAGAAGTGACCTTCGCTTCCCCGCAAGGTCACTTCTTTTGTGTCTGGAGTATAATCTCTGCTCAGCGGCGATGGAGTCCGCCCTTAACCGCCTTGCGCTGATGACTCCTGCACCTCATTTAGGAGTCTATTCTATGCGGAACATCCTCATCATCGGCGCCGGCGGAGCCATTGGCGCAGTCTTGCGCTATTTGGTCGTGCTTTCCACCCAGATCTTCAAAGACAAAATTCCTGTCCCACTGGGCACCCTGCTGGTCAACGTCATCGGCTGCCTGCTCATTGGCGTGCTGGCCACCCTGGCCGAAAACGGCCAGGTGCTCACGGCAGAACACCGCAACTTCCTCATTGTGGGCATCCTGGGCGCCTTTACCACCTTCTCCACCTTTGGCTACGAATCCGTGGTCCTACTCAAGAACGGCGCCCAATTTAACTTCTTCGCCAACCTCGCCCTGCAACTCGTCCTCGGCCTCAGCGCCGTCTGGGCTGGCATGAACCTGGCCAGGCTCTTCCAAAAGGGATAGGAATTAATTTTTATAGTGTGATATTTGGCAAAGAATATTAACCACTACATAAACATTGACCTGTATTTTGTAGACATCATCCAAATTCATTTCGAATGATCGTAATTCCCTGGTCAGGAAAAGAATCGGCAATTCGAAACCGATCGAGCATCCCTATCTCTAAACCCTTTACTTCTTCCAAGGTGAAATAATTTAGTTCAGGGGATTCATCACTTGGTAACAATTCGCCATCAATTACCCTTGCTTCAAAATGCAATATGACTAATTGCCAACCATTTCCGTCAGGATATTGAAATAAAATATTTGGGTCAGTGTAAACGCAAATCAAACGCTTTACTTCCACTCGTAAGCCTGTTTCTTCATAAACTTCACGAGCACAGGCTTCTGAAAAGTTTTCGCCTGGTTCCATGTAACCGCCAGGTACGGCCCATTTACCATTATCGCCCCGCTTAATTAGCAAAATGTGCTCACGGTTCTCAGTCAATATCGCAGCCGAACATCCAACCGCTAAGTTTCCATTTTTTCCTGCGCGCTCACTCTTTATGATATCGACCATACCTGGACATCCCCTTTTATGTTTTTAATGGTTTATTGTTCAAAAGATCATGCTAACCATTTACTCAATTACTACCGATTTCCAGTCGTAGGGTGCGTCCCTGACGCACCGCCTTTGACCTCCCCGGCTCGGGCATAAGCCTCTCTGCCTGGATGAACATGCCGGTAAAATATGCCATCCCTCCCGCCGCTGACCGCCCTCGGCCCTGACGATGATTCCGTGATGCGCAAAACGGGTCAATCTGCTGCCTTGTGGCCAAAATAGCATTCATTTCCGTGCTTCTCTACCCCTTTGTGACTTGTGCATGGATTCAGTTTCCAAAGCTCTGCACCTAATGGATTTCACTTCATTTATTTGACATAAATGCTGCATAAATAAATAGCGTCACAATAACTATCGCAATACTTGACCCAATTCTAGCCATCCAAATTGAAAGAATTTTATTTCCCCCCAAAAAAATAAAATCTAAAAACGCATCTGGCAAAAATGGAAATATTTCTTTGTCTTTCTTCTTTGCCTTAGTATACAAATCCATTACTTTATTTGGAAAAAACCACGAGATAACAAAGTACCAAAGAATATATAAGAAGAAACACGATCCAAAAAGTATTGCTAGAATTTTTTCCATCTTCAATCCTGATTGATACTATTCTACGGGTATTTCAAATAATACTAATAATGTAACCCTGGTCCTTGCCAATTACCCCGTCTCCAGCACAACAAAATACAAGCCCCTCCCCCACTCCCGTCCTCAATTTATCGGTTTCTAATTGCTCGCCCCGCAGTTCGGGCAGAACTTGGCTTCCCGGGCCATTTCTTTGCCGCAACTGGAGCAGAATTTCGCGGCCGGGGTCGCGGCCTCAACGGCCGGTTCTGCATAAGCTTCGCTGCTGATGGATTTCAGCTCTTCGTTCCTGGCCGCCACTTTTGCTTCCATCTCAGCGATCTCTTTGCAAAGGGCTTCAACCGCAGGGTCAGCCGCTCCCCCACTGCTGCGCAGCTTGTAGTACTGCTTCCCCAGTTCGGCATACTTGGATTGCAGTGAGAAACGCAGGCTTTCTACATCGGCTTTGGCTTCGGCCTGTTTGCCCAGCTTTTCTGCTTCAAAGGCCAGTTTATCGGCACCGCTTTTTAGTTTGCCCAAAAAATCGTCCATGGTTGCATCTCCTTTTGCCCTGATATTCTCCATTATGGCAGATTTCGCCGGATGTGGCACAGCCGATTTTCCTTAATATTCCGCAATTCGCTTGAACGTTCGTTCGACATTTCCTCAATAACCTTCATTCTTTTCTACATATTTCCTGCACACGGCCGGGTTAACATAAGGACAGTGAACAATTTATTGATGAGTAGATCCCCTTCTACCCCAGGAGTTATGCAATGAAGAAAAGTTTTAAGATCGTTGTTATCATCATGATGCTGGCGCTGACTTTATCGGCGTGTAGTTCATCCACCCAAACCGCTGCCAATCAGGGTAACCCACCATCCGGTGATATGCAGGGTACGCCTCCAGCCGGAGCTCCTCAAGGCGGGGATACGGCCGCCGCTCCTGCAACAGATGCAACTGCCACCGTGGCCGCAACTATCGCCGCCACTGAGACCTCTACTCCTGAGCCCACCGCTGCCCCCACCGCCACAGCCACCCCTGTAACCGTGGACCTGACGGTCATCTCCGCCATCGGCTGTGTGGCCGGCCCATCAGAATCAGCGGCTTTTGCCGGTTACCTGAAGACCGGTGCTGAGCTCACCGCCCTTGGTCGCAATGCCAGCAATACTTTCTACCTTATCGACAATCCCAGCTCTGAAGGCAACCAGTGTTGGGTTTGGAACAACTACGTGCTCATCAACGGCATCAGCTCAGACCTGCCCGTAGTAGAGTAATTCTTCGCAACAACTTCTTCTCTCTCCTTTAAAAAATTCGACCGACCTGCTGACAACTCAGGTCGGTCGAACCGTTTAAGCGAGAAGAACATTTATTCTGCAGCAGGGAGCGGTTGGCGCAGGTCTGGCACCCGGATGAAAGAATCAGCTTTGGATGTGAACAGGTTGTATTTAAGGATGTACCACAGCGCCTGCAAACCATCGTAGACACCGATTTTTTTGCCGTCTTCATAAGACCGGCTGGCAAAGGTGATGGGGCTCTCTGCGGTTTTCAGATCCAGTTTGGAGATCTTGGCGGTCACTTCAATTTCAAAGCCAAAACGTTGCGAACTGATGATCATGTTCTGAATGATCTCGCACCGGAAGGCCTTATAACAGGTTTCTACATCGCTGAACTTGTAGCGGGTGAACAGATTGGAAACGAAGGTGATCACTTTGTTGGCAAAATAACTGCGCGCCATGAACTGATTTGCATGGTCCGATTTCGCAAGGCGCGATCCGTAAACAACATCTGCCCGGCCTTCCAGAATAGGGGTAACCAGCTTGAGCATGTCGGCCGGGTCGTACTCCAGGTCGGCATCCTGCACGATCACAACCCTGCCCTGCGCTTCTTTGAACCCGGTCACCAGCGCCTGCGTTTTGCCCTGATTGATGTTGTGGCTGATCACGCGGATCTGCGGCTGGCCTTCGCCCAGGCTTCTAACGATCTGAGCCGTATCATCTTTAGAGGCGTCATCCACGACTAGAATTTCATACGCAATCGAGCCTAGGTTGTGCACCAATCGGTCGATGACGGTGCCAACCGTACGCGATTCGTTATAGGCAGGAACAATGACGGTGAGATCTGGGGTCATGCGATTTCCTTCATTCATAATCTTCTATCACTTAATATACTTGAAACCGTCTCGATAATCATTGCTGCGCATGGCCACATGGTCGTTGCCTTTGATGGCACACGGGAAGGGCGAATACCAGCATTCTTCATAGGACACCTGGCAGAGCATCTTAAAGTTGGCAAAAGTACATGGCTCGCTGGAGATGCCCGGGTAGGCGGCCGGCATCACTATGGTCTCTTTGATGGAGCCCACGTTGATCTCTGGCCGGACGGTGCTGAACACCGCCCCCACGCATACAATCAGCAGAGCCGCCCCCACCCCAATTTGCCAGCGCTGAAATTTGGGGAGGAAGAAAGAAACAGGCAGAAAGCCAAACAAGAACAGGGTGGAGAGCAGGAACCCGTAGCCAAAACGGAAGGCCGGTGCGGTGATAAACCAGAAGAGGCAACCCAGCAAGGCCGCTCCAAACACCAGCAAAAAGCCTTTGTTCTGTTTAAGGGTCTCGCGCCATTTTTTTACAAAGAGAAGCAGAACATCTGCACCGGCGGCCAGTGCCGTGGCCAGCAAAATGGCCTTCTGGCGCGGCAGCAGGTTGTGATACCACTTGATGATCTGATCCGCCTTGCTCATGGCCTCGAACTTGCTCAACGAGGTATGCGGCAACATGGCAAACCAGTGGATCACGCGGCTTTCGGTGCCCACCTGCTCGATGGGAACCGTCCAATCAAAATTGAAAAGGATGAACGGAAATCCGGGGAAGACCGGGTAACCGGTGAGGATAAAGTTACGCACCACATACGGCAGAAGGATCACAAATGCAGCCAGGGCAATCCAGCCCACCGAGCGCATGTCCTTCTCGCGGTTAAGCTGGATGCACAGCGCCAGAACCAGCACCAACAGCGGCACCGAACTCAATTTGAACGTGGCGCAGAAGAAGGCCAGCAGCGCCAAAAAGATGTAGGGCAGGCTCCTGGCCGCCAAACGGTCTTCCAGGCAGCGCACCGTTTCGGTGAGGATGAAGAAGATCATCAGCGTGGTCGGCGCGTCTGTGCCCGGTGAGGAAACCTGGTCGATGAGGTAGAAGAAGAGGGCCAGGAAGAAGCCCAGCTTCATCAAATTGCTCAGGCGATACTTGCCTGCCAGCAGTTCGTGTATGCCGCCGTAAAAATACCCGGCCATGACAATGAAGAAAGCGCCCATCAGCAGATGAAACGATTGCAGGTTCAGGAAGGCCAGGCTGAAGATGGCATTGGCCAGCAGCCAGCTTGAATCATAGCCAAAACGCTGATGCAGGTTGGCCAGCCCCGGAACGACCGGGTAGGCTTCGATCCAGTGGATGGTCTGGGCGTGGTAAATGCCGGTATCCGCGTTGGAAGGGGTCAGGGTGGCCAGGTACAGCAGAACAATTTCGACCGCCACAAAGAAGGCCAACCCGAGCTTTTGTAATAGCGAGAATTCGTTCAGGTGCAGGCGTGGCAGGGGGGTGCGGCGTAAAATGTTCCAGATCAGCAGGGCAATGGCCCCTACAAACAGGGCGGTCTGAAACTCCCAGTTGAGCCGGATAAAAAGGGAGGCAAATGAACCTAGCGTCGTGACAACCATCAGCCCCACCACAAACAAAAATGGCAGGGAGGGTTGTGTGAGCGCGGGAAATTTTTTTGAAAAAATTAAAAACAACCCCTGCCCATAGAGAGTCAATACAGACAGGATATACAGGATGATCAAAAATGCAACGAGCATGCGCTCTCCTCAAGAGGCAAGGATGATAATAATTGATCCAAAAGGATGTTTTGCTGGGTCGCTTGTGCCTGCCTCGAATTATATCAGCTTCTCTCAGGGCACCCGTTTGGCTTCACACAGCACCACACCCTGCAATTGCACCGTATAGGCCACCGGGTAGTCCGGGTACAGCAGCACATGCTGCCAGCGCGACGGCAGAATGATCAGACTATTGGATGGGTAACGAATATTGTCCAGCCCCTTCACGGTGATGTTGTCATTGGCGTAATACTTCACCAGAGCAGGCGTTGAATCAACATACACATTCAGGTCTTCCTTTTCGTTGGCGTTGATCTGCTCCGTCAGGTCCTTGTAGCAGGTGAGCCAATAATCTACCTCATATTTTCCGGCCGCACCCGGAACACCCCCCGCCAGCAAATTGTAGTAGGCATACTCGTAGGGATGCAATTGCGCTTCAGCCATGAATCCCGGCAGCAAGACGACGAGGATCAAAGCAACGTTCAGCCATTTTGATTTGATCCGGCTGAACAGCCAGTCCAGGGCAAAGGCGCACAATACTGCGGCCGCAGGCAACAGAAAAAGAAAATGGCGATAATTATCGTAAAGGGGCGGTCGGCGCAGCACCACATACAGCAGGGGGAAGAAGAACCACAGCAGCGGGATGAGGATCTCTACGCGGTTCTGAACGGACTTCTTGATGAAGCGTAAAATTGCAACAATCACACCCAGGCCAAAGAGCAGCAGCGCCGGCTCAGTGCTGGTGAGTAATAATAGCTGCGGTAAATAGGCAGAGGGCAGGGCGCGTGAATCGTATTTTATGCCGTTGAACAACACCTGCATGCCCACCGGGAAATCCATCATCTGTTTGAGCGCCTGCAGCAGGTTGCCAAACAGGTCCGGCCACAGGAACGGCCAGCAGGCCCAGAAAATGAGAAAGGAGACCAGCGCAAAGGCCAGGATCAGCGGCAGGGATTTCTTTTTCAGCCGGATGACCCAGACCAGGATCACCAGCATGGCGGCCATCGGCCCGATGATGCGGGTGGCGCAGGCGAAGCCCAGCATCACGCAGGCGCCGATAAAACTCGCCAGCCAGTTGAGTTTGCGTGGGGAGTGTTTGTATCCACTGCTGAATTCCAGCCAGAAGTGCTTCAACCACTGGCCCAGCTTTTTGAAGCACTGAGAATCCAGCATCAGCAAGACGGCAACCCCATCCACCACAACCGTGACGACCCCGCCCACCATCAGCGCGCGCTCAAAGAGCAGGCTGGCTTTGTTGGCGTAAAGGGCCAGCGGCAGATCGCTGCTGTGCTGGGCCAGGCGGGCAAACAGCTTTTCAAACAAAGAGGTGGGAGCGGCCAGGTTGGCCGTCAAGATGGCCTGGGTCAGCCATCCTTGCAGAGCAGCGGCGGCCAACAGAAGAGCCCCCTCTATAATGGTAAGGACCAGGCCAATGGAGAAGAATCCTCTTTGCCCCTTGCTTTTGATCCCGCGCAAGGAGGGGGCCAGGGTCGAGGCCGGCAGTGGGAAGTTTTGCGCAGCTCCAAAAAGCCGCAGCGACTCATCCATGAACATCAGCCCAAAGTAGATGGTGCCGGCAAAGAAGGTCACCAGCGGGATGTCTTTGGGGTCCATCCAGGCCATGCCAAAAAGCACCGGCTGAGACAGATACAGCAGTGTGGCAAGGGTGGCGGCCAGTTGCCCCACCCAGCGCTGGGCCAATTTGAATAGAAAGAATGCGCTCGCAAAAAAGGTAAGGTAGATCGTAAAGTGCCAGCCGTCGATCGGCAGCGCCTGTGGGAATATTGCCAGAAAGAGATTTTGGATGCCCGCGCCGAAAATCAGAAACGCCGGCCCATAAAAGCGCAGGTCGTTCGGCTCAAAGGCGGCGTTGATATTAAAGGTGCCGTTCAGCCGATCCGCGATGGAATAGGCGTGCAGGGTGTTGGTACCGTAAACATAATAATCGGGTTCATCCAGGCTGGCCCCAAGGGTGGGGTATAGGAAGACTCCCAGCACTAGGAACACGAGGAGAATGACCAAAATAGGCAGGTTTCGATTTCTCAGCAGTTCAGCCAACTTGATTTTTTTCATTCATCACCATTATGGGAGGGGTGTCCGGTTTGGCGGCGGGGGCATTCGATTCAATTGCCTCCCGGCCCCGCTTCTGGGAAGCGTGGGGGTACGATCCTCTGTCAAACACGTCACTATTTTACCTGTTAATCTCCGCCCAATTGGAAATTGCATAAATGGAAAATCGTCACCAGTGAATCAAAGCCCTGATCCCTGATTTCAGATCACTGTTCCCTGGTTTACTCTTTTTCCCCGGAGAACTCCGCCAGATACCACTCTTCTTCTTCCATCAGTCCTGCGGCCACCTGGTCTTCCGGCGTCAACGGATCGTCCATGCGCACTTGCAAAGAGATGCCGGCCGTACGCACGCCGTTGGAGGTCATCACCCGGCGCACGCGGTAACGCAAAAAGTAGCGCTGCACCAGAATATTATTGAGCACATCTTTCACCGTCCGCACTGAGACGGCAGCCCGTTCTGCCAGGTCGCCCATTTCGGTTTCCACCACATTGCGCAGCTCCCCGGTCATTGGGTTCCAGTAACACATGGAGCGCGCCGCCAGGATGACCGCAAAAGCCGAATGGCCCAGCAGCGGCAGCCAACTGTTGAACAGATACCCGGTGATGAACATGCCGCGTTCGGGCTGGATGAGCCTGGCCCGCTCACTGCCGTAGGCGCGCTGCAGCATCATCTTGCGGTTGCGCGGTTCATTTCCGATTTCGTCTGCCGGCTCTTCAGGTTTAGAAAAAGACTTCTTCTTGACTTCTGATTTTGTACCCGCCTTAACTTCAGGCGCCACGGTCAGCGTCAGTTCACTTCCCTGCCCTTTGCCTTCTTTATAGAAGCTGTTGTTCACCGTCACATTCAGGGTCAGGCTTTCGCCGTACAGCCCTTCCAGTAGACGGGTAATGCGCGCGCCCAGGCGCTCTTCCACCCACGATTTTCCATAGGTGTTGATGGCCCCTACCGTGAAGATCTGGTTGTTGTAGCCGATGGCTTTCAACGGCTGCACCCAGGTTTCGTAGAGGGCTCGCGACATTTCAGCTTGCAGGGTCCCCAGCACCATTTGCCAGGCTTCGATATGCCCTGGTTCGTGAACGTTGAGTGCCGGGTCTTGCTGTGAATGATCCATTCTATTCCCTACCGGGGGTCAGGCCCCGGTCCAATTAGGCCTGCAGGTCGTATGAAAGGGATTCGTAACGCCGCTGCAGGTGAACACTAGAACAATATTTCTATGTATTCTATGCCGAAAAACATCCAATTTCTTTCAAAATGACTTTCAAGTTCTTTCGTCCTTCAGCATTGTTTCGGTCTTTATCTCGTCAATTATTTCTACCGTAAACTTAATTATTATTGGTAGAAATAATTATTTCTTCTCGTCGGTCACCAAAGCCTCTACCAATTGAGCCAGAGCTTTGATGTCTTTTTCATCACCCATACGGGCAAACCGCGCTGAGCAGATGCGCGTTAGAATGCCCACCGTCTCACCAGCGGAGACGCTGCGGTGCAATAAAGCAGAGAAACGTTTCTGCCATACTTCAATTTCGGCGATCTCGCCGTGCGATAAGGTCAGCCCCACCTTGCGGCGCGGCACCACACCCGGCGGACGCCCCGGGGTGCGCGATTCTTTCTCGTTTGGAACGCGCCTGGCTTCGTACAGTTGCACCCAGGCGTTACGGATGGAATTCGGGCCAGATGCCATAATTAGTTCACCTCGTTGGCAATTTCTACACTGATCATCGATTCGTCACTTTGCAGCAAACGGTCAGTAGAGAGGGCGCACAGGCGAATGATCTCACGTGGCACTCCCTGAGATTTCTCGTACAGTACTTCAAAAGCGTCGTCATTGATCATCGGTTCCGCCCGGCCGGCCACACGCAGACGGAAAAGCACCATCTGCAGCGCGCTGGAAAGGGTGAGGGGAGGCAGGGCCAGCCGCACAAAGACACGCGCATTGACCGATTTGTTGGTCTCAAAAACGGATGTCATTTCCGACTGTCCAAACGCTACCACCTGGACGACTTTGGAGTCATAATCAAAGTTATATAAACGGTGCAGCACTTCAAGGGCTTCCGGGTCCATCAACTGGGCGTCGTCCAGCAGCACCACCACGTTGCGGTCGTTGGTGTAGGCGTTGGCCATGAATTTCTCCAGGCCTTCCATCTGGCGCTGAAACGAGCGCTGCAAAGGAACATTGAGGCTGTTCGAGATCTGCCGGGCTGCATCCATGGCCGATTTGAAAGCGGCGGTATGGATGTAGCAGATGTCCATGTTCTGTTCGGAGGCGTATACATCATAAATGCGCCGGGCCAGTGAACTCTTGCCCATGCCCATGTCACCGCTGATGAGGGCCAGGCCGCGCCGGCGTGCAATAACGCCCTGCGCCTGCCGGTACACCGCCAAATGCTCAGGCCCGAGGTAGAGATAACGCGGATCAGCCGAAAGCTTGAAGGGATCTTCCTTCAGCCCCAGCCGGTCCAGGCGAACGAGTCGCCATTCAGTATCATTAAAAGAGTCAACCACGGTATCATGCCTCCTGAGCTATGACTATTATGGCACGAATCAGAATCAGAAGCAATAGAATTACGCTAATTACTCCAACTTGATACCTAATTTAGCATAATTCGGTTGAATTTACAAGCGTTATATGCTAATATTTGATTGGCGAGATATAATAACAGGAAATAACCTATAATTTGTGCGATCTGGCGCAATTAAAGCCAAGTCCAGATCCAGAAAGAGTAATTATGGCCGTAACCATCACAATTGCGAATGAAAAGGGAGGGGTTGGCAAAACCACCACCGCCGTCAACCTGGCCGCAGGTCTTGCGCTCCGCCTGGAAGAAACCGCCGGTCCTGCCGGCCGTGTGCTGCTGGTAGATATGGACCCGCAGGGACATGCACTGCTGGCCGTCTCTTTTGACAAGCACAAAGACATCTTCCCGAGCAACCTTTCTTCCTTATTAATTGAAACGCCGCCGCCCGCCGTTCAGCGCATGATCCAGCGTAGCGAGCATCACCCCAACCTCTTCTACATCCCCTCGGACCGCGCTTCGATGATCAAGGCCGCCCGCGAGCTGCCCACCCTGATGGCCAACGAGACCCGCCTGCAAAAAGCATTGGCTGCCGTGCAAAAAGAGTTTGCCTACATCGTGGTCGATACCCCGCCAAACACGGGCGATCTGCTCATCAACGCTCTGGTGTCCGCCGACCTGGTGCTCATCCCGGTGGAGACAAGTTACCTGGGTGTTTCTGGCCTCATTGAATTGCAGCGCACCATCGATCAGATCAGAGCCCACTTCCGTCCCGAGCTCAAGATTTTCGGCTACCTGCCCACCCTCTGCGAGGAAGCCCGCAGCGAAGCCCAGGAGATCCTTACCGAGCTGCAGCAGCGCTACAAAGCCATGATGTTGCCTCCCATCCATAAATCTTCTGATCTGGCCTATGCTCATTCGAGCCACATGGATATTTTCACCTACAGGCCGCCGCGTAACCACACCGCCGATTCCATTGCATCCAGTTCACGTCCCACCCAGGAATACGCCGGTCTGGTGGAAGCCGTTTTACATGAAACACGAAAGCTGGCTGCCAGCCGTCTTTCTGTTTAGTTTGGAGAAACCCTTATGCCCGCTCGCAAACGATTCAGCGCTTTCGATGATCTTTCCAACAATCCGTCTGACCCCGCCAAGATCAGGGTGCCAGATATGGTGGCGGAGAGTGTGGAAACGCCACAGGTGGAGAGAATTGAGCGGCTCAAACCCAGCCAGATGCGCCCAGATCGCTTTCAGCCGCGCCGGTTGCTGCCTCCTTCCATCCGTCAGGCCTTCTACACGGGCAAGATCAACTGCTATCAGGCCGCCCTGGAATGGCTGGATATGGCGCAGAACGATGCTGGCAGCCGAGAAGAGGTAGACCGCCTGCTGGCCATGGGTTCTTCTTTCAGCGCCCATGGGCAGATCAAATCCATCACCGGCTCCTGGACCAGCAACGATAAAGGCGAATATGTCTTTCAGATCGAGACCGGCGAGCGCCGCTTCTGGGCCGCCTGCCTTCAATATGCTTCCTCTGGCGAGCAAGACGAACCGCTGTTGCGCGTGGAAGTGGTGGAGCATCCCACCCGTCAGCGTCAGGTGTTGGAGAACCGCCACGCCGAGCCTCCCTCCGCCGTTGAGCAGGCCTGCGAAGTTGCCAGCCTGATCCTGGCTGATATGCAGATCGCTCCCACCCCGGATGTGACAGACGACTACGAATTCTTCCGCATGGCGCGCAATCAGCGCATGCCCAATGGACTATGGGAACGCCTCATGCCCATCATGCAGCTCACCCGTCCGCGTATGGTACAGCTCCTCAACATCCTGCAGCTTCCCTCAGCACAGTTGGACATTGCCGACCGCTACCGCCTCTCTGAGCGTGTACTGCGAGAAGTACTGGCCACCCCGCGTGACCAGTGGGAACGCATGATCCGCCTGGCCATCCAAAACCAATTGACCTCAGATGAAGTGGCCGAGATCGCCAACACCGCCCCCGCAGCAGAAACCAAAGAGCGCCGCCCCGGCACCCCCATTTTGCCCGAGCCCGGCCGCCAGGCTGCCCGCACCCTGCGCCGCTTTGTGACCACCATGACCGAGATGGACGATTACGGCCGTGATGAAGCCCTCGACGAGATCGCAGATACCCTGGTCGGCCGCGGCAACGCAGAAGACGCCGCCGACCTCCTCGAAGAGCTGCTCCGTCTCATCCGCGCCCGCCTGGATAGAAACTAGCCTACCCAACAAACAATTGTTTCCACGTAATCCGGTAGGGGCACGATATATCGTGCCCCTTTTTTATTCACGCATGTATTCGTAACCGCGCTTACACATTCCTCTGCCAATACAATTAGAATTATCCCCTGGTGAAACGAATATCCCTTCGCCCCCTACAATATTCATCCCTGCTTTTTATTACCTGCCCACGAACTCCACTCGCAACCAATCCTCCGGTAGGGGCACAGCGCGCTGTGCCCTCCCACAATTCCCCCCTCCATTCGTAACCGTGGTTACACTTTGTTGTTTCCAAAACATGACGCTATATTCAAAACAAATAATCACCATATTTCGGTAGAGGCGTATAGCAATACGCCTCTACCATATTCATCTCCACTTTTTCTTACCTACCTACGAACTTCACTCGCATACGATTCTCAGGTAGAGGCACGATATATCGTGCCCAAAAATAATTCCCACATCAATTCGATACCGCGGTTACATTTTTTTCCAAAACCCGAAATGCTTCTCATAACAAATTATTACCTGATTACCGATCGGAGCGATCTCTACGGTTTTTGTCCCCTCATTCATTTACCACCTATATATTTCGAAGATCTGTAATCCTCCCGTAGGGGCACAGCGCGCTGTGCCCTCTCGTAATTCATCCATTCAAATCGTAACCACGGTTACACTTTCCGCTGCCGAAACAATCAGTGAATTTCCCCTCACAAAACAAATGTCCCTCAACCCCCGAAATAATTCACTCCCTTGAAAAACGGATCCAACACGCCTCATCCCCGTGAGCGATGGCTTTTTGCAGATCCAACTTGCAGGCAAACTTCTCGGCAATCCCCGCGTCCCCGCACATGGCGTAATCACAAAGCTTGCCGATCTCTTCATCCGAGCAGCCTTGCTTCTGCCAGGCAGCCACCAGCGGGCAATAATGAAAATTGATATCCAGATGGTCATCCTCCGCCCGCAAGATCTTCATCTCAAAAACAAACTGTGCAATCTTTGAAAAGAGCGTCTTCTTCAGCCCTTTCAGACTCTGGGTCCCTGCCTTCTCCGCCAGCAGTCCTCCCTGGTAAAGACCGCATCGCCGGATCGCATCCGGCGCGAAATCCTCAGGCGATAACCCCTTCTTTCTTGCCTCATCCACCAACAAATACATCCACAGCGCACGGTGTTCCAATTGCGCCCTGATCCCAACAATCAGCGGATTCTTGATATGTGCAATGTTCGTGATCTGGCTCATCTTTTTCTCCTTAATACAGCCAACCGTTTTCATTATTAAATTTGTCAACAAAGGTTCTATCTATTCTATTCCCTTTGGCTGCTTCCGATTTAAACTTATTAATCACACTTTCTTCTCTTCTGCACAAGTAGTAACCGTGGTTACACTTTCTCTCTCATAAATACAATCAAATTAATTTATCTCAAGGTAGAGGCACGATATATCGTGCCCGCACTTGTGAATAAATTTCCTCCGGATAATTTATTCACTTTTTCCACAAAGACCAATCTTCAAATGCAACACATTTCCTTCCTCTTTCCAGCTCATAGATCCCTATGAATTTTTTGAATTTTCGCTCCCTTTTTCGCTTGATGACTAAATACTGGTATCCTGCCTTATTTTTGGCTCTTGCGCTTTTCTGTTGGCACTAGGGGTGACCCTATTTTTAATCCGAACAAATATCCAGGGGCGACCCTTGTTATATACCGATTTCTTCCGTATAATAACAGAGGCGACCCTTAGACGGAATTAATCGGATCGCGGAAACGGTGCTTGAGCCTGCTTAATTAACATGAAGATCGTTGCGCTGGCGAATCAAAAGGGAGGGGTGGGCAAGACCACTTCGGCTGTCACCCTGGCAGCCGGGTTGGCCCGTCACCGCCTGCATACCCTGCTCGTGGATCTGGATCCGCAAGGGCATGTGGCCGTCTCATTTGGCTTGAATAAATCGGATTCCCTGCACCGTTTTCTGGCCCTGGCCGAACCGCTGACCGACCTGGTCAAGCCGGTCCGCCCCGGCCTGGATGTCCTCTGTGGTGACCGCAGCACTGAGAAGGTGAAGCACCTCATCACGCGCATGCAGTTCCAGAATTCCATTTTGTACGAGCGTCTGGAGGGCTGCGGCTATGACGTGGTGGTGCTCGACCTGGCGCCTTCACTGGACGTGCTGCACCGCAACGGGTTGTTCGCCAGCGATTGGGTGATCCTGCCCACCCGCCTGGAAAAGCTTTCTATTGATGGCGTCAAAGAAGTGGTGATCCTGCTTTCGGAGCTCTCGCAGACGCAAAAGTGTCCCCAGGGGCACAATAGTACCCAGGGGCACAATAGTAACCACGGTTACAGTTATGAAAATGGTTACAGTATTCTGCCCACTTTCTTTGACCGCATTCCTCGTGATACATTGGTGCAGTTTCGTGAGCTGACCGCACTCTTTGGCGCTCACGTTTGGCCGCCCATCCCACAGGATGCCCAGGTGCGCGAGGCGGTGGCCGCCGGTAAAACCCTCTGGGATCTGCCGCGTTCCTCTGCCGCCCTGGATGGATTTAAAAGCGGCCGCCAGACTCTGGGTGGTTACAAGCAGGTGTTGGAGCGTTTGTTGGAGGTACTGGATGTCAAAAAAGAAAAATGAGTCTGTCAATTCGCTGGATCCGGTAGTGGCCAATCTGCTCAGCGGTATGGAACAACGTCAGCAAGAAGCGCAGCTTCCCCGCAAGGAGCGCGAGCGCCTGGTGAAGGAACGCAACAAGATCAAAGCCCGCCGCGAACAACGTGCCACCTATGATCTGCCTCCAGTCATCCGTGAAGCCATTATGCGTTTGGCAGAATCTCAAAAGATCCCGGCCAGTCAGTTAGCCACGTTGGCTCTTGCCAGATTTTTGAACGAGTATGAAAATGGAGTCATTGATCTGGGTGAGTTTAAACAACCCTCGCGCAGTCCACGCTATGATTGGAATCTTGTCTTCCCAGAATCGCTTGTGCCAAAGACGAAGACAAGAAAGAAGAGTGGGGATTCTTCTAAGTAGTTTAAGTCGTTAATTAAGTAGTGAATAGAAACACGTGCTTTTTCTGCACTCAGGAGAGAGGCAATCTTTGCACTCATCTTGCAGTGCTTTTTTGCACGCAGGCAGCCTTAAGGCAAAAACCTCCCGCTGGCCTTAAGGCAAATATTTCTTTCTCGCCAGGGGGCAAAAAATGTTTTCTGGCCAGAGCGCAAAATTTGCAAGAAGGCCTGAATGTAATTATTGCATACTGGCCTAAATGAATTTTTTGCATTCAGGAAACCGTCAAAAGGATATGCCATAATATAGGTATGCCTTCCTACAAAGACCGCCTGAGTTTGATCTTGTTCCGCCTGGCCAGGAGCCGTTTGGGCGGATTCTGTGTACGTTGGGGAGTTACTCACATGAGCAAAGCCTTGCCCGTTCACTATCTATTTGAGTCAGATACCGTACTGGCGTTTTATCATCCGCATCCTGCTTATCCCGTGCATGTGCTGATCGTTCCGAAAAAGCCCCTCAAATCGCTGATGGAACTTTCAGCAGAGCAGACAACCTGGATGGTCGACGTGCTACAGGCGGCACAATCTCTGGTGCGCCAACTACATCTTGAAGAATGCGGCTATCGGTTGATTTTGAACGGGGGCAAGTATCAAGAGGTGGAGATGCTGCATTTTCACCTGGTTTCCGGGAATTAATAAAAAGTAACCGCGGTTACGATTGTGCCCTTGGGTGCACTCGCCGCGGTTATCTGTTTCAATAGAGCAGATCTAGAGCTTTTTTGGGGTCACTTTGATGAAGACCCGTTTCTTGCGCTGCAAGCGCGAGAACAGATTGGTGATGCGCGAGAGCGGACCGTACTTTTCGTCGAACATCCCTTTGATGGCTTTGACCGATTCCTCGGATTCCACAAAGGTGCCCTCCGCTTCAAACCAGTCGCCGATCACTTCGCCGTCCATCTTGCACGGTGCCACCTTCATCGCCTGGTTGTGATGCAATCGCTTGACCTTGCCGGAGTCGCCGCGGGTGAGGATAAAATACACGCCGCCAGACGAGACAAACCAGACCGGGGTCTGTACGCCATCTCCGGAGCGTCGGTACGTTTCTACATTGATATACTTCAAAGAATCTTGAATCGAGCTGTTCGATAGGGATTGGGTCATACTTTTATGCCTCCTTATCAATCGTCCTATTCACATTCATGATAGCGGCATTCTCTCTGATTTTCATTAGAAACGCGCCTCCAAACAAAAACTCGCGCTGATTCCTCAGCCGCGAGTATCATGAATGGTTACTTTGATAGGGGAGCGATCCAACTTCTGGTCTCCTGATCACTGCTCTCATTTCTCTACTCTCAACTATTGCGCATAGATGAATTTATGTTTTTACTTTTCCTGATCCCGGCTCCCTGGTAACTTGTTCCTAATCACTAATCACTGATCCCTACTTTAAAATCCCATTCAAGAAGATCTCGATCTGGTCCTGCAGGGCGGCCGGCATGGCCTGCGGATCTGGGCTGCGGCCCAGCAACATCTCAGTGGTGTGGAAGGAATAGAACAGCCCAAAGAAAGCGCGCAGAATGCTGTCGGCAGGCAGTTGGCGTACCGCCGTGGAATCTCGGGTAATGCGCATAGCAAAACGTTCCAGCCGCGGCGCCACATCAGGGTAACTTGCGTTGAGGTGCTTGCCCTGGAACTCGACCACATCAATGAAGACCAGCTTCACCAGGTCCGGCCGGGCGGAGAGGGCGGTGACCATGCGGCGCGCGGCCGTGCGCACCAGTTCTTCTGCGTCCTTGCCCTGCGAGTTTTCCAAAGCCAGCAGCAGGAGCAGATAAGGGTTATAGGCCTCAAACACGGCGCTGAAGAGGTCGTCCTTGCTGGGGAAGTGGGTATACAACGAGCCAAGCGCCATGCCCGATTCTTTGGCAAGCTGACGCATGGTGGTACCGTGGAATCCCTGTTCCAGGAACAGGCGGTGGGCAGCGCCGATCAGTTCCTGGCGCGCGAGGATGGGATTGGGTTTCTTATCATCTGAACGTTCGTTCATAATTAAACTACCTGCGATTAAATTTTACGCGCTGCCTCGAGGGCAGGGGAGTATACTTGCGATGAATAAATTATATGTGTAAAGGCAGGATACGGCTATGACCATCGACTCACAATCTGGATTGTATTTTGAATCTTACGGCCCCGCCAATGCGCCGACTATCGTTTTCTTGCACGCCGGTGGGGTGAGCGGATGGATGTGGCAGGAACACGCACAGGCACTCTCAGCAAGCTATCATATTCTGGTGCCAGATCTGCCCGAACAGGGCGAAAGCCTGGACGTCAAACCCTTCTCACATGCTCTGGCAGCGGATTTGGTCGCAGAGTTCATCCGGGCGCAGGCCTATGGCGGCAAGGCCCATGTGGTGGGACTGTCTGAAGGTGCCCAGGTGGTGGTTACGTTGTTGGCTGCCCATCCTGATGTTCTGCTCAGCGCCATCTCCAGCAGTGCGGTAATGCGTCCGCTGCCCGGCGCCTGGATGTATACCCCATCCATGTTCGCCTGGTCGTACAAATTGGCCATGGCCCCCTTCAAGAACAATGACGGCTGGATCCGTCTTAACATGCATTACAGCGCCGGTATTGGCGATGCCTATTTTGAGCAGTTTAAGAGATCTTTCCAGCAGACCACTGAATCCGGCTTTGTCCACCTCATGACCGGTGCTATGAATTTCCGTCTACCACAGGGTCTTGAGAAAGCTGACCTGCCCGTGCTGGTGATCACGGGCGCAAAGGAATACAAACAGATGCGCCAATCTGCTCTGGACCTGCTGGCTGTTCTTCCCCGCGCCACGGGCGCCATGCTCTCGCTCGGACCCAAAGCCACCCTGGCTCAGGAGCACAACTGGGCCCTCACCGTTCCTGCCCTCTTCACCGTCACCGTCCGTGCCTGGATCGAAGGAAAACCTATGCCACCGCAATTGCTGCCGGAGATCACAGCATAAAGTTCGGTCTACGAAATTATTTTAAAAACAATTACCGCAAATTGGCTTTATCAATAATTCCAACAAATAACCCTGCCCCCCCGTAGGGGCTTTAATACTCTCGTAATTCGGCGGCCGCCCTTAGACTTGATCTTCGTGAAAATCGCCTCGAAATTCGCACATTTCGTGGAGAGCACTTTATCAACGGTTTTAAAATGCTCTTCAAATTCGAGTAATTCGTGAAATTCGTGGGCCGCACTTAAAAATGCCCTTCGTGTAAATAGCCTTTAAAATTCATCCAATTCGTGGACAGTACTCTACCCTCCACGCGCCTTCAGCAGTTCCACCATCTCTGAACGACCGTTCGATTCGGCCAGTCCCAGCGCATTCACGCCAGCCTCATTGACTGCCTTCGCATCCGCGCCATGTTCCAGCAGCAACAGCGCCATTTCTATCTGACCGTTCTGGGCGGCACTGTGAAGAGGAGTGAACCCGCCTTGCTGACGGGAATTGGCGTTGGCACCGTTTTCCAGTAGCAGCCCGGCGATCTCTACATTGCCGCTGGCCGCCGCTGAATGCAGCGGAGTCACATTAAAGCTGTTCTGCGAAGGAGTATCCACCTCAGCGCCAGCTTCGATGAGGATCCTGGCCGCATCAGCCTGGCTGAAGAATGCCGCCAGTCCAAGCGCTTGGAAACCATCGCCAGAGAACTTGTTCAGCTCCTTTGGGTGTTCCGCTAATATCAGCCCAAGCCGTTCAGTATTGCCCAACGCGGCCGCTTCAAAAATGTTCAGCTCGCGCCGCACGCTGGCCAGGAACTCAGCAATGTCAGGCTCATTATGATACAGGGCGATGAGCACGCCAGAAACCCCCTGGTCGTTCAAAGTGTTGGCCAGACGAGCGTTTTCCAGCATCAGGGTTTTCACCTCTGCGATCTTGCCTTCCTTAATAGCCTGGAAGAAATCTTCTCGTTTTGTCATCGCTCCTCCAAAAATTTCAGTCTTTTCAATATATTACCGCATCCAGTTATAATTCAGCAAATATCTCAGGAGAATTGCCATGCCCCTCACTTTTGCCCGTCTTGATCCTACCGCCACCTCGCCCGCCCGCAAACATCCGCAGGATGCCGGCGTGGATATCTTCGCCAATGAGAGCCTGACCGTTCCGCCCTTCAGCTACCGGGTGGTGCATACCGGCGTCACCATGGACATCCCCACGGGTACCATGCTGATGGTCTGGCCCAAGGGCCGCAATAATCACCTCATGGGCTCAGGCGTCATCGATGCCGGTTACCAGGGGGAGATACTCATCAAAGTGGTCAATTATTCCTTCAAGTTTTTACACATCCACAAAGGCGAGGCCGTTGGCCAGCTTGTGCACATCCCTGTCCTTTGCGAGCCAGTCTCTGAATTGCCGTTGGACCAGATCCACAAACAGGCTTCTGAACGCGGTGGTTCTGGTGGCATTCATTCTACCTGAGCCGGGTCTTTACTCGGTCATAAAGAATCTCTATCATTTCTTTCTTTTCTCTGATTCTTGACTATAATAAACCCTATGGCCTATAAAATTCGTTACCCCAGAAGACGAGTCATACGCTTTTTTCTTAAAAACAGTATCGCGATGATCTTCAACCTCACCAGCACCTTTGAGGAAGAAGGTCGCGAGAACATCCCCACTTCGGGTCCTTTATTGGTAGTAGCAAATCATTTCAATTTTCTAGATCCTCTGGCGGTTATCCATTCTGCGCCCTGGCCCATTGAATTTGTGGGCGGCGCACAGACACCCAATGCTCCCAAAACCGTCGGTTGGATCTCCAAGCTTTTTGGGGTGATTCCCACTTACCGAGGTACAGGCTCCAGAGAAACGTTGCAATCCTCAGAAGAAGTGCTCAAACAAAATGGCATTCTGGCCATCTTCCCTGAAGGCGGCAGTTGGGCTACCGTATTGCGCCCGGCCCGGCCCGGTACGGGGTTCCTGGCCTATCGCACCGGCGCTCAGATCCTGCCCGTAGGCATTGAAGGCTTGATCGGTTTTATCCCCAAAGTACGCCGCGGAGAGAAGGTGCATGTGCACCTCAAATTTGGCAAGCCTTTTGGACCCTTCACTCGCGCGGATGGCAAGCGTCCCAGCCGTGAAGAATTGGATGAGATCGGTCACATCATCATGCGCAACATCAGCCCGCTGATTCCCCCCGAACGGCGTGGGTATTATTCTGATGATCCTGCCATTCGAGAAGCTGCCCGCGGCACTGAGATCTACCCCTGGACGAATCTGGCCGAAGCCTGATCTTGCCAGTTGAAATTTATCCCGGTTAACTATATGATGGTCGTTGAGAAGAACGACCATCATTTTTTATGTGAAGGACCCCTGAATATGAAGAAACTCCTCTTGCTGATCCTCCTGCCATTCCTTTTGGGTTCGTGCAATTTACCCGTTACCATCACTATTGGCAACCCGGCCACAGCCACGCCCCAATTGCCGGCTGCCACTGAAGCAGTGCTCCCCACCGAGACAGCCCTTCCCGCCGAGCCGTTGGCCACCGCCACCCCGGAAATTCAGGGAACAGCCTTGAACCTGGGTGGAGTTTCTATGACGGTTCCCACCTGCCTGGCCGGTTCGGCCAGCGGCGTTATCATGCCAGAGTATGACCCCGGTGATGATGGCCCTGTTTTTATGGCCAATCCCGAATACCGCAAGATTACCCTGCAGGGGTATCTGCTTTCCAATAAGTTCTGGGAACCCATTGTGCAGGTCTACCCGCTGCAACGCTATGTGGAATTAGCCCCCAACCTGGTCGATACCGTCACTGAGATGCAGCAGATCCTGGCCAACAAACCCGCCACCTTTGACCACAGCATTCCGCTATTGCCCATTGAAAACGCAGCTCAGATCTTCCGCGCCCAGGTCGCTTATACCAATTTCCAAAATGGACAGGGGATTGGCTTCCTCACCGAATACGCTCAGTATTACGCTCCCGTCAATAATCACGATCTTTTCTACACCTACCAGGGAATCACCAATGACGGAAAATACTGGGTTTCCGCCATCTTCCCGGTCAACGCTGCTTACTTGCAGCCGACCTACAATGATTTCACCGTCCCCGCGGATGGCATCGCCGCCCCACAGGATATTTCTTCTGCGACTTTCTCTGATGATATGGACGCTTATTATGTACAGATGGTGGAAAAATTAAATTCCACTTCGCCCGATGCCTTTACCCCAACCCTGACCTGCATTCAACAGTACCTCCAAACCTTAAATATTGCCGACTGAACAAATTAGGGATCTGTTCATTTGGGTGCAGAAGGCTTTCTGCACCCTTTTGTTATTAATTGGTTAACAGTATCGAATCTCGATAATTAGTGTTTTAGCCTATGGTAGAATGCTTAAAAGCACTTGTCCCTCATCCCCCTACGGAGAACGATAATGGAAAACTCTATGGCAACTCGTCAGGTGACACGTCGAAGCCGCTGGTCGTGGTATTTTTATGACTTCGGTAATTCTTCTTATGCGGCAGTGATTCTGTTGGCCGTGTACGCACAATACTTTTCAAATGTGGTCGTCGGCAAGGTCAATGGCCCCACATTGTGGAACTACTCTGTAGGTGCCGCGGCGATTATCGTCGCCATCATCTCGCCTGTACTTGGCACCATCGCAGATTTCTCCCGGGCCAAGAAAAAATTCCTGGTTGCATTTACCCTTTTATCCGTTCTCTTTACCGGGCTGCTTTTCTTTGTTCAGGCTGGCGATGTTTTTACCGGTATCCTCTTCTTCGTCCTGGCAGAGATCGGGTATCGCGCTTCCCAGGTTTTCTATGATGCGCTTCTCGTTGATGTCTCCACTCCTGAGACCATCGGCAACGTTTCCGGTCAGGGTTGGGCTATGGGCATGTTGGGCGGAATTGCCTGTTTGCTCATTGTTCTGGTTCCCATTCAATTAACTCATAGCGATCCTTTTATGGTTCGCATTTCTTTCATCATCGCTGCCGTCTTTTACCTGCTTTCAGCCCTGCCCATGTTCTTCTGGGTCAAACAGCTTTCTGAGCCAGAAAAACTGCCCGCTGGTGAATCTACCTTCACCCACGCCTTCAAGCTGTTAGGCGCTACTTTCAAAGATGTCCGCAAATACAGAGAGTTCATCAAATACGCCGTTTCTTACCTCATTTATAACGACGGTATCATGATGCTCATGGATAACGCCGCCCTGATTGGCGCCATTCTTTTTGGCTTCAAGACGCAGGACCTCATTATCCTCATTATCATCTTGCAGGTCACAGGTGCGGCGGGGGCCTTCTTGTTCGGCCGTATTTCTGCCCGCAAGAGCAGTAAAGAAGCCTTACTTTACTCTTTGCTTATCCTCATTGTGGCTGTCATTGGCGTACTGCTCATCAACACGCAGACATTCCTTACTCCCACGGTTGCCTTCTATATAATTGGTGGCGTGGCTGGTTTCTCCCTTTCCGGTGTTCAGGCCGTTAGCCGTACCATGGTCAGTCAATTGACTCCCTTTGAAAAGACCGCCGAGTTCTACGGCTTTCTCTCAGTTGCCGGCCGTACCTCCACCTTTATCGGTCCGGTTGTTTTTGGCTCCATCTATCATAGCGTCTCCAAGAGTATGCTCAATAACGGCGCCTCTGATGCCCTGGCACAGAGCACCGGTATTTACTGGGCCATCGGATCCATTCTGGTCTTCCTGGTCGTGGGCTTGCTGTTGCTGCAGATTGTTCGCCGGGTCACCCACAAGGACCCCCTCAAGTTTGAGGAGTAGAACTAAAACTGAAACACATGATCCCCGTTCATTATTGAACGGGGATTTTTCTATTTCAACGCGAGACAAATCACGTCTCCCGCGCGGAACCGACCTCTCCCGTCATCTCGAGACCGGATGCTACCCAGGTCGAAGCGATCCCCGCACTATAATGAGCATTTTTCATCACTACCAGAAGCCCTTTCCGACGAAGCGATCTTCTGTTACTCAGTGAATGCTTTGCATAGAGGGGGATTCATCGAAGGGGATTCGTTCATCCGGCACATTACCCCCGCTATGGATTAACATTATTCCGAGACCTCGCTGAGGTTGAATCACAATTAATTTCTTCTCTTCCCTTCATTAAGAACAGGTTAAGATTTTCCTGGCGTCCCTTGCAACTATTTACTATCTTCATAAATTCGGTAGAATTAAGCCATGCTCAAAAGACTTTCCGACCACTTCACCCAGGGATCATTGACCACCGCCATCGCCATTGCCCTCAGCCAGGGTTTTCCGGGATGGATCGGCTATCCAGTCGCCAGGGCCATCGGCGGTCTGCTCTCCACCCGCTTCTTCTCCCCGGTCGTCAAAGCGGTCCGCCTCAATCAGTGGATGGCCCATGATAAGAAAATGACCCGCCATGAGCTGAACCAGGCTACCCGTGCCGTCTTTCACAGCCAGGCGCGTGCCCTTTACACCTTCTATCACAATCTGGATCGCCCGGAGCGGGTCACCGCCCTGGTGCGTATTTCCGCCAAAATGCAGGCCGTCATGGATTCCTGCAACAAGGGCGGACGCGGCACCCTGCTGCTGATCCCTCACCTGACCGGCTTTGATATGGGCGGGCTGCTCCTCGGCTTGCAGCATTTCAAATTCCTCACCCTTTCATACCCCAACCCTCCCAGAGGCTACGAGTGGCAAAACAAGATCCGCAATGACCGCGGGCTTGAGGTCATGCCCATGTCCTTCCAATCCACCCAGTTGGCCCGCGAACGTCTGCAATCGGGTGGAACTGTCCTCACCGGCATTGATCGGCCGCACCCCGGCTCCGGCTACAGCCCGCTTTTCTTCGGCCATCCCGCCGAGTTGCCCGTTGCTTACATTAAGTTGGCGCTCAAAACCAGGGCTCGTGTCATCGTGGTGGGTTTTATGAATTTGCAGGATGGCACCTACGAGATCGATGCCTCCGATGAGATTCCCATGCTTGCCAATTCAGACCCGAAAGCCGAGATGGAAGAGAATGCCACCCGTGTCTTGGCCGCAGCCGAAACCTTTATCCGACGCAACCCTGCTGCCTGGGCCATGTTCTATCCGGTCTGGCCGGAACTGGAAACCGAGCTGCCTTGAAATTTTTCCGCCCGTTCATTCTGGCATCACTTTTCATTCCCCTGGCGCTGACTGCCTGCGCCCCCTCCAACCGCGATTCTGCATCCACCCTCACCGCTCGGGTGGTGGCTGTGGCAAGTCCCACCGTCACCTCTGCACCCACTGCCACAGAGGCTTGCACAGCCGCTGAACAGACCACCCAGTACAAGATCGATTCAAAAACGCTTGGCGAGAAACTCACTTTTACCGTCTATCTTCCTCCCTGCTATGATGCCGTTCGCCCGGGTGGATACCCGGTGCTGTATCTCTTCCACGGCCAAAACATGGATGATACCTTTTGGCCGTCCATCGGCATCACCACGGCTGCAGACGCGGCCATCCGCGCCGGGCACCAGCCCTTCATCATGGTTTTCCCCTACGAAGTTCACAATTGGGATATTCCTGCTGAGTCGCACTTTGGCGAGGTATTTATACAGGACCTTTACCCCTGGGTGGAAGCGCAGTACAACATCTGCACCCGCCGCGCCTGCCAGGCCATCGGCGGCCTCTCGCGTGGAGGTGGCTGGGCTATGCACATAGCCCTCGCCAACTTTGAGACCTTCGGCTCCGTCGGCCTGCACAGTTGTGGTTACTTCTCCGGTGATCTCTACCGCGTCCAAAACCTGCTTCAAACCTACACCCCCGCCGATTTTCCGCGTATCTACATCGACCGCGGGGATCAGGATTACCTGCACGAGGACATCGACCTCTACGAGCAGAACCTCACCGCCACGGGTGTCGCGCACCAGTACATCATCAACCCTGGCCTGCATGAAAAAGCCTACTGGCAATCACAGGTACAGACCTATCTGGATTGGTACATGCAGGGTTTCGATACAGCGGTGAAGTAAGGCAAGAGAGCAGAATTGAGGGTAGAGAACAGAAAGTCTTTCCGCCTTTCGTAGTGGCACGAAATTTCGCGCCTCTACACGGCATCCACTGGGTTGTTATTCAAGATTGCCTGTTGGCATCGGTAGGGGCACAGCGCGCCGTGCCCCTACCGTAGATGTGGGGCGGGGATCGTCCACAATAATTTGGGATTGGGTTAAAATCTTAAAAGGTTTTCCTCGCGGACTTCGCGGCTTTGCGTGAAACAGGTTTTTGGGCACGATATATCGTGCCCCTACATTGCATCAAATGCATTTTCTCTTGGAACTGATTGTTGGCATTCGTAGGGTCACGGCGCGCCGTGACCCTCCCTTCAATATAACCATTCTCCACTCTCAGCCCTTCGCCTGATATAATTTCACTGCTCCATACTTCAGCCTGATGAAGGACAACCATGTCTCCCTCTTCTCTGACCCCCTTTTTTGAACCCAAAGGTGTTGCCATTATTGGCGCCTCTGCCAACCCCCGCAAACTCAGCCACGGCATTCTGCGCAACCTCGTCAACTCCGTGTACAGCGGCGGTGTTTACGCGGTCAACCCAAACGAATCTGAGATTCTCGGCAAGTCTTGCTTCAAAGACATCTCTCAGGTGCCTGACCCCGTTGATCTGGCGGTGATGATCGTGCCCGCGCCTGCGACCCCTGAGATCCTCATTGCCTGCGGCAAACGCGGCATCAAAGGCGTCATCATCATTTCAGGAGGTTTCAAAGAAGTCGGCACCTCCGGTCAGGACCTGGAGCAGCAATGCCTGGACATTGCCCACCAGTACGATATGCGTCTCATCGGCCCCAATTGTGTGGGCGCCATGAACCTGGTCAACGGCCTCAACACCACCTTCATTAGCGGTACCCCCGATGTGGGCGGGATTGGTTTTCTCTCCCAGTCCGGCGCCATCTGCGGCGGCGTGGTCGATTTTGTCCACGGCAAGAAGGTGGGCTTCTCCCACTTCCTAAGCCTGGGCAATGAAGCGGATGTGACCGAAACCGACATCATCGAATATCTCGGCGAGGACCCGCATACGCGCGTCATCGCCGCTTATGTAGAAGAAATCCGTGATGGCCGGCGCTTTTTGGAAGTAGCCCGCAAGGTTTCGCCTACTAAGCCCATCGTCCTGCTCAAAGCTGGACGCAGCTCGGCCGGCGCCCGTGCCATCTCTTCACACACCGGTTCCCTGGCCGGCTCCATGACGGCTTACCGCGCTGCCTTCAAGCAGGCCGGCGTTATCGAGGTCCAAAACTTCTCCGAACTTTTTGATGTAGCCCTGGCTTTCAGCACCCAGCCGCTCCCGGCCGGCACCCGTGCCGCCATTCTGACAAATGCTGGCGGGCCAACCGCCATTGCCTCTGACTCCCTCTCCACCCACGGATTCAGCCTGGGCGATCTTTCAGAATCCACCCGTGCCTTGCTGCGCGCCAACCTCACCCCGGCCGCCCAGGTGAACAACCCCGTGGATATGCTCGGCGGTGCTGAACCGCAAGATTACGCCCTGGCGGTCAAAGCCGCCATCGATGATCCTCTTATTGACGTGGTCATTCCACTGTTGGTGCCCCAGGCGCTGGTCAGTCCGGCCGGTGTGGCCCAGGCCATTGTGGATGCCGCGCGCGGCTCTACCAAAACTGTGTTGGCCTGTATTCTTGGGGATGAAAGCGTGGGCGAAGCCCGCCTTGTGCTGCAGGGAAACAACATTCCCATGTACGTTTACCCTGAAACCCCCGGTGTGGTGCTCAGTGCCATGGCCGCTTATAAAAACTGGCTCGCCAATATGCCCGGTCTGCCCCAACCTATCTCTGATGTTGATCACGCCGCGGCCGCTCAGATCCTGGCTTCTGCCACCGGCGGCAGCCTGGGCGAGGCTCAGACCCGTCCGCTCCTCGAGGCTTACGGCATCCCCGTGGTGCCAGGTGCCTATGCCGCCTCCGCACAGGAAGCCGTGGCTGCAGCCCGCAAGTTAGGCTTCCCCCTGGTGATGAAGATCGTCTCACCGGATATTCTGCACAAATCCGATGTGGGCGGCATCCGCCTTAACCTGGCCTCTGAAGAAGCCGTGGCCGCCGAATTCGAGAAGCTAATGGCAGATATCCGCGCTGCCCGCCCGCAAGCCAAACTGGAAGGTGTATTGCTGGAGAAAATGGCCCCGCGCGGACAGGAAGTGATCGTGGGCATGAAGCGCGAAAAAGGCTTCGGCCCCCTGCTCATGTTTGGACTGGGCGGCATCTATGTGGAGCTCTTCAAAGATGTTTCCTTTCGCCTGGCCCCCATTACCCCCGCTGAAGCGCTGGCCATGATCCATGAGACCAGTGCCGGCCGCCTGCTGACCGGGTTCCGCGGCATGCCCGTCGCCGACCTGGATGCCGTGGTCAGTTGCCTGTGCCGCCTTTCTCAACTGGCGCTCGCCTTCCCGCAGATCCAGGAGATAGAGGTCAATCCGCTGTTGGTTTTTGAGGAAGGTAAAGGAGCACTTGCCCTCGATGGTCGGGTTATTTTATAAGGCAAAATATTACGAATATCTATCAAATATATATGCAATTTGACATATATTTTATATAATCAAAGTGATCCTCTGCTGGTTGCCCCCCTCAACCAGTAGGGGATCACTTATTAAAGAGGTATTTATTCAGTCTAAAACCCAATCTCAAAACCAAAAACATTAATCTAATTCTGATACAACGTTAGTACTTCTCCAATACTGGCAGGGTATTATTGAACTAATAAACAAATTAGAACTTAGATTTAACAAGACTTCCTGACCGTTACGTTGTAGAAACAATCTTTTACGGACAAAGTCTCCAAAAATTAGAATCAAAGACAATTGATCCCTTCGGGGAGTTTCCGGGTAGTGTGTGCTTATTTCCGCCTCACTGCCCGTTTTTGTTTAATTTACAATCATGCTGCATTTTCAAAGGTTAACACAATCAGATTTGCAGCCCTGAATTATTGATTAAAAGTTAAGACCAAAAATACCTTATGCACTCGTTTATTTAATTTGAATGAAAAGGCAGAATCTCCTGCATCTTGATTTCTCGGCAAGATACCCTGGCTCAATTTTTCCTAATAAAACAACTGATTCCTACTTTGTCTTTTTCCGCTTCTTTAAAGAAACGACCAGGATTATTACCCCACTGCATAATACTCCGAGAAACAAAATAAAATAACCAAGCATATCGCTGGTTACACTTGAAACAAATTCCCATTTCCAGAGGGAACCTTGCCCATCTTTTGCCAGGATCAGGTGTTCGGCTCCATCAATTGCATAGTCTATGATCTGAACACAAGACTGGATGTTCTTTGGTTTGTTTGCAAGAATTGAAAATTCTATTTCCTTTGTATTGCACTCCTGAATGGCTTCTGGATAACCATCCGGATCTTTCTGCACATTGAAGTAATTCGTCAGGCGTTCTGTTGGAGTAATCACCCGGGTCCACGGAACAAACAGTCCAGAGCTCAAATTAAGTAAAAAGAGAAGGCTGATCACAATTGGCAGTGCAACAAAAGAAACAAGTGATATCTTTTTCATATTTCTCCCTTTTTGATGGTAATGCTTATAGTCTTATTCTTTTGTCACAAAGTATTGAGTTTGGTCCCCTTCTGCTATCCACGAAAAAGCATTTTTGGAATCTTCTACATACCAGAGCCAGTAATTGGTTCCATTGCTTGCCTGCGCACAGACTGGCCCATCAATAACTGTAAGGCTGTCACCATATTGGTACTTGGCGACAATGTTTTCTGATGAAAGATCTGCAGAGCTGTGTCCTCTTAAACTAGATCCAGCAATAACCTTTACAGTATCGCCTGTGCTTATTGAAATTTTCGGGGTGTTCAGGCATGAACCGTAATCAGAGTTGGTTCCTGCATTGTTTCCATTTGCTTGCGCTTTAGCAGTTGAAGAAATCGGCGTAGATTGTGCATTGGCAACGATCCCAGAAAAGATCGAACCATTTGTGCCAAATGAAGATCCAGACCCAAATAAATTCAATTTTCCCAACAAGATAAATGCAAGGAATACCAGGGCTGCAACTGCACAGGCAATCAAAACGAAAGGCTTTTTCTTCTTCGCTTGAGGAGTTGAAGATGGGACAATGGGTCTACCCAATGGCGTAGTTGGATTGTTGACAGGTACAGAAGGAGCCGGTACACGAACTTGCCTTTGCGGTGGGGGCGTTGGAACAAATGAAGGGGCTGGTTTTTGAACAGGGATGGCAATGCTGGAAATGATCTTTTCCCTTTCACACCATGGGCATTTCCCATATCCTGGATAGTAGACATGATGGTGGTTACATGGTTTTAACTCATTTTCTACTTTTTCAAGTGTTGTAAACCATTCTGCTGGTAAAGGCCGGTTTACGCGAGCTTTGAGGGAGATATCTCCAAAACAGCGATTGAATAATGCTTGAATATCAGGATGAAGGATGTTGTATTTTGGCGCAGTTTTTGGAGGGACAAATCGATTATTGGGCTTGAAGGGAAAAATCCCATTTTCCATACAGTATTGGAAAGCCGGTTTGTTGACCGAGATAGCAGGGTTTGAGGGTGCCCCGGAGAAGGGGTGGTAACCTTCCATAAGCAGCAAAAAGATCATCACCCCCAACGCAAACGCATCATGGTAAATATCCCGGTCTACCGTATCCAGCGCTATTCCCTGTAATTCTGGAGAGGTGAATTCTGGAACTCCAACGGGGCAACGCAGTATTTTGCCGCTGGCGGTTCTCACCTGTACAGAATCGGTATCGATCATGGTGACCATGGCATTCTCGTGAACTTTGACGTTCTTTGCATTCAGGTCGCCAATCACGTACCCCGCTGCGTGATATGCATTAACAGCAATAGCCAGGTTTAGCGCTGTGTGGTGAAGCAATCCCCAGTTGAATTTTGGATAATCTTTATGGCGGAGCAATGGGCTATAAACATTGAAAATATCGGGTGCCTTTTTAATGATCGGCATGGTGAACCCGATGAACTTCTTGTTCTCATACACCATCTTTTCTGCCCAGGTGATGGAAATGTGGGGAGGGTTCAATTTCCTGGTTTGGTCTTCTGGAGGATGCGCGATCATTTCGGTCAACCTGGGTTCGTAATAGCTCCTTTTTTCAGGAATGTACACTTTTAAGACGCTATTCGGTTCTCCTGTGATCAAGAAGACAGAAGCTTCGCCGCCCTGGCCAAGTTTTTTACCAATAATTATGGGTTTACCATTTTGGTCTTGATAAGTTGCCATGATTCTCCAGAAACGAACGATTACAGTTTTTCTTCCATTATTTCTTTTTCTTCTTGCGGGGGTACTTTTATAAAATGAGCAAGCAAAAGTGTCTTGTCGTCATCTGTACGACCTGTAACCTTTTCAGAACCAAGAAAATCAGCCAGTTTGGTTTTAGTAGCAGCCAGGTCTTCAGAATTAGTGATCAGGTTGAACAATGGCGTGAAGAAGGGTTCAAAAGGTTGATAGTTCATAGAGATCAGCGCCAGATTTTGCAAGCCATCAGAAAAAGCAGCAATGTTTTTTGCCTGGGCAGGCTGCACATGATAAAAGACCCTTTCAAGTGCATTATCCATGGTCAAAGGTACTGTCTCATTGGCAAATTCGCCTCTTTGTGGAGAGCTGACGGTGATGAGGCTGTCATCTTCAAACTGAATGACCAATGCTCCATCTCCGATTTGCCCGATCGCAATTGTGCCGGGTGCGTAAACAAAGCAGATGAGGGTGGTCCCCAATTCTCGTAAGGGGCAATTAAACTCCTCAGCCTTGCTTTCCAATGCCGCTCGCGCTTGCTTGAAAGCGTTTTGCATCAGTTCTTGCCAGGCAAGGTCTGAATCTGGAAAGAGGGGATCAATCCCCTCTTTCAGAGTTTTCATCACAGTTTCCACAACCAGAGCCGACCCAACTTCAGATCTCTCTGCTGATCCCAGTCCGTCCGCAACAATGCCAATTAGAACGTCATCGTCCAGTACCTCGATTGCAGAGGAATCCTGGCAGGGTTTTCCTACCTTTGTGTGGCTGGTTCCAATTACAGAGACGCCGATTGCCTTCCAGGTCATACATTCCCCCACCCTGAAGGTGATTGTAATGGCACATCTTGTCCTGGAGTAGAACGAGATACGCTGGAGAGACTGGAGGACAACCAGACAAACATTTCGCGGAAGTTCAAGCTTTTTAAGCTGATCGGTTTTCTGGGTGTGATCTGAGCCAGGATGTTCATATCGGCGTTCTCAACACCTACTGCAAAGAAGGCAACCTTTTTCTTGGCTTCAGCATCCATCACTCTTGTAGCTGCGGCTTGCCATGCATCTGTGGGTGCGCCGTCAGTGATTAAGAAAATCCATGGCCGATAATACGAGATGCCATTCGCTTTATAGCTTGATTTTCTTTCTTCGATCTTATCCATGGCAAGATTGATGGCCTCTCCCATGGGTGTGGCATCATTTGCGGTAAGAACGGGTGGAACCCATTCTGCAGGGCTGATGAAATCCTGCAACAAATTAACCGGGCCAAAATTGATCAAGCATATTTCCACCCGCAGCATGGCCAGTTCATCTTGTTTCAATGATTCCTGAAATGCGAGCAGTCCAGAATTCAGCTCAGCGATCGGATTACCATTCATCGATCCTGATGTGTCCAGTAACAATACACATGGGCATCTTGGCTCGGGATTCTCAGCAAATTTTACAGACTCTAACTCATCAGACATGATCATCTCCTTTGGAATAGCTAATGTTTAAATTTTTATTAAAATTCAAAAGGTTAAAGATCCGCGCTTCCGCTCAGGTCTCTTATCTCCCCTATATTCACTTGCCCGGTCCAACCACACCAGCCGCAGACAAAAGGTGGATGATTATTCCCCATGCAGGTAATGTGGTGGCAACTGCCACAAACGACATACCCATTACTTTTACAGTAAGGACAACCAGGGTAACCAACATCAAAATTGATCACTCCATTCAGTTGTGTTTTATCGTACCCTTCGTTTGCATTTGTGGTTTCAGAAAGAGGAAAAGCCCAATATAAAAGCCATTCGCCGGCTTTTTTTTGTCTAAAGCTCATGCCAAATAAGCGCTTGTCGTAAATACAACGAGAAGCAACAACAGCCATACCTAATTCATTCATATCCCTCCAATTTGAATAAATTGATATACCTATAAAAAATAACATTAAAGAAATCTGGGTAGAGTAATTATATATATAACACAAATAACTCGTCAAATATCTTTTCTTCTCTTTTACTCAGAATTAATCGCCCGAAAAATACAAATTTAATTTTTAACATTTTTCTGACAATTTGTTAGCGTCCCTTTAACACGTATCCTGTAATATAAAGCATGTAAACAAAGTAACACATCAAACCAATTAGGTGTTTTGACTGGAGGTATGAATGAACATGAATCTTCTTCCTACAAAGCGCCGCAGCGACAAAATGGCCGTCCGGCGCGAATTTGATGAACCGATGCTGGCTTTCCAAAATGAAATGAACCGCCTCATCGATCACTTCTTCACCGACCCGTTTGATTTGGCTCCTCTGGCTGAGCGGTTACCCGATTTCAGCCCTCGCATTGATGTAAGCGAGACGGACAAAGAGATCAAGGTCGTGGCCGAACTCCCCGGTATGGACGAGAAAGATATCCAGGTCAGTCTGGAGCACGATTCTCTCATCCTTTCCGGCGAGAAAAAGAGCGATTCAGAAGAGAAAGGGAAGAACTTCCATCGCATTGAACGCTCGTTTGGCTCCTTCCAACGCGTCATCCCCCTTAACTCAGAGGTGGAAGGCGAGAAGGTGGAAGCCGAGTTCAAAAAAGGTGTGCTCACAGTGATTTTGCCCAAACCGGCATCCGCACTAAAAGCCGCCAAAAAGATCAATATCAGGTCTAACTAACCAGTTCCCGCGTAGGCCGTTGGCCTGAAATGGGAAAGCTCCGGGCAGTGTGCGCCGATCATCAACGCCGCACTGCCCGTTTTTTATTTCCCAGTTACTCGTTGCAAGCCATTTCAAGGAGCACCCCGCCATCCGTCATCGCGAGGAGGTGCTCTTCCGACGAAGCGATCTCCGCGAATATTTCATTCCCTTAGGAAAGCAGCCATTCATAACTTAATTACCTTTATGCCGACATACTTTCTTGCCTGGTGGGAGATTGCCACGCCCAGCATAAAACGCTGGGCTCGCAATGACAGGCTTTAGTTCCCTCCCCACCACCCGTCATCGGCGAGCACCCCTTTGCGTGTCATCGCGAGCGCTCGTAGAGCGCGTGGCGATCTCCCACGAGTTAAGCGAATCATGCAAATTGACGATAATAAGCGTGGTGACGGTATCGTTTTGCGGGGATCGCTTCGTCGGGCGCTGCCCTCCTCGCGATGACGGGCTTAGTGCTCGGAGGCGGGGCGTTGCTTGTCATTGCGAGCCCTGATGCTTTTCAGGTCGCAGCGCAGTCCCCTTGGGGAATCTCCGCGCAATTTGCATACACTTAGGAAAGCAGCCATTCATAACTTAATCACCTTTATGCCGACATACTTTCTTGCCTGGTGGGAGATTGCCACGCCCAGCAAAAAGCGCTGGGCTCGCAATGACATCCCCGTCTTCGGTGAGCTCCCGTCATCGGTCATAACGTAGAGGCAGCGGCTCCCATTCTCTGCTACAATAACCCCTGATTCCTATTCCCATCCCAGCACCAGATCGGACCCGGCGTTCATGGAAAACAGTCAGCATTCACTTCCTTTTGGCATCCCCCGCGATTTGGTGCCCATTGCGGTTGCCATGTTCTTTTGGGGGCTGGGCGAAGGGCTCTTTATCTTCTTCCTGCCGCTGACCTTGCAGCGCTGGGATGCGTCTACGGTTCTGATCGGCGCCATCCTCAGCCTCATCGGCGTGCTGATGGCTCTGGTGCAGGTGCCTTCTGGCCTGCTCTCAGACCGCTTTGGCCCACGCCCGCTGATCCTGGCCGGCATGGCCCTGGGCATAGTCTCCGCCCAGGTGATGGCGTTGGCCAAGAGCCTGCCGCTCTTCGCCGCAGCCTTGCTGGCTTATTGTGCCACCTGCTTCATCAATCCGCCCATGAACAGCATTGTCACCCGCCTGCGCGGGACCTGGTCTGTGCAGCGCGCCATGACCTTTATCGGTGCGGCTGCCACTATTGGCGGTATTACCGGCCCGGTGATTGGCGGCAAGATCGCTGATACCTATGGTCTGGCGGTAGTCTTTCAATATTCCACCGTCCTGTTTGGGGTTGCTACGGGGGTGTTCCTATTGTCACGTAGCGCTGGGGTTCGGCCCATCCCCGCTGAGGCTGAAGCGGCGCAACCGCGCGTCAACCCGCTCGGCAATCCGCGTTTTCTGGGGCTGCTGGCGATCGTCATTTTCACCATCATTTTCCTCAGCGTTCCGCAGCAGCTTTCCTCGCTCTACCTGCAAGACATCCAGCATATTTCCACTCAGCAAATTGGCTTCATGGGCACGCTCTCCGGCATTGTCACCGCGCTGATGATGCTGGCGCTCGGCAACCTGGCTCCCGCTCTGGGGATGTTCCTGGGCCAGTTGATGATGGCCGGCTTTGCTTTGCTGATGTGGCGTGGCAATGGTCTGGTGGCCTTCTTTGCCGGCTATTCGTTGGTGGGTGGGTACCGGCTCTATCATGTGATGGCGCTGGCTTATTCGCGCTCCCTGGTGGTGGAGGGCAATGTGGGTCTGGCGTTTGGCCTGGTGGAAACCGGCAACGCGCTGGCCATGATCGTTGCGCCTACGCTGGCAGGACTGCTCTATGAGGCCAACGCCTATGCCGTCTATACCGTCAGCCTGGCCATGCTCGTGGTTACAATGGGGTTGAACGCCCTGTTTTTGCGCAGCAAACGCAGCAAGCAACCACCGGCAGGGTAGGGCTGAGCGTTTTTCTCTATTTATAAACGATCCCCGCTGGCGGTTAACCAGCGGGGTTCTTCGTTTAAGTTTGCAAATTACTTTACCAGGCGATATCCGACCAGTGTACTGCGTGGTCTGTTTCAGATTTATCGGTGGTGATGAAGACCGGGTTCTCCGCCCGCAAATTGTGGCTGATGAAGATGTGGTCAATGCGGTTCTCGCCAGACATGTCCACGCCATCCGCGCCGATCTTGTTGGGGAAGACGCTGGTCCAGACGTTGGTGTACACGCTGTCGATCAGTTTGTAGGCGTCTTCATAGTCGCGCAGGTTGTAATCGCCCAGAGCGATGACGTTGGGCACATCCTTGCTGATGGCGATGAGCGTGCGCGCAAAGCTCATGTCCACGGTGGGGGAGCCATCGGGATGCACATCGTAGAAGGTGAAGGTCTGCCCGCTGACGGTTACCTCGGCGACGGCGATGGCGTTCTCATCCTTGTCGCTGTAGATGTACACGGTGCGCGGGTTCTGCAGTGGATATTTGGAGATCAGCGAGGTGCCGTAGGTACCGTTCACCGGGGTGGGGCCGAAGTAGGAATAGTAGCCCAGGCTGTCGGCATAGAAGCGCACATAATCGTTGTTGTTGAGCGAGATGCGCGCTGAGTCGGTCTCCTGCATGGAGAGCACATCCGGCGCAACTTCGCGGATGAGGGCCAGTTGCCGCTCAAACGATTTCTCGCCGTCGCGGTCGTTGGCCTGCTGAATATTGTAGGTCATCACTTTGATGGAGCTGCGCCCGTCTGCGGGAGCAGTTACTTTGGCCACCGGCAGGGCGAAGATCACAGTGGCGATAAGGATGGCTGCCAGCGCACCGCCCCATCCCCAGTGAAAGGAGGCACTTTCGTCCTTGGCTGCGGCGCTGACCTTGCCGGCGCCCCAGACCAGCACGCTCACCAGCCCGGCCATCAGTAAATACGTCAGCCAGTACTTGCCGCGGAAGAAATCGCCCAGCGGCACATAGCCCCACACATTGGTGAAGATGTTGGCAAAGACCATTAAGATCAGCAAAAAGCTGCCCAACAAGATGCCGGGCACCAGCGCCTGCGGGGCAGGGGTTGATTCAGCAAAAGGCGCCAGCAGCACCTGCATATCCAGAAAGATCACCGGGAAGAGCAGCAGCGTCACGCCCAGGGCCAGCAGTTGAGCCAGCGTCGGCCCGGCCACGGTGAAGGTCTCATCCACCAGGGTGGGCAGCGCAGCCTGCTGCAGGGCGATGGTGGCCGTCAGGCTGAGGGTGAAGAGCCCGTTCCAGACCAGCAGCGCCCCGCGGCTGATCTTGCTCGTCCAGCCAGGTTTGAGCAGGCTGAGCAGCACCCAGCCAGTAGAAAGCAGGCTCACCGCCGCCACGATGAGGGTGTAGTCGCCCTGTGTCCAGCGCGCCATCACCGCCGGTGCTGAGAAGGCGAACCAGGCCAGCCCAAGCACTAGAAACAGGCCAACTACAGGCCCGGTCACCTGTTTGGCCGGCAGTTCCGCCGCCTTGATCTCGCTCTTCGGGCTCAATTGCCATAGCGTATAGCCGAGGACAATCATCAGCACAATGCCCGTCCAACCGCCCGTCGGGGCCAGCGAATATTCCACGCCGTGATAGACCGTGCGCAACAGGGTGCTAAGCGCAATGGCCAGGCCAAAGCCGGCTCCCGCCCACACGCCCAGCTTCTTGCGCGTCTCATCGGTTTGTAGGTTGCGCAGCAGCAGGAAGAACAGGCTCACCACGGCCAGCACGCCCAGACCGGATACGAGCAGACGTGGGAACACCTTGAGGTAGGGCAGCGCGCTGCGCGTCAGAGCCAGCAGCGCAAAAGTGCCCCACAGCAGCCCGCGCGGCCACTTCTTGTAGAAGGGCAACAGCAGCAGCGGGGTGAAGAAGAACAACACCGCCACCACTTTGGCGTCCAGGGTGGAGTGCAGCAGGTCCAGCAGGTAGATGGATTCCACCAATGTGCCCGCCAGTTGAATAAAGGACAGGAACAACACCCCCAGGGCAACGATCAGCAAACTGTTTCTTTTCATATTGTGGGTCTCCTCATTGATTCAGCTTGAATCCAATTAATGTACACAAATTGCCGGGGAAAAACAAGAGATTTTGTGGAAGAGCTGAATACATTGTATTCCTGTGATGGACGAAAAGTGGGGGATTCGTTTTCAAAAAAAAATATCAAAAACGAATAAAACGAATACTCGATCATTTATTGGCGCTGGTTTGACGATCGCATTCCGCGAGGAGGTCGCTGACATCCATGAATTTGGAAAGTTTTTTGAGAATGCCTCTGTAATAGCTCTCCAATGTGGCTTCATCAGTAATTGGATCCCGGTAGTCGTCATCGAGGTGAATGGCAAAATTTTTGTTCTGGGTGTGAATGAGGCGGGTGAGGGCGATACTTGCCTGAGAAAGGGAGCGCAGGGTAGTGTTTACCTTTTCGATATCGTTTGAGGTGATGGTCAGTTGATATACATGTTCGATGTATTTTTTAAAGTAGGCGATGACTTCGTTGATGTCGTTAAGCTGGGCGCGCTCCATGGGGGTGGTGTTGTAAAGAGAGCCTTTGCGAAAGTAAAGACCGTGTTTGAAGGCGTTCGTATTGCCCGGTTGACCACCGCGGAGGCGTTTTTTGGTGACTTCCTGGGGTTCGTTTGGGGCGAGCAGGGGCAGGTATTCAAGGGGTGAGATAGCGGGGTCGTCTGACATGATTCCTCCTTTATGGAAAGACGATACGAGAAGGGTATTATAGAATAAACGTTCTATTAAGTCAAGGGTTTGGTACAGAGAGTGGAGAATCGTCAGAATTGCCGAGAGTAGAGATTGGAGAACCGAGAATTGTCCAAACAACCCAACCATTCCCTCCCCCCGTAGGGTCATGGCGCGCTGTGCCCAAACCTTGTCTCACGCAGCCCCACAACCCCACAGGGGGGTGCAAAGTTCGCAGGGGGTGCATAAACCGCAAGCCGCAGAGTGCACAGAGAAAACCTTTTATATAAAACCTTTCTCACGCAGCCCCACAAGGGGCGCAATGCATTGCACCCAAAACGCGGTGAACCTTTATCCCCCACTCTTACCCGCTTCTCCCCCTCGTCCATCCACATGGCAGAAGGTCGGGGGCATGCCAGGATGGGTAACAGGCATGATATTACTAAAGGGATGCACAATTCACAGCTTCGCCCAGAACCATGCGTCCCCGTACTCCTAAAAGCCAACCCCACCATGGCCAACCTGAATTTCCCCCAAATATCCCCATAACGGATAAAATTAACTCACATCACCCAGGGAGGGACTGCCGATGCCTGCTCCAGAGATCATCAAAAAACTCGTCGACCAATTTACCCAGAACCGCGATTCTTACCGTTCCGGCAAATACAACGAAGCCCAACTGCGCCAGGAATTCCTCGACCCCTTCTTTGAAGCCCTCGGTTGGGACGTGTATAACAAAAATGGTTACTCCCTCGATTACCGCGAGGTGGTCATTGAAGATTCCCTGGATATCGAAGGTACCAGCAAAAGCCCCGATTACGCCTTCAAGATCGGTAAAGAACGCAAATTTTACGTGGAAGCCAAAAAGCCCAAAGTTGATATCCAGTACGATATCCACCCGGCTTACCAATTACGCCGTTATGCCTGGAATGCGCACCTGCCGCTTAGCATCCTCACCGATTTTGAGGAACTGGCCGTTTACAACTGCAAGAACCGCCCCAACCCGCAAGACAGCGCCGCCACCGGCCGTGAACTCTTTATTAAATTCACTGAATTTGTAGACCGCTGGGACGAGTTGGCGGCCATCTTCTCAAAAGAGGCCGTCCTCAAGGGCGCCTTTGACCGCTACGCGGAGTCGTCCTCGGGCAAAAAGGGTACCACTGAGGTGGATGACGCCTTCCTGGAAGATATCGAATCCTGGCGCAAGTCGTTGGCCCAGAACATTGCCCTGCGCAACCCGCAGGGAATGGATGAGCGCCGCCTCAACTTTGCCGTGCAAATGACCATTGACCGCATCATCTTTTTGCGCATCTGCGAAGACCGCGGCATTGAGCCAGATGAGCAGCTCAAAGACCTGGCCAAAGCCCCCAACATCTACCCCCGCCTGGTGGAACTTTTTAAACGCGCTGACCAAAAATACAATTCTGGCCTTTTCCACTTTGCTGCTGAAAAGGGCAACGATAGCCCCGCCGATACCTTCACCCCCGGCCTCATCATCGACGATAAGATCTTCAAAGACATCTTCAAGGGCATCTATTACCCCTGCGAATACATCTTCAAAGAGATCCCCGTTGAGATCCTCGGCCAGGTCTACGAGCAGTTCCTCGGCAAGGTCATTCACCTCACCGCAGGCCATCAGGCCCGCATCGAAGAAAAGCCCGAGGTGCGCAAGGCTGGGGGCGTCTATTACACCCCCCGTTATATCGTCGATTACATTGTGTCCAATACCGTCGGCAAACTGCTGGAAGGCAAGACCCCCGCTGAGGCTGCCGCCCTTAAGATCGTTGACCCGGCCTGCGGCAGCGGTTCCTTTTTGCTCGGCGCCTACCAGTACCTGCTCGACTGGCACGAAAAATGGTACCTGGAAAACGACCCTGAAAAATGGGCCAAAATGAAAGAGCCCCCCATCAGCCAGGTGGTGGGTGGATGGCGCCTGACCACCCAGAAGAAGAAAGAGATCCTTGTCAACAACATCCACGGCGTCGATATTGACGCCCAGGCTGTTGAAGTGACCAAGCTCTCCCTCCTGCTCAAGGTGCTTGAAGGTGAGACCGGCCAGCTCAGCCTGGGCTTTGAGCGCGTCCTACCCGACCTGGGTCATAACATCCAGTGCGGCAACTCCCTCATTGGCGAAGACTACTTTGCCGGCCGTCTGGTGGTGGAGGATGAAGAACGCCGCCGCGTGAACCCCTTTGATTGGCCCACCGCCTTCCCCCAGGTCTTTGCCAGAGGCGGTTTTGATGCCGTCATCGGAAATCCGCCTTACATACGAATGGAAGAATTCAAAGAAGATAAAGATTATCTTCGAAAAATTTATAGATCACATGATGAACGATCAGACATTTATATATACTTTATAGAAAAAATGCAATATGTTTTGAAAAAACTTGGCATTTTTGGAATGATTGTATCTAATAAATTCTTAAGAGCAAATTATGGTGCACCTATTAGGGAATTTCTCCGTTCATATGTCTCGATAGATAAAATAATTGACTTTTCTGGATTACCAGTATTTTCAGGTGCCACAGTAAGAACAATAATTTTACTAACTTCAAAAAATGACCAATCAAAAAACATTGAGTACTCCGCTCCATTCTCTCTAGATGTTTTTGAAAAGATAAATTCTAAAGTCATTTCAGTAGATGAAGCTGTCAAAGAAACTCATTATTTTGTTGATGTTAATACGCTGGATAATCATTCTTGGAATTTTTCTGAGAGTGACAAGGCAGAAGTTTTTTCGAAAATAAAGAACTATGGAATTAGTTTGCAGGAATACTGTAATGGGCAAATCTTCATGGGAATTAAATCTGGATGTATAGAAGCGTTTGTCATAAATGAAGCAAAAATGAATGAAATTCTAGAAAACGACCCAAAATCGAAAGAAATAATTTTTCCATATCTAAATGGTCGAGAAATTCGACGTTACAAAATCAATTATGGAAAAAATTATTTGATATATACATTCCATGGAATAAAGATATCTTCTTATCCAGTAATAGAAGAGCATTTGAAGAAGTTTAAAACGAAATTAAGAAACCGTGCGACGAAACAAGAATGGTATGAATTACAACAACCTCAATTTTCTTACTATAGATACTTTAATGGCGAGAAAATCATTTTTCCTGATATTTCAACTACTACAAGGTTTGCTTTAGATGAGTCGGGTTACTTTGGATCAAACACCACTTATTTTATTCCAGGAAGAGATTTGTTCTTGTTGGGTTTGTTAAATTCAAAAATAGGTCAATTCTATTTTAAAAGTGTATGTGCAGGTTTAGAAGGAAAAAATGAAACATATCTACGTTTTTTTGGACAATATTTAGCGGGATTTCCTGTAGCAAAACCTGAAAATAAAAAACAATTTATTGTCCTAGTCGAGCGCATGCTTGAGCTGAACAAGCGCACCCCGGCCACCCCGCAGGAGCAACTCGAACTCCAGCGCAACATCGCCGCCACCGACCGCCAGATCGACGCCCTCGTCTATCAGCTCTACGACCTCACCCCCGAGGAGATCGCCATCGTCGAAGGCGAAAACTAATAATCAGCGCCGGGTGCATGTTATCCCTAAAGAGATGCAAAGACCGCAATCGTATCCCTTCACGGAACGTGGGGTAGGGGATTGGCCACATTTGGAGTGGGGTGGTGGGGCTGCGAGAGAAAGGTTTTACCCAAAAGGTTTTCTTCGCGCACTGCGATCTTTGCATCCCCTACGGTCTTTGTACCCCCTACGGTTTTTGTACCCCCTTGTGGGGTTGTGGGGTTGTGGGGTTGCAGCTTCGCGTGAGAAAGATCTTTCCCAAGGTATTCTCTGTGCTCTCAGTGTTCCTGTGTGAGACAAGGTTTTGGGCGCAACAGCGTCCCTAAAGGGATGCAAAGACCGCAATTGCGCCCCTACAGCGGATGCAGGGTGGGGGATAGGCAACATGTTTTTGGGATGGGGGTAAAACCTTAAATGGTTTTCTCTGCGCGCTCTGCGGCTTGCGGTTTTTGCACCCCCCTGTGGGGCTGCGTGAGAAAGGTTTTTCCCAAAAGGTTTTCTTCGCGCACTTCGCGGCTTCGCGTGAGAAATATCTTTCCAAAGGTATTCTCTGTGCTCTCTGTGTCACTGTGTCACTGTGTCAGACAAGGTTTTGGGCACGGCACGCCGTGCCCCTACAGCGGATGCGGGGCAGGGGATAGGCCACATTTGGAGTGGGGTGGTGGGGCTGCGTG
>JAYFNV010000026.1:0-7076 GCA_034933225.1 Anaerolineaceae bacterium | reverse complement strand
CACCGGAGGGTCACGGCGCGCCGTGACCCTACGAATGCCAACAATCAGTTCCAAGAGAAAATGCATCTGATCCACGGGTGTGGCACGAAATATCGTGCCACTATGTGTGAATAAAGGAAATTTATTATGCGGTTAATTGTCTGAAAATTATTTCTTACAGGTAACGTCAAACACTTTGATCTCACCGCTGAAACGCAGGGACAGGTAACGGGAATCTGGGGACCATTTGATCTCTTCGACGGCGGTGTCTGCGGAGATAATGGAGGCGATCTTGGTCTTGGCGTTAGCAAGCCAGACGTTACCGTTCTCATCCACGGCAACGGTCCACACGCCATCTGGTGAGGTCATCTGATTGACGAGGTCCAGGGAGGGATCTTCATTCTTACGGGTCTGCTCGTCCTTGGTGAGGACGGAGGTCTCGGTATTGTAGTTGTATTTCTGCATACAATCCAGGCCGCAACTGGAGGTGACCTCTACGTTGCGTTCGTTGATCCAGCCCAAAATACCTTTGGTGCTGGAATAATCATCTGTTTTGGCGCTGCTGCCAAAAATATCCACACTGAGACCGTTGGCCAGCCCGCCCACATAGATGGTGTAGGTTTTCTCCTCAGGGTCGAGCACCACATAGGCCAGGTTACTGCCATCGGCAGACCAGGCGGTATCGCCCATCACTTCCAGATCAGTAGTGGTAAAGATCTCTTTTTTAAGGGTGAAATCGTAGACCACCAGGTCACCGACAAACCAACCCCAGCGGCCGTTGACCGGGCGCACATAGGCCAGTTGGTCGCTGACGGGGTTCCAGGCTAGCATATCCCCCTGTTTGGTGGTGACGTAATCGGAGTCAACGCTGACGGTGGTGAAGGTCTGCACCAGGCAGACGGGGGAAGCCGCCACGCGGGCACCTTCGGCCACCATGGCGGTGGGCAGCGGGTTGGCCGCCTGGGCGGTGAGCAAGACATCGGTGTCGGTCTCAGTGGGCGTGGCGATGGTATCTGCGCAGGCCGCCAGGGTCAATAAAAGGAAAGCGCAAAGCAAAACGAGGATGGGTCGTTTGAGAAGTCTGTTCATACCGGCTAGCATAACACAGATTTGAGGGGATTTTGTGAAGATAACCTCAATATTGTGCTAAATGTTCTGCGCCCGTCTGTGCAATTCCTCAGGGATTCTTTTCCAGGATTCTTTTGCTTTTGGTTTTTTGCCTTCCGGTCTGGCCGGCGAAGAGACCTCTATGTAATTTGTAGAGCCTATACTTTCGAGACGCTCTCTGGCTTTTTTCCCCATTGCCACAACCAGAGCTTTGGGGAAAAGTTTTAATTGCGCAGACAAGTAACGATTTCCGCAAAAACGAGTGATTGATGCTGGAATTCGACCTGTTTCTGTCTTTGCTGAACATAAAACTGAGTTGGTCATCCAAACTTTACGAAACTGATCTTCAATGGATAAATCTGGCCAACAAGAAGATAAAATTGTTCGAATATTTTCATGAAATGGATCTGTTGATTCACGAAACATTCTTCCAACATAATTAAAAACCGACTCAATATTTGAGTAATTTTCATCTGGGTACGGGTTGCCTGGTTCCGCAAAAACCAGAACAAGCTCCACTTCTTTTAATTCACCTAAAGCACCGTAGTAGCCGCGTGGAATATTGCCACCTCGAGGATTCCAAACCATTTCTTTACAAATGCCAGAAAAACCTATACAAGGCGCATAGGTTGGTTTTAATATTTTCAATAATTCTGAATTCATCTTAATTTTCCTCCCTAATCTAAAATATGTTTTTCTATCTATACCACTTCCAACACTCCCATTGAGATCGCGTCTACCGGGCAGGTAAGCTGGCAGAAGGAGCAGCCGATGCAGTTCTTCTCGTCTTTGAGTGTGGGGATAAGGTGAGCCGGGTGGCCGGCGCTTTCATCGAATTGGAGCACGTCCACGGGGCAGGCCTGGATGCAGGCGCCGCAGGAGACGCATTTTCCACTGTGGATGGCAGGTTTGAGCCACAGGGTGCGTTTGAGCATGGGGGCGGGCTGGCGCTCTTCATTTAGAACAGCATTGAACGGGCAGATGCGCCCGCAGGCGCCGCACTCGATGCAGACATCAGCATCGATCACGTGCAACCCTTTGCGCTCGCCACTGATGGCGGTGGTGGGGCAGATTTTGGCGCAGGCGGTACAACCGGTGCAGGCATCCGTAATGAGGTAGGCCATGCTTTACTCCTTCACCCAATCGCTCAATCCGAGCTCGCTCAAAGTCTGGGGCGTGGGGGCGCCACTGGCCTCATCCCAACCCATCTCACGCCAGTAGGCGTGCATCATTTCTTCCAGGTCAAACTTCTTGCCGGCATTGGGTCCGGCCTGCAAAGGGGGTTGGCCAAAGAGGCGCTTGTTCACCTTGAGGTCCATCGGGCGGATGCCTTCGCGGATGTTGAAATTCTGGCGCAAGGTCTGAATGCGCCGACCGATCTGCATGTAGTCATTGGGGGTCAGGTCCCAGCCGGTGGCGGCGTTCATCCACTCAAAAATGGGCACACGGTCAGCGCCGATGAGCATACCAAACATACAGGCCCCGGCGGCGTTATAGAACTGCTGGAAATCACTGTTGGCCACTGCGCTCTGAATACGTTCTGCAGAAGCCTCGTACTTGCTGCCTTTGCCGTAGAAGAAGCTGGGGCTGGGCACGCCCTTTACCTTCTTCCAAAGGTGATACATCTCATAATATTGCAGGGAGCCGGTGGTATGCCGGCCGGGGGTAGGCTCTACGCTGGCGTGCAGGCCCATGCCGGGGTCGAGGCGCGGATCGTGAAAGCCGATCTCCTGGCCACCTGCCTGGACCGCTGCGTCAATGGCCTCAGGTCGCAACTTGCGGGCAGCTGCACGGGAACCATCCGTCAGCCAGGCACCAAAACCGCGCCGTTCCACCATCTGCTGTACGAGTTCCAGAATGACAGAGCTGTTCCCCCAGGTCAGGTCCAACCCGCCTGTTGTCTCTTTGTTGATCCAGCCGCGTTCGTAGCATTCCATGGCAAAGGCCACAGTGTTGCCAGCCGAGATGGTATCCATGCCGGCGCGGTTGAGGGTTTCATTGATGTGGTAAACCAGCTCCATGTCGTTATTGAGGAGCAGCGGGGAAAAGCCCGCAATAGTCTCATATTCAGGTTTATGGCTTTCAGGAAGTTTTTCGCCCAGGCTGACGATGCCGCCGCAACCCAGGGGGCAGGAGTAGCAATGGTATTTGCGCTGTTCGTTGGCAAGCACCTTTTCGGCGTCGGTGACCTTGTTAATGGCGAGCATGTCTTTGTAGGACCCTGCCCAGTTCTTGAAGGGCGTATCGCCAGTTTCCACGCCGTAGCCCATCAGTCCGGGAGTACCCCAGCGAGCCAGAATGCCATCGAGGAGCAGACCATCAAATGTAAAACCAAAGGGAAGTTTATTCACCAGCTTGCCCACCCAGACGAAGACTTTGGCATTGGGGAAGCGGAAGGGCAGCAGTACTTTTGCCCGGCAAGACAGGCTGAGGGCCGTCATTTTGAGCGGGTGGACCGCGCGGATGGGTTTGGAGCCGGCCAGCACCACCGCTTTGAGCTTCTTGGAGCCCATCACGGCGCCAAGACCAGAGCGGGCTGCCAGGCGGCCGCGATCATTGACGATGCCGGAGATGAGCGAGAGGTTCTCGCCGGCTGGTCCGATGCAGGCTACTGCCGGTCGCTTTTTTCCGGCGCACGCCTGCATGAGCGCATCTTCGGTCTCAATTGCGTCTTTGCCCCAAAGATCGGATGCATCTCGCAACTCTGGGCCGTGCGAACCAATGTAAAGATACACAGGGTTGGGGCTGACACCTTTGAAGAAGATGCCGTCATAGCCGCATTGTTTAATAGCGGGCGCCAGGGTGCCACCGCAGTTGGAATCACCCCAGGTACCGGTGAGCGGCGATTTGGCTACCGCCATCCAGCGGCCAGTAAACAGGCTGCCGGTGCCTGTGAGCAAGCCGGAAACGAAACCCAGTACATTATCGGGGCCGAGCGGGTCTGCTCCGGCCGGGATCTCTCGATAAAGGAGGGCGGAGGCAAGCCCCAGCCCTGATAAAAACTTGCGATACATGGATTCTGGAACCATTTCCTCTGACCAGGTACCACGGGTCAGATCCACCCAAAGAACCTTTCCAGTGTAAGCAGTCAAAATTCTTCTCCATGTATTGCAGGATAAAACGCAGTCTTTACCTGGTTACTTTTTCGCTCACTTCCAAAATGCGGTGCATTTTTTCTATTACCTGCATGACCAAATTAAAGTCTTCATCCTTCAGGTCGCTGAAATTCTTCTGAATGCGGTCATAGCTGCGGTGCTCCAGGTCGTCGATCATCGCCTGGCCTTGCGGCTCGAGGGAGATGCTGATGCTGCGTTTGTCGTTCTCGTCTTGAACCTTGCCAATAAGGCCCATGGAAACCATTCGGTCCACCAATCGGCTGGCGCTGAACATGGGAATGTTCAACTCTTTGGCTACTTCTGTCAAGCGCAATGGGCTTTCGTTGACGAGGTGAAGCAGCAAATACATCTTTTGGAAATCCAGACCGGTTTTGCTTTCCAGCAGTTTTTCATAGTGATAAATGGTACGCAGAAGCAAATACAGGTCATCATCAATTTGAGTACGGGTGAGTCTGGTCATATTTTCCAGCCTTTCTGACAATTTTCAACCTCTAAAGAGCCCAATTATACCCGCGACTGCGATGCAATTCTTAATGTTCTGCTAATGTGAATAAATTCAGTATAGCAGGGTTTTCATAGCAGGGAGCAATCATTTTGCGAACAATATAACACCCTCGCAAGCATGTAGATGCATATTTTACCGATTTAATAATCAAAAGTTAACCTTTTGTACAACATTCCTTAAAATTGCGCAGCTAAAGTTAATGTAGAAGATTGAATAGGAAAGAAGGATTTCTTTATGGGTTTTGCAGATCTTCATATCCACTCCATTCACAGTTACGATGGCACCGCTTCGATTTCGGCCATTTTAAAGTTCACCGCCACCCACACCGATCTGAACGTGATCGCTCTTACCGACCATGACACCCTCTCCGGGGTTGACCAGGCAGTACGGCTGGCCCCAGAGTACGGGCTGGAAGTGATCCCGGGCTGCGAGATCACCAGCGCTGATGGCCACTTGCTGGCCCTCTTCATCCACAAAGACATCCCGGCCGGGCTCTCGTTGGTAGAGACGGCGCTGCGCGTACGCGACCAGGGAGGGCTGTGCGTGGTGGCCCATCCGGCTGCCATGGGCGTCAACGGCGCCAGCTTTACCTGCATTCGCAAGGCGCTGGATGTGGCCGGGGTGAGCGACGCGCTGGTGGGGGTGGAAGCCTTCAACGGCGGGCTCATCATGACGCGCCGCAACCCGGACGTGGAACGCCAATCGGGGTTGCTGCCGTTGGCCCAGACCGGCAACAGCGATTCTCACATATTAGATACCATCGGGCAGGGCGCCACTGAGTTTGAAGGCAATACTGCCCTTGACCTGCGCCAGGCGCTTTTACAACACGCCACCCGGGTCCGCAAGCTGGTTACGCTGCCCGCCTCGGCGGTGGTCACACGCTACCTGCCGCGCATCTATCTGCGCAAGCTGGGCTGGGTGATCGATAACATCCATGCGGGCGCACCTTTTGTGTATGCCCCGCTGGGTGAAGCTATGGAGCACAACTACAACATCCCTCTCAATGCACTTTCTTACAGGTAGGGCATGACACAGAACATCCTCTTCATCGGCGGATCGCTTAACCAGACCACCATGATGCATCAGATCTCCAGCCAACTGCCGGAATACCGCAGTTACTTTTCACCGTTCTACGCGGATGGGCTACTCAACTGGGCTGCCAAAGCAGGGCTGCTGGACCACTCCATCTTGGGCGGACAGCACCGCAAATCTACGCTGGAGTACCTGAAGCGCAACCATCTGCGCATTGATGAACGCGGCGCCAGGCGCCACTATGACCTGGTGGTCACCGGCACGGACCTGATCGTGCCAGAGAACATCCGCAAGAACCGTCTGGCGCTGATCCAGGAAGGCATCACCGAAGAGGAAGATTTTGTCTACAATCTGGTGCGCAAGCTGAATTTGCCGCGCTTTTTGGCCAATACCGCTGCCACCGGTCTTTCTGACGCTTACGACGTTTTTTGCGTGGCGTCGCACGGCTACAAACAGCTTTTCATGCGCAAGGGCATTGACCCGGCCAAGATCGTCGTAACGGGGATCCCCAATTTTGATCACGCGGCCGCGTACCTGAACAACCCCTTCCCTCGCCGTGACTATGTGCTTGTCGCCACCTCCAGCATCCGCGAAACAGGCAAGTTTGATGACCGCGACGGCTTTTTACGCCACGCCAGAGAGCTGGCCGGCGGCCGTGAGGTGATCTTTAAACTGCATCCCAATGAGGATCATAAACGTGCCACCCAGGAGATCCGGCGCTACTTTCCTAACGAGCCGATCTACCTGACCGAAAACATCAATCATCTCATCGCCAACAGCAGTATGATGATCGCCCAGAACACTTCGGCCATCTATATTGCCTTAGCGCTGGGCAAACCAGTCTACTCCTACATAGACACAAACTATTTAAGACGGCTGATGCCAGAGCAAAACGGGGGGAGATCTAAAGAACGCATCGCCGAGGTACTGCGGCATCTCATCCACACACCCATTTCGGAGGTGAGGTGGAGCGCCAAGAAAAGCCGCAGACTGCAACGCAAGTGGCAGACCTCTCAAGAAGCCATCTAGGTTTTACAGCCATTCAGAACGCCAAGCAGAACACCCTCCCAAATTCGGGAGGGTGCTCTGCTTTCATTTTGTGAGAAATGAGGATGATTGCGGTTCAGTCGCCGCTGGTGGTTTCATAACCGGCTGCGGACCACTGGTTCATGCCGCCGGCCATGCTTGTGACGTTGGTGAAGCCGGCATTGAGTAGAATATCGCGGCCCTGCGCGGAGCGGTTGCCAGAGCGGCAGACCACCACGATCTCTTGATCTTTGGGAAGTTCAGACAGGCGATTGGCAAGTTCCCCAAGCGGGATGAGAGTGGCGCCGGGG
>JAYFNV010000025.1:0-89357 GCA_034933225.1 Anaerolineaceae bacterium | reverse complement strand
TCCAGTAAATCAGTCTCATTGTGTAATTTATGAAAATTGTCCGATAAGGTCTCTTCTGCAGAATAGGGAATGATCGGAAGAAGTTTATTTATATAAATTAGAGAAAATTTTAGAAAACTCTGACTTTGAATTTCAAAACCTGGATAATAAATTAAATTGTTCATGTCTCTCCCCATATTTATAATTTTGTATTATTTTATGTCTAAATGCAATAAAAGCAAGTGTAACCTGAAGGGAACTTTTTTCTACTCTTTTCGTCTTATTACCAAGAACACACAAGGAGAACTAAAATGAAACGAACCCTATTAATCGTACTCGCATCTCTGGTGGTTTTGGGCGCGCTCACTGCCTGCTCTACCACCCCTGTTACCGTCACCTCCAGCCCCAACATTCCCACTTTGAGTGCCTCGGGCCACGGTGAAGTTTATATCGCACCTGATCTGGCTTACATCAATATTGGTGTACACACTGAAGATCCTTCCGTCTCCGCCGCCCTCACCGCCAACAGCAATCAGGCCAAGGCCGTTGCAGACGCACTGGTTGCCCTGGGTGTTGAATCCAAAGACATTCAGACCAGCAACTTCAGCGTTTACCCCATGAGCAATTACGCTCCTGATGGCACCGTGTCTTCTAAGTACTACGCTGTAGATAACACCGTCTATGTGACCGTGCGCGATCTCAGCAAGCTGGGCAACCTGCTCGATACCGTGGTTAGCTCTGGCGCCAACTCCATCAACGGCATCAGCTTTGATATTGCTGACAAAGCCGCCGCATTGGCCCAGGCCCGTGATCTGGCCATCGCCGATGCCAAGAGCGAAGCTGAGGGCATTGCCAAAGCCGCCGATATTCAACTCGGCGCTATGCAGAACATCAGCATCTCCAGCAGCACCGGTGGCACCGTCTATGACGGCAAGGGTGGCATGTACGCTGCCAATTCCTCAGTTCCTGTGTCTGCCGGACAGCTCCTCATCACTGTGGATGCTTACCTGACCTACGCGATCAAGTAATTTTCCTAACACTCCCATAGCAAAAAAGTCCCCACCAGATTCTGGTGGGGACTGCTGTTTTAATATTCGATGGAGCTGATGAGGTCCAACTTCTTCAAGCTGTGGGTGGCGATAATGCGCCTTACCGTGCCAGTGAGCCCGCGCATTACCAGGCTGTCGGTGCGGGCGCCATCGGGGAAGTAGGTTACGCCCTCCAACAGGTCGCCGCTGGTGATGCCCGTGGCCGCAAAGAAGACATCTTCTGAGGAAACCAGATCATCCATGCTGAGCACGCGGTTGAAGTCGAGCCCCATGGCTTTGGCCCGATCCAGTTCGCTCTGGTTGCGAGCGTAGGGCTTACCCATGATGTTGCCGCCCGTACAGCGCAGGGCTGCTGCTGCCAGCACACCTTCTGGAGTACCGCCAACGCCCAACAGCACATCAATGCCGGTGCCGGGAATGGAGGTCATCAGCGCGCCGGCCACATCCCCATCTGGGATGAAGCGGATGCGGGCGCCGGCCTCGCGCACTTCGCGGATCAGCGCCTCGTGGCGGGGTCGATCCAGAATGACCACGGTCAGGTTGTCTACATCCGTGCCTTTGGCGCGGGCAATGTGTTCCAGGTTGGTTTTTACGGGGGCTTCAATATCGATCACCCCGGCGGCATCCGGTCCCACCGCGATCTTGTTCATGTACAAAAAGGGACCCGGATCAAAGAAACAGCCGCGCGGAGCCAGGGCTACCGTGGAGATGGAGTTGGGCAGGCCAAAGGCCAGCGGTCGTGTGCCATCAATGGGGTCCACGGCAATATCCACCTGCGGCGGACGGCCGGTGCCAAGCTTTTCACCGTTGAACAACATGGGTGCTTCGTCCTTCTCGCCCTCGCCGATGACAATGACCCCGTCCATTTCGACGGTGTTGAGCAGCAGGCGCATGGCATCTACGGCGGCGCCATCGGCGCGGTTCTTATCGCCGCGGCCCATAAAACGTCCAGCGGCCAAAGCGGCCGCTTCTGTGACACGCACCAGGTCAAGGGCCAGGTTGCGGGTCGGTTTTGAATCTACCATTTTCAAACTCCTATTGGGTTATCAAGATGGAGAGAGACAAAAGTATTAAAGGAACAGTTGAATAATGTAGAATCCGATGGCGAGTGCCCAGAGCGATGAATCAATACGGTCCAGAATGCCGCCGTGTCCGGGCAAGATGTGACTGCTGTCCTTCAGGTTGAACTGACGTTTGAGCATGCTCTCGGCAAAATCACCCAGGGGGGTGATCACCGCCAGAACTGCTCCCAGAATAAACCCATGAATGGGCAGAATTTCAGGTACAAAGGCGTGGCAGGCCAGGGTGAGCAGCCAGGTGGCCAATGCGCTGAAGAGAACGCCGCCGAAGTAACCTTCCCAGCTTTTTTTGGGGCTGATGGCCGGGGCGATCTTGTGCTTGCCCCAACGAATTCCTACAAAGTAACCGCCCGCGTCGCCGATGGAGGCGGCAAAGAGCACGATCAGCGTCCAGATCAGACCGTTGGGTAAGGCGCGTAGGGTAACAGCGTACCCCGCCAGCCAGCCCAGGTAGAGAGCGCCACTGATGGTGATGGTAAAGTTGAAGGCCGCCTGGGGTTCAGAGCGGGCTTGCTGGACGGTGGCCACACTGAGCGAGGTAAGCACCAGCAGGGTGAGCCAGAGATCGCTGAATTGATATTGGAAGAGGGCGCGCATCACAATGGCGCCGGCGGTGAAGAGCACCAGCAAGATCAGTGAGGGAGAGTAGCCCGCTACCCGGAACATGCGCCAGTATTCCCAGGCAGCCAGGCTTAAAGCCACTGTGATAAAAATGGTAAATGGCCACCTTCCTAAGTAAATGAAGATGGCCACCAGGGGCGCAAGGATTGCCGCTACGATGAGTCGTTTTTTAAGAGATTGATCAGCCATTCTTTTCGTCGCTGGAAACTTTGCCATAACGTCTGTCACGTTTGCCAAAATCGAGGATGGATTGGCGTAATTCTTCTTTGCCGAAATCAGGCCAGAGGACTGGTGAGACCACCCATTCAGCATAGGCGCTCTGCCAGACCAGGAAGTTGCTCAAACGCAGTTCACCCGAGGTGCGGATAATGAGGTCAGGGTCGGGGGTGCCGGCAGTGAAGAGATAGTTGCTGAACATCTGCTCGTTCACCTCGTCGGCTTTGAGGCCGTCGCTGATCATCCTCTGCACGGCGCAGACAATTTCGTCACGGCCGCCGTAGTTCCAGGCGATGGTGAGGTAGAGATTGGTGTTGTTTTGGGTCACTTCAATGGCGTGCTTTACCTTGGCGGCCAGCCCGGCGGGCATGGCTTCCAGACGGCCAATATGACGGATGCAGACCCCTTCTTGATGCAGCTCATCCAGCTCGTTTACCACCACAGATTCCAACAGCATCATCAAGCCGTTGACCTCTTCTTTGGGGCGAGCCCAGTTTTCGGTGGAAAAAGCGTAGATGGTCAGATAAGGGACGTTGAACTCCACGCAGGCGCGGATGACCCTACGCAGTGATTCAGTTCCGGCACGGTGACCTTCTAAGCGCGGCAGGCCGCGCGCTTTTGCCCAGCGTCCATTGCCATCCATGATGATGGCAATGTGTTTGGGCAGTTTGGTGAATTCTTCTGGCATGAGAAATTGATCAGAAGGTTAAACCTCCATGATCTCCTTTTCTTTATGTTTGCCCACCTCATCAATTTCGGCGGCAAATTTATCGGTCAACTTTTGGATCTCTTCTTCGCCTATCTTCAGATCGTCTTCAGAGATCATTTTTTCTTTTTCAAAGTCTTTCAGGTCTTTCATCTGGTCACGGCGAATGTTGCGGATGGCAATGCGGCTGTCTTCCAGGCGTTTCTGCACCAGCTTCACCAGGTCGCGGCGGCGATCTTCGGTAAGGGGGGGCAGGTTGAGGCGGATGACCTTGCCATCATTGTTGGGGGTCAGACCCAGGTCTGAAGCCAAAATGGCTTTTTCGATGATCTTCAAAGTGGTTGGATCGAAAGGCCGAATGAGCAAGGCGCGCGCTTCCGGTACACTGATAGAAGCGAGTTGCAGAAGGGGAGTTTCCGTGCCGTAATATTCGACAGGGAGTCTTTCAACCAGGCTTGGGTTGGCACGTCCGGTTCGGATGGCGGTGAGATCTTCTTCCAGAGCCTGAATTGCTCCTTTCATGCGGTTTTCTGCATCCTTCAGAATGTCTTTAATCATGGGAGCCTCCAGCGGGATTGGTAATTTGGGGGATTTCAAGTAATTACTGTTGAACGATTTATAGGATACCTTAAAAGTCGAAAAAAATCCATGAGTAAATGCCCTTCTGACCACCTGGCCCGTAAATTGCATTAACCCTGTTGCCTGTACGTGCCCAAGAGATATTGGCTCTTGACTTAATAGAATGAAAGTTCTATAATAATCATAGAACAGAATATCTAGAAGAGCTGGCCCGGTACTTGCATTAATGAATGAAGAACTTGACCGCTGGATAGGAGCGACGAATGAACACTGGTATGCTGTGGTTTGATAATGATCCCAAAGCTGATATTGTGACAAAGATCCAACGTGCCACCGAGTATTACCAACATAAATATGGTCAAAAACCTGATCTTTGCTACGTACATCCCAGCATGATCCCAGAAAAGCCGGCCCGTACAACCGGCATTGAGGTGCAGGGCAACCAGATGGTACTCCCCAACCACTTTTGGCTGGGGGTCAAAACCAGCGCACGTGTCTAATTGAGATCTTCACCGATCATTTGAGGCTGCGTCCTTTATCCCCGGGCCGCAGTCTCTTTATTTAACCGTTTCTGGTAGGTCAAAAAAGAGAATTTCATCGCTGCCATGAGGTGCTTCGGCGAGGATATTTCCACTGGGATCAATGACCAGTGCTCCACCAAAAGCTCCTTCATTACAGTCTTCAAGCGAATTTACAATCAGTGTGGTAATACCTAGTTCACGAACTCGTTCTAAATAGACTTTTCTCTCAAAGTTATTCCACCGATTTAGGTTGGGTGATTTATTATCAAAGCTTCGAGACATTGAATTGATGATCAAGTTGGGAACCCCATTTATTTTTGAGGGAAGGTCAGGTGTAAAAAGATCTCCACAGGTGACTAACGCAATATTGAAATCAAGAAATGTAAATGTATTGATCCTCTCTACTGTTTTGAAAGGAGGTTTTTCAGAAATCTTCCTTTGTTTTGCTCGTAAATCACCGTTTCTTTCTATAAGGAGCTGGGTAATGTAAAAATCAAGATTATCTGCTTCAAGGACCCCAAAACATATTGCCGCATCAAGTTGTTTGGCAATAGCCGAGATAATTTGAGTCAGATTTCCGGGGACAGGTTCTGAGATATGAAGCAATTCTTGTTCTTCAAAAATATACCCGCTAAAAGTACATTCAGGGAGACAAACCAAATCTGGTTTAAACAGTTTGATTTTTGGAAGCAAAACAAAGAAATGTTCCAGGTTTGATTTGGAATTTCCCGGAATTATTCGTAAGGGAACAAGGCAGACTCGCATTAAACCCCAATTATTACACTAATTCACCAGACGGCATTTTTTCTTTGAATAGGCGAAATATCCCCAACCCAATGATAACCAGTCCGATCAGATGGAAGAAGGTGCTTTCATAAGATTCAAGCCAAACGGTTACGCCCATGTCTACAAAATAGAGGAGCAGGCCAACGATCACGGCTGCCTTCTTTTTTTTGTTGCCCAGGTAGCCAAAAAGCGCAAAGAGCAAGGAGAAGAGCAAAGACAGGGTCATCCCCACCAGGGTGATGAGATTGACGCGCTCTGGCAGGAACTCTTTAAGCGCCACCATGAGATGATCGAGAAATTGCGAAATTCCCAATCCGATCACGTAAATGGAGTCGTACTCCAAAATGGAGAAGATTGAATTTACAAAGGAGAGGATGGCAATAAGGTAAAACCAGGTAAATGAATTCTGGGGCGATGGGTCTGTTTCTGAGAGGGATTGAGTTTCATCAATAGGGGGTGTCATCTGGGCGGCTCCTCAGGGGGGATGAGAGTTGAATGGGGAGTGTTAAAAGCACAACGACTTGATTATACAAGAAAAGAAAATGACCCGGAAAAAGGTAATCGCCGGGTCATCATTATTGATCAGATAAACTGGAAATTAACGCAAACTATCGTAATAGTGATCACTACCCACTTTATGCGGGTCTAAAACAGGAATGCCCATGTCTTCCTTTTTGTTCTTAAGCATAACGAGCCCAGAAATGAGACCCACCAACGCCCAAACATGGAAAAGACCATCCAGGTAAGCTCCCAGTACCAGACACAGGATTGCATCCAATCCATAGAGGATGATGCCGGTAATGATGGCGCCTTTTTTCTTTTTATTGCCCAAATATCCAAAAAGAACAAAAAGGCCGGAGAAAATCAGCGAGATGACCAGGCTGAAGACGTAGAAGATCTTTGTTTCTGATTGGATGCGTTCGGTGGCTCCGATGGCAATTCCATCTACCAACTGGGTGATGCCCAACCCAAAGATAAAGGAAAATGTGGATTTTACAAGGGCCAGGATCGAATTAATAAAAGAAAGGCCGCCGATCCAATAAAACCAGCCAATGGCATTTTTGAACTTGCTGTCTTCTTTTAGCTGACTCTTGATCTGCTCAATATCAGAGTTGCCGATGGAAGGGGGTGTGGAATCAGACATTGAATATCTCCAGTAAATAGCAGGTATGTAAAAATTCGGCAAACAGCCGTTTTCTTTTATTTTGTCAAAGGGAAAAATTTCAACTCTCCCCCCAGATGAAATGATTATACAAGTTTTTCTTCAGGTAAGGAATAAATTCTTCATAAGGTTTTACTCAGGTGTTACCCATTGCGTAAACAGGTCACTCAAGTCGCAGTTGCAATGAGTTCCTGCTAAGACCTTGAACTCAAAAGTGGAGCCGATGGCCCATCCGTTTTGCTGCACATAATCGTTGAGGAAAGCTTCAAATGTAAGCTGCCCCATCTTCTGATCCTGAGTCTCCCGTTCTCAAAGCGATTCGCTTTCTTTAATCTGCTTATCATTGGGTGGCTCTTCTGTGCTGGATGGTTTAGGGTATTGGGGGCAGGCGCGTCAACCACACTCTTTATTCGAGAGGGAAGAAAATGGCCAGGAGAGTTGAATCTGCCCGGGAAACCATGTTAAACTATTCACATGGAAGCTAATACTTCCCTGATAATTATTAAGAGGGCAGGAAATTATTCAGGGAAAATATTAAGTGCATATTGAAATTTGGGAGATTTAATGCATATCAATGTTCTTGAATATCTTGAAGAATCTGCACGGAAGCACTCAGACAAGATAGTTCTGTCCGACGATAAAACCCAACTCACCTATGCTCAGTTATTGAAAAATGCGAGATCAATTGGTTCTTATTTAATTTCCCATCTTGATCGTAAAACCAATCAACCCGTCGCTGTTGTCATTGATCGTACCGTCGAAAGCATCGTTGCATTTATGGGGGTGGTTTATAGCGGTAATTTTTATGTTCCAATTGATGCAACCATGCCTTTAAATCGTATAAACCTTATATTGAATAAACTAGACCCAAAGGCAATTCTCTTACGGCAAGGTGATTTAGATTTGATTGATAAAGCCAGTTTCTCCGGGCTAAAGATACTTTTTGAGAACGCATGCAGCTACCCAATAAATGAAGTTGAGTTACAGCAAGTGCGAACGAATGCCATAGATACAGATCCCCTTTATTCGATCTTTACATCTGGTTCTACTGGAACACCGAAGGGCGCGCTTATTTGTCATCGCTCGGTCATTGATCTTATCGAACATTTTGCTGACCTTTTTGGGTTTTCAGAAGATAGTATTTTTGGCAATCAGGCTCCATTTGATTTTGACGTATCGGTAAAAGATATTTATTCGACGCTTAAAAATGGCGCTTCGATGAATATTATTCCCAGGTCATTATTCTCATTTCCAGTACAGCTTATACAACATTTGAACGCGCATAGGATCAACACGGTTATTTGGGCGACATCAGCGCTGCGTATCGTCGCTAATCTGCGGTCATTTGAAAAGATTCGCCCTGAATTTCTACAAACGATCATGTTTTCAGGTGAAGTAATGCCCAATAAGGTGCTGAATTATTGGCGCAGCAATTTGCCGGATGCTCAATTTGTCAATCTCTACGGTCCCACTGAGATTACCTGCAACTGCACATATTTCAAGGTAACCCGCTCCTTTGCAGATAATGATGTTCTTCCAATTGGTATTCCTTTCCCAAATACAGAAATCATTTTATTAAATGAAAACAATTTACCAGCCGGGGCGGATGAGATCGGGGAAATATGCGTTAGGGGTACTTCATTGGCCTTGGGTTATTACAACAATCCACAAGAAACGTCACGTTCCTTCTGCCAGAATCCTCTCAATCCGTTTTATCCAGAACTGATCTACCGTACTGGAGATCTGGGCAAATATAACGATTTGGGCGAATTACTTTTCCTGTCGCGCAAAGATTTCCAGATCAAACACATGGGCCACCGCATTGAATTGGGAGAGATAGAAGTTGCTGCAAATGCAATTTCCTTCATTGATGCAGCCTGTTGTTTATATGACACAAATAGAGAGAAAATAGTCCTTTTCTATCAGGCTGCTCAGCAGAACAACAAAGAAGTTGTGTTAAATTTGCAGCGCTATTTACCCAAATATATGATTCCCAATCAATTCATTTGCATGCAGAGCTTACCGATGAATAAGAACGCAAAGATAGATCGACAAGCTTTAAAGCGAGAATACATTGATAAATGAAGTTCAGGACCTTGCTCATTTCAGTAGCTTAGTAAAACAAACCAAGGCTAGATTAAAGTCACTGACGACAAATTGTTATTTGTTTCCTCAGGAAATTGCAAAATATTGTGATCGACATCGATTATTCTTTGAGGAGAATGTACAGGGACTTCTTTTCTTGAGAGAAAGGCCTGAGTGTTATTCCTTTTATTTTTATTTGTCGTTGGATCAAGAAGGAAATGAGCCGTTCGAGACATTTTCATTAACCAGGCCCCTCGTCCTTGATTTAACCTTTACCGAACCTGATTCATTAAATCCAATTGCTGAGATTCGTCATTTTTGGCAGACGAAGGGGTTTTCTTTTTATAAACGTTACCAGCAAATGAGCCAGAATATTGCCGACCCAGAACGAAAACTGAAAGCCTGCCAATTGTATGAAAAGCAGAAAGACAGGTTTAATGTAAAGTTTGCGCAGGCAGCCGATGCACCTAGAATTTTGGAACTATGGAAATGTTCATTGGATGAATTAAGCACTGCGCTACCTGAATTAGATGAGCTTGAACTTATCCTTAACGCGCATCAAGTACTGGCCTGTCATGATAAAAGTGGACAGATCGTTGCTGCATTACAAATTTTTCCGTATGGTAAAATTGCCGCCATTGATCATGTAGTGGTGGATAGGGCTTATAGAAATCTGGGTTTAGGTACAGTATTGCTCAATGGAGCAATTGCTTTGCAAAACGAGTTTCAAAAGTTTGTGCTTTGGGTAGACGTAAATAATCTCCCGGCCAAAACATTATATGAAAAACAAGACTACCTCCTGACAGGGAAAATTTCAGATCAATTGCTTTATTCAAAACAAAGGGAGAAATGAAAATGGAACAACTTTTAAAGATCTTGGGAGAGATTCATCCAGAAATTGATTTTGAGCAAGCCAATAATTTAATTGATGATGGCCTTTTGGATTCATTTGATATTGTTACCCTCGTTGGCGAAATTGATGATGCCTTCGACATTCAGATTGGCGTTGAAGATCTGTTGCCAGAAAATTTTAACTCTCCCGCTGCTATGTTGAATTTGATTGAGCGATTACAAAACGAATAACAAAAACTCAATTTTTAGGGGTAGTGCATGGCGTTTAATTCAACACTTTTTCTGGGTTTTGTTCTTCTTGTTTGTTTAATATATTTTGTTATTCCTAAACGATTCCAGTGGATCATTTTGCTGGCAGCTAGTTATTTCTTTTATATCTATACTGCCGGTAAACTGGTAGTTTTTTTGATCCTAACCACCCTGACCACTTTTTATACCGGGCTCGCAATTGGCAAAATAAATGAATTCTATAAAAAGAAAATAAGTGATCCGGAAAACCAGGTCAAAGGGGAGGAGAAGAAAAAGCTTTCTGAAAAAAGCAGAAAACAAAAGTCCCTCATTCTAACCGCAGCGCTTCTACTAAATTTTGGCATTTTGATTTTCTTGAAGTACTTCAATTTTCTTTCTGCGAGTGTTTTTGGCGTTTTCCATCAATTCATTCCCGGTCTTTCAACCCCTGCCCTTAATCTGATCTTACCTTTAGGCATTTCTTTTTATACTTTTCAATCAACCGGCTACATCATCGATGTGTATCGCGGCACAATTTTGCCAGACCGCCACCTGGGAAAATTTGCTTTATTCGTATCCTTTTTCCCACAGATCATTCAAGGCCCCATCAGCCGTTATAGCGAACTGGCTGAGCAATTGTATGCTCCCCATGATTTTGATTACACCCGGGTCAAATTTGGATTGCAGTTAATTCTGTGGGGATTATTTAAAAAAATGGTTATTGCCGACCGCATGGTGGTGATGGTGGATACAGTGTTTAAAACCTACACTACACTGCCAGGCACAACCATTTTCCTTGGGGCAATCCTATACTCTTTACAGGTTTATTGTGATTTTTCAGGCGGAATTGATATTGCCCGCGGTGTTGCCCAGATCCTGGGCATTGATATGCCCGAAAACTTCAAACGGCCATTTTTCGCCACTTCCATTTCAGATTTCTGGCGCCGCTGGCACATTTCTCTCAGCTCGTGGATGAGAGATTACATTTTCTATTCAATCTCTTTATCCAAGTCGTTTACCAAATTAGGCCGAACGGCGCGAAAATTCCTTGGGAATTATTTTGGCAAAATGCTGCCCACTATGCTTGCAATGTTGATCACTTTCACTTTAGTGGGTATCTGGCATGGTTCTAGTTGGAAGTTTGTGGCTTACGGTCTGTATAACGCATTCTTCATTGTGTTGGGCATTTTCTTTGATCCCTTGCTTGAAGGACTCTTCAAGAAATATAAAGTAAACATAAAAAACTTTAGCTGGCGTTTTTACCAGATGGGTATCACATTCATTTTGGTCGGCTTTGGCCGATATTTTTCGCGTGCTGATAGTTTCAAAACGGCAATCCGAATGTGGTTAAGAACTTTTAGAACTTTCAATATCTCAGATTTTATCAGTGGCAATTTCCTCAATCTGGGTTTGGACACAGCCCAGGTGCTTGTGCTGGTTCTTTCACTGGTAGTGCTCCTGGTTGTTGAGATCGTTCAAGAAAGAGGAATTTCCCTGCGTGACTGGATTGCCCAACAAGGGTTGGTGTTCCGTTGGTCGCTCTACCTTGTAGCAATTTTTACGATTTTGATCTTTGGTGTTTATGGTATGGGTTTTAACCGCAATAGTTTTATCTATATGGGGTTCTAGGGTTTGCGATGAAAATTACAAAAACTCAAATAATTCGTACAGTATGTTTTATGGCTGTTCTTTTTCTCGTAGCCTGGCAGATAAATAAGATCTTCATTCCAAAATGGAAAGGAGGGTCAGATACAATTGCACAAATTACGACATTTTATACACAGCCAAAAAATTCTTTGGATGTCATGTTCTTCGGTGCAAGTTCAATTTTGTGCGATATTTCCCCTTTACATCTTTGGGAAGCTTACGGAATTACAAGCTATACCCGGGCTACTCCTAGTACAGCGCCGGCAATTATCTATGGTGTTTTTAAAGAAACGCTAAGATACCAGCAGCCTAAAGTGATTGTTTTGGATGGAATCACTTTGTTTACTGCCTATGATGTAGACAAAAATGAGCCCTATTTGCGTAAATCAATTGATCCATTACCACTTTCATTTGAAAAGCTGGAAATGATCCAATACATTGCTTCTCATAGTAGCAATCAAACAGCTTCCAGTTATTTATTTCCTTTGCTTCGTTATCATTCAAGTTGGTCCAGTTTGACCGCAGATAATTTTGATTATGATTCACATGTCAATGCAGATCGTTTCCATGGAGAGGCTGTTCGTCCATTAGGTACTCCGTACACATTTCCAGAAGGGTTAATGACTCCCACTACCAAAGTAAGAGACCTGGATAAAGAGTCTATGGAGTATTACAAAAAAATCTTTGAGATCTGTAAACAAAAAGGGATAGATGTAATTCTGGTATCTTTACCCAAAGTAAAATGGAATTATGCCCAACATCTTGCTCTCCAAAATTTTGCCAGTCAATATGGTATTCCATACGTTGATTACAATTTGCCTGAAAACAGAGAAGCGATGCAACTTGATCCATCGGTTGATTTTTACGATAGCGGTCATCTTACGGGGTTTGCTGCAATTAAACTTACTGATGATTTCGGGAAATTTTTAAAAGCGAACTATGATCTTGCTGATAAACGTGGAGATCCTGTTTATAGTTTATGGGAAGAGGATCTTGCTATATACCATCAGCATCTGGAAAATCTGAAACAATAATTATTCAATTTTTATAACCCACTGACTAAACAGGTCGCTCAGGTCGCAGTTGCAATGGGTTTCTGCAAGCGCCTTGAACTCAGAAGTGGAGCCGATAGCCCATTCATTTTGCTGCACATAATCGCTGAGGAAAGCATCAAAGGTAGGCTGCCCCATCTTCTGAGCCAGAGCCTCCACAAATAGCGGGCCGCGGCCATATACAATGGCGCCGTATTCGCGAGCCTGATAGTCACCTGCCGGCAAGCCAATGAGCAGGTCTTCATTATCTACCCGCGCCCATCGTGATTTCCAGCTATCTTCATAGCCCAACCAGCCAGAGGATCCATAGCGGTCCAGAAAGTAAAGCCCGGTTATGTATTGGGTGACGGCTTCATCCAGCCAGGGTTCGTTAGCCTGGTCATTGCCCACCAGGTTATAAAACCACTGATGGCCGGTCTCATGGGCGGTGGTGGATTCCAGAATGGTAAAAGCGCCCAGGCCGTTGACACTGGTATCAGAATTGAACAAGGTTTGGTTGATGCCGGTAATGCCGGGATACTCAATGCCATAAGCACCATCCATGGGGGTGCAGACAACGTCAAATTCAGTGTAAGGGTAAGGGGCGAAGCGTTCTGAATAGCTAGTGATGGCGTCGATGGCCGTTTGCAGAGCCACTTTGGCGCCTTCAGCCTGGTCAGCGCGGGTATATACGTTCACCACGGTTTCCCCGCTGGACCCGCTGAGCAAGGTGTAATCCTCGCTGCCGGACAGGTAAAAATCACGGGCGGGACCGGCGGCAAAGACGAGCGTTTGCCGGTCACCGTTGAGGCTCTCATCCACTTTCACGCCGGAAGCCACCAGCTTCAAAGCTGTGGGGGCCGTCACCTGCACCACGTAAAAGCTGGCATCCTGAAAGGTGGTATCCGCATTGGGCGGGATCAACCCGTCATGCCAGCCGTACTCATCATATACAGGGATGGAGGGGGCAAAGCCATCCAGGGCCAGCAAGCCGTCCTTGTAGGCGAAAAGCCCATAATTGCCCGCTGTCTCTGTGGGGATGGTCACCTCAAAATCCAGCCGGATCAGCGTAGTTTTGTTCACCTGCAAAGCAGCAGGGAGGGTCACTTTAAGGCTGGCCTTGCCGCTCTCATAAACGGGTTCAACCGCCTGGTCATCCACAAACAGGTTGCTGATGGTGGAGGTGCCGCCCTCCATATTTGGGAAAAGCTGAAAGTAGATCTCGGTGAGCGGTTCAGATTCGCGGTTGGTGTACTGTACTTCCTCATGGCCGGTCAATGCGGTATAGGCATCATCGAGGGTGATCGAGATGTGATACACGCTGGCGCCGGGCAGCGCATCCAGCCAACTCTGCTGGCTGCTGACCAGACCAGAGGTAAAGACAGATCGGTCCGTCCAATCTGAAAGAACGGCTGGCAATGGAGCCGCCGGCACGCTTGTAGGGGTACGTTGGGTGGGAACCGGGGTGGGTTCTGGTGTAGAGAGGGGTTTGGGCGAACAGGCGCTCAGAAGAACAAGCGCCATCAGACACAGCCAGCGCAGGAACGGTTTCATTTTCCTCCCATTCACTGGTATTCAGTGGTTTTCAAGATCTCAATGCTTTTTGGGTCTAAAAAGCCTTTGTAATATTTGTCGATCAGTTTCTTGAACAGTGCTTCGTCCGGGGCGGCCAGGTTGAAAAGGGTGAGACTGGAGCGAAACTTCAGGTCATCCGGGTGGCCAAAGATCTGAGCGGCTGATTTATTGCGGATACTCAAAACGATCTCGCAGCATTCGCGCAGGCGGGATCCCAATACCGGGTGAGCTAAATACAAACGAGCCTCTTGCAGGTTCTCAAGAGAATAATAGCGGGCCATTTCGTTGATGCCCAACCCTTTGATCTGCGGAAAAATATACCACATCCAATGTGTACGTTTTGCACCGTCATTGAGCTCTTCCAGCACCTGTTGGTAGATCGGACGCTGGGCAGAGACAAATCTTTGAAGCGTGAGTGGATCTTTTTCCATTAATATACCCTTCTGAAACCGATTGGTACTTAAACTATACAACGAAACCTCTGCTTAAGTCCAATACCAGATTTAAATACCGGGCTTTTCTTAAAATATTTTACAGAATGTTAATAATTGTTCCCTCAGGGCATTGCTTGGGGTAGAATCTAAAGGGCAGGGAGAGTACGAATCCTGCCTCTGGAAAGCGACGCGTTCAGAACAATTGCTTTGTGGAGAGACCATGTCGAAATTCAAGTATCCCTTCTCGTTTACCGAAGATGTATCCAACCAGAAAACCGGAACTCTGACTCTGGACGAACCGCTTCCCTACCGCTCAAATGCACAGGAAAGCGGTTTTTATCGCACCGGTAGGCTTGAGCTGAACGATGATCGCAGTCTGGATATTGTGCTGTATCACAACGAACATACTGCCAAGTTCATCTACCTGCGTCAGTGCAAAGCAGATGATTCTTTGATGCATATCATTGGCATGAACGGCGATCTGAAAGGTTTTGACGGGCAGATCACCCTGCCGGGGCAGCTTTGTCTGGGGGCGGAGCGATCTTACCTCACCGGCAACGCCATCAACATGATCTTCCAATCCCCCATTTTGTTACCTACATTTAATAAATATCAGCAGAACAATATTGCTGTCTTCCCCATCGCCCGCGAAGGGCTCAAATATCAGGTACAGGACGCTATCTTCCAGAGTTACGGCTACCTGTGCGATGAGGTGGTGCTGGACGCGCACCATGTGTTTGATAGTTCTGTGCCCGTCTACAGCCGCACAGTGGAACTGACCATTTTCAAAGACAAAGACCTGGATGCCCACCAAAAAGAAAAGATCGCAGTCGCCTTCTTTGCGGATAGTATTGCCAGTGGCCTGGTGATGAAAGAAGTGATCGCCCGGGTCAAAGAGCGCTTTGAGAACCTCAAACAGGTTGAAGTGGTGGCGCCGCTGGCCTCCATCCGCGGATTATGCCGTCTGGCACAATCTGACCTGAATTGCGATTTCAACGTGCGCGTGCATGTGTTCGAGACCTTGCTCAACGCCCTTCCCCCCGATTATTATTACTCTGCTCATTATGATATTCCTGATCTGCACATCGCTCCAGAAGAAGATGCTGCCTACCGCGAGTGGTGGGGCCGCGATGACCAGGGCAACTTCATTGCCGATACCGCCTGTGCCGGGTACGGCTGGAGTGAGGCCTTCTATTCTCCGCGCAAACAGATCCAGATGATGAACAGCCAACTACAGGCACGTCACAATTTGACCATCGCAGAGATCGTCAAACGCAACGTGTTCAAGTAATTAGCGAAGCTCTTTGCGTAGGTCAAAAACGGTGGTCGTATCGGGTAGGGTATGTGCTGCGCTGACGATCTGGTAGCCCATCTTTTGCCAGAAGGCAACGGCAGCCGGGTTGTTTACCTGCACACCAGAGAGGATCGCCTTCACTCCCGGATCCCTACAGATCTCCTTCTCCACTTCGTTGACCACCCATTCGCCGATCCCCATACCGCGGAATGGTGCGCCAATCATCAACAATTCCAAAAAGGCATGTTCAGGGTTGCCCGCGAATCCGGCCGCAACCACATCCACAACGCCGACCATTTCCTCATTTGCCAGAAAGATACCTCTAAACAAGCCACCCGCCAGGCGGGAAAGCTCCAGGTCGGCCAGCACCATTTCTCTGCTGGCTTCTGCAACCGGCCCGAGGGCCAGAAAATCTTCGCATTGCTAGTAAACCTTCAGAATGGTGTCTGCGTCCTGGCTATTTAGCGGCCGTAAGCTCAATGGTTCATTTAATAGGGTCATCGTCTTCTTCTCAGACAGTCGTTAATGGCTCAACCTAACCGTACTTTCTTAAGGTAATTCTAATTTAAATACCGTTTAATGAATCAATATTAATAGGGCTAAATGGATATCTTGCCGGGTGTCCGTGTAAACCTTTGATTTTTGAACTCGTTCCTTTGAAAAACGGTCGTGCTAAAATAAATGGAAGCATTTACGCACTGATCCGTATCCATTGCAGATGTACAACTGAATTATTGGGTGGCTCCCGCCATGCGGGCAGCTTTGAAGTGGAAGAAATGGCGAAAACCAAGCCTCTCCCTGTTTTTCGAATATTAATTGTATTGATCACCGTGATCGGTTTGTTTTTTCCTGCCCAAAATGTGAATGCCAGCGCAGACGTGCTTTTTAATGGTGATTTTGAGTTGGGAACTTATCATCGCTACGGCAATCAGATCTCGGGCTGGCAGCAAGATGGCTGGAAGATCGGACGTAGCAAGTTTACCTGGGATTATATTTTCCGCCATTCCGGCAAGCGCAGTGCCAAGATCACCAATCTATATAAAAACGAAGCCCGCTGGGTGCAAACCATCCCTGTCAGACCGCATTCCATCTATCGCCTTTCTGGCTGGATCCGCACATTGAGCATTCCCTACGGCACCGTTCAGGGCGCCAGTCTGGCAATTCTGGGCACCGAGATCCACACCAAACCCATGTTGGGCAGCCGTGATTGGACCTACGTTTACCTGGATTTCATCACAAAGGACGAGCCGTATGTGCAGGTAGCTGCCAGCCTGGGTGGAGAAGATGGCCGGGTGACGGGCACTGCCTGGTTTGACGATATTCGCTTTGATCTCATCAACAGCGCGCAATGCTACACCCTGACGCTCAAAATGGACCCGCCCCTGGTTGGAAAGACGATCGAAGCCTATCCTCCGCCCAATTGTAATAATGGTACCCAGTATGCTTACGGCACCCATGTGACCCTGCACGCCATCCCCTTGCAGGGTTCAGGCTACCGCTTTGATCATTGGCAAAATGAGCCTTCGCGCAATGAGAATCCCCTGATGGTCACCCTGACCGAAGACACGCAGTTGATCGCCAACTTTGTAGCCGGCCAACGCACCTCGCCCACCTGGAATATTCTGGCTTTGATCTACCCTGAGGTTGATTTCACCTATTTTGACCTGGCCGGGAAGCACCATTTTGTCTCTAAAATGACCCCCAGCGAGGTGGACCGTTCCGTGACTGCGGTGACCCAATTTGTGGAAAAGGATATTCCAGAATTGACCAGCGGCGCCCTGTGGCCCACCCTGACCGTGCGCATCCCCGACCATCCGCTCACCAGCCTGCAAAATTTCTGCGGCTATTACCCGAGCCTGGCAGACACAAAAGCAGATCAAGACGCTGCCTACGATTCTGTGATCGTGATCTGGGACGACACCGGCATTGATGACATTGGCACCGAGCTGAACATCACCGATTGTGGCGGGTTGACCTACCCGAATGGTACTTCTCAGACCTATTCCACCATCCCGTTTGAATCGGTTTCTGTTTACCAGGAGAACGTTTTCAAACACGAATGGGGGCATTCCATTCTGGCGTATTTTGATGCAGCCGGGGTAACCCCTGACCCCGTGGTGGATAACCACATCAACACCACCACCAATCAATATGTCAACTGTCTGACCGGCGCCCCTTACCTGATGGAAAATGAGGTCTTTGCCGATTCGCTGCCCAACTCCCTTTACAACAACATCAGCGGTTTCACCCACGATTATTATTCGGGTCTGACCGCCCGCGCTGAAGATCCCACCAGGTGTCTGGGCATTTCTCCCCAGGCCTGGGCATATGGCGGCCCGGTTGCCCACGAAGGTCAGACCGAAGACGGCAACCCGGATGTGGTGATAGAATAGTGCAAGGAATTTTGTAATCGTTTACTGTTTTAAACCCTTTTATAAGTAATTTAAATTACAGATTATATAAGCTGAAATCTTAGTTGCATCTGGAGAATTTATATATGGCAACTGTACTATTATTGGCTCCCGGTATTATCGCAGCGGGTTACTTCTGCTATCTAAAGAAGATACCATTGAAATCCATCGAATTCTTCATGTTCTCGGTTACCTTCATTTTCATTATTAATCTTTTTGTAGTTACATTGATAATGTTGATGGGCCATAAGGCCATGCTCAGCAGTGATCTATTCTCACAGTTGAAGACCGTTGTGCTGTATGGCTTTCTCGCAGCCGCGGGGATGGTTCTGATGCCCAACATCCTGGTTTTAGCCTCCAGAATTCATCTCGGTAAAAAACATAAATAAGATACCCGTTGACAAGCAATTACTTGCGGGAATACTCTCTTTGCTGGTAGTTGGGGGAATGGTTTTTATTTCGATTCTTCTGGATAGATCGGATAAACCAACCGAGATAACCTTAACCCCTTCACAGGTCATTACTCCCACTCCCGTCACAGAGAAAACCATAAATGACTTTGGCGAGGTATTAAAAACCACACTGGGCAAGATTCAAGCTCAAAAAGAGGTTGATGCCAGTCTGCTTCAGGAATTGAACAGTGGTTCATACACGTTCACAAGTCCTTTGGTCGTTGTTGACCCGTACGATCAAGCCCCATTAACTGCTCTGGTACTGTTTACCACGGACGAGCCAGTCAATATCTCTGTTCATATTCCCGGTGAAGATGCCATTTCCGCCGTCGATTTTACCTTTGATGGTTATCAGACAGACCATATTATTCCGGTATACGGCCTTTACTCTGACCAGGAAAACCCAGTTGAGCTGACAGCCACCAACGAAGCTGGAGAAATTATCAGGACAACGGTAAGCATAACAACTGGTGTCACGCCTTCAGAGTTAATCAATGTCATTCGAGTGGTAGATATTGCCAAACCAGAACAATACGAGCCAGGATTCAACTTTTCTTTTGGTAGAAACAGTCGGTTATCAAAGATCGCTTTTGACGTGCATGGCAAAACCCGCTGGTACACGACCACCTCTTACGACAACTCTCAACTTGAGTATGATGGCCATTTTATTTACTCAATTGGCGAAGGGGTTAATGCTCAGGTTTTGTTCCTGGAGATGAATCCGCTTGGCCGGATTTATCGGGTGTTTTACTCTCCATATGGAAACCATCATGATATGGCACAATTTAAAGAGAATGTGCTCATCACCGGGTCGAATGGAAAAACAACTGAAGATTTTATTTATGAAGTGAATCCGAACACGGGTGAGATCGTTAATTCACTCGATCTGCGTTCAGTTCTGCAGCGATTAAGAAACACAGGGTTTATTCCGGTGGAAGATCCTGATTGGTTTCATAATAATGCCATTGTCTGGGTGGAAGGTACGGACGATATCATTATTTCTGGCCGGACACAATCTGCTGTGATCAGGTTATCCTGGCCAGATGGAAAGATCAAATGGATCCTGGGTAACCACAAGAACTGGCTGCCAATGTATCAAAAATTCTTATTAACGCCTGAAGGGGAGAATTTTGAATGGCAGTATAACCAACACGATCCCTTCCTCTTACCAGATCAGGATAATGATCCAAATACTTTGGACCTGCTACTTTTTGATAATGGGAATCAACGGTACGTAAATGATCCAGAAATTCAACGCCAGGTAGCTGCCCACGAAATTGTTGAACCTGAAGTTTTTTCACGTTTGGTACATTTCCGAATTGACGAAAAAAAGGGGACAGTGACACAGATCTGGGAATTTGGAAAAGAGTACGGGACTATGCTTTATGCACCCGCCAGAGGGAGTGTTGCTCAACTGCCTAATGGCAATATTTTGGGATACTTTGACGTGCAAACCCCAAGTTCAGATATCACGGGTGGTGGGGATATCTCGAATAGTTCGAATATCTTTGAAATCAACTCAGACGACCAGATCGTTTGGGAAGCTTTTGAAGTTAATAAGACTGCAAGCGGAAGACTTACTGAGTATCGATTTGAACGCAGACAAATCTACAATTTTAGCGACAATTACTTGCAGTTAGGCACCCCCGTGATCAATCTTATTCCAAAGGGTATTTATGCAAAATATAATGTCACGCAATAAGCCAGGTTTGTTTTTTGTAACAATTTTCTTTTTTGGATGTGTCATAATCGCCGCTTGCCAGGGAAAACCTTCCACAACAACAGCCCCCACCGCAATTGACCAATCTCAATTTCCCTGGTCAGTTGAGGTAACAAAGTCTGAAGCAGTGAAAGATTTGAGCGGTTCAGAGGCGGCGCAACAATATAACGGAGATGTTACCCAGATACAATTTGTTGAAAAACCTGCGGATGGGGACATGTTTCTGTTGGTGGAATTAACAGTCACCAAACAGGTAGCTGGCGCATCCACCTTCGCCTGGAAGAACTTATCAGTAAAAGATGGTTCTGGGAATTCCTATACCCGCATGGAAAATGATACGTTTTTGCAAAACTACAATTTCCCCAGGTTGAAATCCACAAATCTCACCCTGGGAACGAACAAGGGATTCATTTGCTTTGAGATCCCAGCAGAAGCTGTAAAAGGCGATCTGAGCCTGGTTTATACATCTGCCGAGATGTCTCTTGAAATCCCACTCTCCCATTAGGCGCTGATATGAAGAAATGGCAAAAGATCCTAATTCCGGTAATTGTGATCGTCCTTTTGGTTCTGGCGGCTTTATTCCTGATCCGTAGCGGCCTATTGGTAAAACCTACCACGCAAAGCCTGGCCGCAGATACAGAGGTGCCGACCTTTGACATCTTGCAGGCACAGGCTGACCGGGAACAACAAATTTTGAGCGATTATCAGGCGGGCGCCTATACTTTTGCTGCTCCCTACATTGTGCAAGATCCCTACGACATGAATCCCCTTTCGGCTTTGCTGATCTATGAAGCCGTCGAAGCGGGTGAGGTGGAGGTGACCATCCAGGGGGACGATGCCGCATCAACCTTTACCTATGTGAAGACTAGCAAGACAAGCCATTTTGAGGTACCGATCATTGGTCTTTACGCAGGGCGAGAAAACATCATCACATTGAAAAACGGGCAAGGCGAGACCAAGCAGCTTTCCATCACTACGGAGCCTTTGCCGGTTGATTTTCAACGTTTCACGCTTGAGGCCTCCCTGCCTGAAAAAATGGAGCCTGGTGTCACATTGTTTACTCCCTGTTTTGAACAAACCTACACCGCCATTTTGGATGCCAATGCTCAGGTTCGCGCTTATCTGACCAATAAATATATGGCCCACGGCACTGCCATGATTTTAGCCGGGAATGGGCATATGCTTTCCACAGGGGATGAGTACAAGCAGATCCCCTACAATATGACCTCGTTGTGGGAATTCAACTGGCTAGGCAAGGTGTTCAAAGAGATCGAAGTGCCCAATGGCGTTCATCACAACATTACTGAATTGGCCAACGGGGATATTTTGGCTGTTTCTAATAATCGTGAAATGTTCACCTCTGGTACCCGCGAAGATGTTGCGGTGATCATTGATCGCGAAACTGGTAAGGTAAAGAAAGAATACGATTTCAGGAATATTTTGGATGAGAAACGTGACCCTTATACTCATTTCCATCCAAACATCGTCAATTTACAGAATATTGATTGGATGCACATGAACGCGGCCATACTGGATAGCGCCGATAATTTGTTGATCGTTTCCTCCCCCATTCAAAGCCAGGTGGTTGCAATTGATCCGGATACGTCTGAGATCCAGTGGATACTGGGGCCGCATGAAGGCTATGAAGGTACTTCTGCATTTCTGGCAAGGTATCTGCTCACCCCAGTGGGCGAGGGTTTTGAGTGGCAATGGGGCCAGCATGACCCAATGATCTTGCCTGACTTTGACAACAACCCCGATACTCTTGACCTCCTCCTCTTTGATAATGGGCAGAGTCGCAGCTTTACCCAGGCGGATGCGGTCTCACCAGAAAACAATTACTCCCGCGCTGTGCATTACCGCATTGATCTGAAGGCGAAGACGGTGGAACAATTGTGGGAATATGGCAAGGAATGCGGGGCTGAATGCTATGCCACCTATCTGGGTGATGCTGATTATTTGCCTCAGACAGGCAATGTTCTGGTCGATTTTGGCGGGGAGATCCGTAAAGACGGCGTCGCAATTGATGATATCGTGGGCGGCGTTTTTGGCAATGAGGTAACCAATTCTCGGGTTCGTGAAGTGACTCAAGACAAGGAATTGGTCTATTCTGTGAAAGTGACAGAAAGCAAATACACGGTCACTGCAGAGACATACCAGGCCGAACGCATGCCGTTGTATGTGGATTCTGCCTACGATTACAATTTGGGACAAATTCAAGGGCAGCGCCTGGGGACGCTCGTTTACAACTCAGAAACAGATATGGTCCAGGCACCCAACCTGTACGCTGGCAAGATCAAGGCGAATTTCAGCCGCATCTTCATAGAGGAGGGGCGTCTGGTTGCGGATGGCACGGTCACTTATGACAACAAGGTCTACCTGTTGGGAAGAGCTTTCTTCATTCTTCGCAGTGAAACCAAAACCTATGTTTTCGCCACTTCCAGTTCGGTCAATGGCAAGTTCTTCTTAAGCCTGGATACCAGCCAGTTGGAAAGCGGCACCTACCAGATCTCGATTGTTGGGGTGGTTCGTGAAGGGAATGACCAGCTATATGGGGTCAACCACAGCGGGCATTTCAAAACGGATTACAAGATCACCATTCCATGAACAAAAGAAGGAGACGAATTCGTCTCCTTCTTCTTTATCTACAATAGCTACGGATCGCCTGACTCATGGCCGGGTTGACTGAAAAGTGTAGCTCAAGAAAATCCAGGATAGCCAGGGCTGATTCAGGGTTATGCTTGTAACCCTGCATAAAGTCAGGCAGTTGAGCACAGGTGAGCGGATGGTGCATTTCAAAGCGGCGTTCTGCTGAAAATTCATCTTTGAAGCATCCTTGTGCCGGTTCGATTAGTTCAGTCAATTCCACCAAGCGATCAACAGCATAATACTGGATAAAGCGCATAGCAGAGAGCTTCTCGCCACGCAGGTCTCTGGCCATGCCCACGTACAAATTAGTGACAGCTTCACCGATCAGCCATTCGGGGTCATGTAAAATTGGGCTATTCTTCACCGCAGGGATGGCGATCTCAGCCGGTACTTGCGGTCGTTTCCAGAGAATGCGCCCGGCAGAGTAGATGGCTGAATGCAGCTCTTCAAGTTCAAAGATGGCCATTTCACAGAATATGCCATCTGCAAAGAGCAGCTTATACCCATCTGCTGAGTTGGCAAAATGGTAAGCAATTGGGCAGATGCTGTCTAACCAGGAAAGGTCATTCAGAAATTCTGCTTTGCATCCAGCCTGCACAATGACGAAGAAATCCAGATCCGAGAACTCGTCCATGCGCTCGGTTTCCACCCCGGCGGAACCCAGGCCAAGCAGCGCCAGGGCATGCTCGTATTGCGCGAGCGACTGCGCGATCTCCTGCAATCTCTGTTCAAGCGATTCTTTTCTCATAGCGGGTTCCGTAGGTCCTTGAGGATGGCTGGCAGATATTTTATGTATTCACTCTGACAGGAGGCATCGCCCCAGAGCGGTTGGATGATGATGCTGTTCAAGCCGGCTTCAAACCACTGCTTGAGCAGGGTACTGACCTGTTGTGGGGTACCGCTGGCCGAAAAAGCATCCAACCAGGCGTCCGGCATATCTTTGGCAAGGTCTGCGCTGCTGTGAGTTTGCAAGTATTGGGCGATCTCTTCTGCATACCCGGAATGTTGAATGTGGACATCTGCCCAGGGCAGGCGGGCTGCCAGGGAGCGCCGGGTGGCGGCGCGGGCGGAAGCGCCAGCCTCATTGACCTTCACATCCACAAAGCCGACCACACGCTGATCGGTCTTGCCGGCTTTTTGCATTCCGGCCTGGATGTGCCCCAGTGCCCAACGGGTGTAGGTGAGCGAAGACATGCTGGTAAAAAGGGTGCCGTCTGCAAGGCTGCCAGCCAAAGCCAATGATTTTTCTCGCATGGCGCCTATATAGAGCGGGGGGACTGCATCCGGGAGCTGTTGCATTTTCACATGCTCCATGCGCACAAATTCGCCGTCAAAATTGATTTCTTCGCCATGCAGCAAGTCCCTGACCACGGTCACTGTCTCGCGCAGACGCGCCAGTGAGGAGCGCTCAGCAGCGCCAATTTGCTTCATCCAGGGTTCAACACCGTGACCAAACCCTGCAATAAAGCGGCCCGGAAAGGCGCCCGCCAGGGAAGTGATCTCCATGGCCATAAAAAGCGGGTTCAGAGCCGGAACTGGAATGAGACCGATGCAAACTTTGATCTTGTGGGTGGCAGAAAGGGCAATGGCCGCCGCACTGAAGGCTCCCGGCAGAAAACAATCATCCCACAACCATAATTCATCAAACCCCATTTCCTCGGCCTGGCGTGCGTATTCAGGTAGGCTGGAAATGGAAAAGCTGGGGTGAAATACCAGTCCAAAGGATCGGTTTTGTGCTTGGGCAGGGTCAATAAGTTCAAACATAGGCACATCCTTTTGTGTTTCAGCAAAAAGTTGTTTGTATTGTAATTAATTTTCCAAATCCTGACGGCCAAGTTTTAACCCCGTTTTTATATGGTTTGTGCTGTAACAAAGTTATAATTATTTAGTAAATCATAAGTAAATAATTCTCCTCCATACGAACGTGGCAGAAACATATTAACGGTTTAACCTATGTTAGCGGTTGAAGGCTCTTGTCGGTAGAAAAGGAAATGAGCATGGTAAGAAAAAAGCAGGACCGGTCTAAAAACGTTACTTCAAAGTTGCCCGTGAATCTGAAACCCTTCTTTGAAGAAATGGATCTCATTAATAAATACAGCCCTCTTCTGGCAGAAATTCAGGAAAGCCGGCAGGGTTTTGCCCTGTTAGCGCAAATTCTATCCTTAAAGTATGAAGATGTTGAAGATATTTTCCTTTCGCAATGTGATGCAGGCAGTGATGGGATCAACTGCGTCTTTGCCAAGATCGCCGGGAAGGGAATTAAAAATTTGGAGCAGACGGATATTCAGATCTCGAACGCTGTGTTACAGCAGCAAGCCTTTGTGCTCCAGCAAAAGAGACCTTTTCTGGTAAAAAACCTGGCTCAGGAGATGTTGGTAGAAAGAGTTGAGGGTTCATCTTTCCTGGCGGAGGACCGTCAGATACAATCTGCGCTTCTGGTGCCAATGATAGTGGAACAAGAAACAGTGGGACTCATCCATCTCCAGTCGGCTAAAAACGGGCGCTTTAATGAACAGGATCTGCTCTTCCTGAATGCCCTTGCGAAGATTGTGTCTCCGGCTATGGTCAACTTTCATCAAGATTACAAACTGACTGAGATCCATGACATTATGGTCGAAGCCTGGGGCAGGGCAGTGGACCAGCATGAAGGAGAATCTGAAGGACATTGTCTGCGTGTGGCTGATCTCACCCGGCATTTTGCGATGCGTCTGGGGGTGCGCGGACATCGAGTGACCGACCTGTGGCGAGGCGCCATGCTGCATGATCTTGGCAAACTGGGGATTGAAGACGCCATTCTCTTTAAGGAAACCACCCTGGACATCAAAGAGTGGGAAGAAATGCGCCGTCATCCCACCTTTGCTTATGACATTATAAGGAGAGTTCCCTTCCTGAAAGACTCCCTGGAGATTCCTTATTGCCACCATGAAAAATGGGATGGCAGCGGCTATCCCCGCGGACTACGTGGCGAGGAGATTCCGTTGGTTGCACGTATCTTCGCTCTGGTAGATGTCTGGGACGCACTGCTTTCTGACCGCCCGTTTAGGAAAGCCTGGAAAAAAGAGACTGCGGTGGAGTATCTACGCAACAACCTGGGGTCCTCCTTTGACCCAATCCTCGGATTCGAGTTCTTGAAGTTGATCGATGAAGAAGGCCTGGGCAGCCTTAACTAATTTTCTGTCTTTTCAATATCGTTTATATTGATTTTCAGTTAAATCCAAATTTAAAACCGCAAGCCCAATTTTCACAGGCTTGCGGTTTTATATTGTAAGTTCAAGCGATCATTCAAAGTGGTTCAAGAGAAAACGGATCGATTCATTCCAGGCAGCCGTAGCTTCAGGAAACAGGGGTGCCAAAAGTGGAAAACAATGCACCATTTCTGGCCAAACGTGCAGCGTTATTTCTACGCCGACTTCTTTGGCTTTATTTGCAAACTGGATGGAATCGTCAAGCATGATCTCATAATCGCCAACCTGGATCATAATGGGAGGTAATCCCTTCAGATCTCCATACAGGGGAGAAATCCACGGATTTTCTGGGTCATTTTTACCGAAGTAAAATGGTCCCCAGACATTCCACGACCCTAAAGTGGAAATATCTTTATGTGCATTGCTGGTAAAGGATGGACTGGTGCTCTTTAAGTCCAACCAGGGAGAGAACGCCAGGGCTGCTCTAGGGAGTGCCAGGCCTGTATCACGGATTGCCAGAAGACTGGCCAGGCATAGACCGCCGCCGGCTGATTCGCCAACAATTTGGATGTTTTGTGCATTCACGCCCTGGGATAAAAGCCATTTATAAACCATCAGTGTGTCTTCCATGGCTGCCGGAAAGGGAAACTCAGGAGCCAGGCGGTAATCGTACAACAAGGCTCCTATCCCGGTTGATTGCACAAAATGGCTTACGATCAAACGGTGGTCATCACAATTGCCAGAAATGTACCCGCCTCCATGGGTGTAGAAAATTGCCTTCTCCTCTTTGGTGGGCAGGCTGGCAGTCCCGGCCGGATGGATCCATTCAGCTTGTAGCCCCTCAGGTAAACCTTGAATTTCAATTTTAGTTGATTCAATTCCCCTGGGTAGTTGATTGTTTCTTTGCGTGCTCTTCTCTATGTCACGGCGGAATTGTAAAGTGGAGGCTTCATCTGTGATCACATCTGGTTTTAGGTGAAATTTGAAGAGGTGCCGGTTACGAATCGCAGATATTACGATCTTGCTCTGGAGACTGGTCATAGTGTACCTTTGCTTATTTTCTTAAGGCGGCTCCGTGTAAAAACAGGTCTATTGCCTGGGAGATCGCTTTTTCTTGTTGAAAGTTGTGCGGGTCAATATAGTAGGGCTTGATCACTTCAATGAGGGCGAGTTCAAAAAGATCTTCCAGCAGTCTGGCATCCAGACGTGAATCAAGCTCACCAGATGCTGTGCCCAATTGGATGATCGATGCGCTCAGTGAAGACAGCCCCGTTGCCTGGTCCTGGCCTACAGGGTGAAAGGACAATGTGTTTTTCATTCTGAATAACATGAACGATTCAAAGATCTCTTGTTGCCTTTTTACTCCTTCAATTAACAACGAGAAGACGTACTTCAAACGGGTAGAAGTATCTGGCAATTGAGCGATCTGGGCCAAGCGTTCCTGACTGGATTCCTGGAAGGAGCGCTGTAAATAGCCGTTGATAATGGCTTCTTTTGAAGGGAAGTAGTTATACAAAGTACCTTTTGCAATATCCACCTTTTCAGCAATCATTTCCATGGTGACGTTCTCAATTCCCATTTGATTGAAAAGTGTCACAGAAACCTCAAAGATCTTGGTTTGGGTTTCTTCTTTTTTTCGGTCAGATCGGTTTGAATGCTTTGGTTCCATATCAGTTGCTCCAATTTTGAACGAAGTACATAAGTGAACGAAGTATAAAATTGTACGACGTTCAATTATATTCTGCCTTATGGATGTGTCAAGAGTTTGAAGTAAAAAATCCCCCTGAGTGAGCTCAGGGGGTTCTTCGATCAATCAATTTGTTGGGATTGGTTCAGTTCTCGCAAATATTGTTGGACCTGGATCCCTTCATCGGGAGAATAGACCCAACCGAGCGAGGTTGAAACATCTTGAGCGATCTTGTTAAAAAGTTGACAGGTGGCAAAAAGCGCCTGCCAGCTTGCATCATACTCTGCATTGGCGTAGGTCTTTTTTAACATCTCCCACAGTTCTGCTTCTAAATAACGTTTGAAGTACTTGCCGTTCTTGCCGGGGTTGACCTTGAAGTCGGTTTTGAAGCCAATGTACCAGGTGAGCATTTTAAAGAGTTGCGGTCTCACCACTGCTTCATGCATGTGCCTGGCATAGGGGATCTCTTGCCGAACCAGACCTTTGGCCACATACGGGCACACCCACCAGAACTCGTTGCAGCAATTGAAGAATTCGCGCTCATCTGGCGGTTTGGGCAGGTAATTGGCCTCAGTAGGGGCAGGGAAAGGCGGCAGGTCGTTGTCTTTATCCAGGAGCAGAACGCTCAGGCTATCCAGCGGCTGAGTATCAAAGGCCCTGCGGGTGATGAGGGTCAGGTCAATGCGGTTGCCATCGCAAAATTGCATCAGGTAAGCAAAGCGCTGTCGATCTTCACAATAGGGGTCGTCCATTTCATCCGGGGTTTGCATCACAATCCGCTCGCCGAAGCGATCGATCCAGCCCGGCTTGGACAGAAAGGTCTGCAGCTCACGTACGATGTAGACAATATCAAAATCTTGCAGCCGGTCACGCTGGGCATTGGGGTTGGCGCGCGAACCATTGAGGATCACCGCCCGGATGCGATCATCTTGCCGGGCGGTATTCAATATCAGGTCGTACATCTCCTGGTCTGAGCGCATGGGGATTAGCTTCTATTTCTTTTTGGTTTTTGCGCGAGTCAGATTTTCTTGTACCCGGTACTCGGTGATCTTGGTCACCAGGTCAAAGGGGATGGGTTCTGTGAGCGGAAATTGGATGGTGCCTTTGGAGGTTTGATAGGGGCCGATCTCTTGAGTAAACCGCTCTATTCCGCTGGGGGCCGGGAAAAAGCCAATATGGTTCTTGAAGGCGGCAAAATGCACCACATTACCCTGTTGGTAAAAGGTGGGCATCCCGTAGCTGATCTTTTCAGTGGCATCGGGTGCGGCTGCGTGGATGGTGGTACGCATGGCCCGTAATTTTTCTTGAATTTCGGGCGGAAAGCCGGCGATGTACTCATCAATAGTGGTGGGTGCTGGTTTACTGTTATCCATTTTCTCCTCCTGACCAATAAGTTTGCTCGATGGCTTGATTATACAATTTTTAGCTCAGGGTTATACAACCTTTCATGTTCCCGGTAATTCATCTGTACAATGTAAGCATGAAAACAAGTCCAACGGTTGCAATTTGGTGGATCCGCCGCGATCTGCGTCTGGCAGATAACCAGGCCCTGCAGCAGGCGCTCAGCTCTGCCGAACAGGTACTGCCCCTGTTCATTTTGGACCCCGTTCTGCTAAAGTCGGAGCGGACCAGCACCCGCCGCGTTGACTTTATGCTGGCCGGGCTCAGGGCGCTGGATGCTGATCTACAACGCAAGGGCAGCCGCCTCATTCTCCGCCATGGCGAACCGCTCAAGGTGCTGACGGAGTTAAAGCAGGAAATGGACTTCCAGGCAATTTTTGCCGAAGAAGATTTTTCGGCGTATGCCCGGCAGCGCGATGACAGTGTTGCCGCGCTTTTTGACCTGCATCTCTGCGGCGGGCTGACGGTCTTGCCGCCTTCCCTGACGGTAAAAGCGGATGGTTCCCCCTACACCATATTTACCCCTTACAGCAAAACCTGGCGGGAAAACTATCAGCAACCCCAACTCCTTCCTGAGCCTGGGAAGATCGCTTCTCCAACAGAAGTCTTCAGTGAGGCGCTGCCTGAGCCGCCCATTGATCTGAACACCCCCTTTGCTATGGCAGGAGCGCCAGAAGCGCAGCGCCGCCTGGAGCGCTTTTTTGCAGCAAGAATCCAAAATTATGCCAGTGACCGCGACCGCATGGATCTGGAAGGAACCTCCAGCCTGTCACCTTATCTGCGTTTTGGCATGCTGTCTGCCAGGCAGATGGTGAACGCGGCTATATCCGGGATCAGCGAGGCAGGCTCACAGCAGAACGCGCACGGAGCGAAGGTCTGGCTTAATGAACTGATCTGGCGGGAGTTTTTTTATTCGGTGTTGTTTCACTTTCCGCAGGTGCAAAAAGATTCGTTTCGGCCGGAATTACGCAATATCCATTGGTTGAACCGTGAAGAGGACTTCAGCGCCTGGAAGGAAGGGCGTACGGGCTACCCCATTGTGGATGCCGCCATGCGTCAATTACGCAGCACGGGTTGGATGCATAACCGTGCGCGCATGATCGTGGCCTCGTTCCTGACCAAAGATCTGCTCATTGATTGGCGTTGGGGAGAAAAGTATTTTATGCAGCAATTGTTGGATGGAGATGTAGCTGCCAATAACGGCGGCTGGCAATGGAGCGCCGGTACCGGCACGGATGCTGCGCCTTACTTCCGCATTTTTAACCCGGTACTGCAGGGACAAAAATTTGACCCGAACGGTGAGTATATCCGCCGTTGGGTGCCAGAATTACGTCTGCTGCCTGTGCCGCTGGTACACCAGCCTTGGACTTCCCCGGCTGAACTTGCCAGGATGGGCGTCAGCTATTTTGATCCGATCGTGGATCATGCCCTGGCACGTGGGCGCTGCCTGCTGGCCTATAAAGGGGAGTAAATTTCAGTCTTTGGCGTCAAAATACTTGTAGAACAATTCTTTTGAAAGCTGCGCGCCTTCCGTAGAAAGGTCGAGGATGGGTGACTTGGAATTGATCTCGCTGATGTAACCTTTTTGGACCAGGTTGTTCAACACGTCCAGCGGCAGGCCTTTCCAGGCTCTGGCGCCTTCTCCAACCGGGGAACTGGTCAGGAAAAGCAAGGCCAGCACCATTTCATCCACTTTTTCGCGGTCATATTCCATTTTTAGCTTTTCCCTTCCATTTGTAATGCCAAAACATAGTTCACCGATTCCTGAAATATCGGCAGGTAGGCCTGATAACCGGTTGAATCGGCCAGATTGATCTGTACCCATTCACGCATCACGTGTTTGCCTAAAGGCTGAAAGGGAATGGTGTTGGGGTCAGCCTGTAGCAGTTTTTGCACGGTTGCTTCTGGAACTTTTATCCCGACCCCATTTTCATACAGGCAAATACACAGTTTCTTGCCAGCGTAATAAGCCGGGAAACCAAACATTTTGCCGGAACGCACAGTGGGCATCCCGAGGAGGAGGTCATCCAGGACCGCTTTGTGAGCGGGGTTGAAGGTGATCATTTCTCTCCTTGCCAGAGCTTACCAGATAAATCGTGCGATCAGCCACAGCAGCCCGGCGCCGATGAGGGCAGTGGAGGGAATGGTCAGGATCCAGGCCAGTACGATGTCTTTGGCAACGCCCCAACGCACCTTGTTCATGCGTTCTGCGCTGCCTACACCCATGATGGCCGTGCTGACCACCTGGGTTGTGGAGACCAGACCGCCAAAGAAGGAAGCTCCCAGAATGACGGCGGTGGAAGCAAGCTGTGTGGAAAAACCATCCATGGGGCGGATCTTAAAGAACTTGGCGCCCAGGGTGCGGATGAGCCGCCAGCCGCCCACCATGGTGCCGAACGCGATCATGGAGGCGCAGGAGATCACCACCCAGAAGGGCACATTAAAGCTTTGGATCACACCCGAAGTGAGCAGTCCCAGGGTGAGAATGCCCATGGTCTTCTGGGCGTCATTGGCACCATAGCTCAGTGCCAACGCCACTGAGGTGGCAACCTGGCCTTTTTTGTACACTTCATTCACTCTGGGGGTGGCTTTCCAACTGGCCAGGATCACCAGTTTGGTGACAAGAAACCCCATTACAAAACCGATGAGGGGAGAGGTGAACAGAATGATCAGCACTTTAATGATGCCGCTGATATAAACGGCGTGCCAGCCGTTGCTCATCACTACAGCGCCGAGCAGCCCGCCGATGACGGCATGGGAAGCGCTGCTTGGAATGCCCAGATACCAGGTGATCAACCCCCACAATATTGCACTGCCCACAGCAGCCAGTAGAGCGTTCATGGTCACAAAATCAGGCAGCACAATACCGCCACCGACCGTTTTTGCCACGGCCACCCCAAAGATCAGCGGGCCGGAAAACTCAGCCAGGGCGATGACTGTGAGCGACCAGCGCGGTGATAGCGCATGCGAAGAGATCATGGTGGCCACAATGTTGCTGGAATCGTGGATGCCATTGATGAAATCAAAAATTAGCCCCAGGATAAGTAGGGCGATCATGTTGGCAGGCATGAATGCATTAGCCTTTCTTCATCACAATGCTGGCGATCACATTAGCGGCTTCATCCCCCCGGTCGGCTGCGTTGCTGAGATGGCGATAAACTTCGCGGTATTTGAACACTTTCATAACATGTTTGGTGTCTTCAATGCCTTCAAAAAGCTCGGCCAGAGCCTCACGGTAAAGAACCTCGATGCGGTTCTCAATGGCCTTGGCGCGTTGGGCATGTTCATTGGCCACGCCCGGGTAATCATCCAGGCGATCCACTGCCATCAGCAGTTCATTGGCGGCATCGCGCAGCAAAACGGCGATCTTTTTCATGTACTCGGTGGGGGTGACCTTCAACAGTTCCACTTCTTCCAAAGTACTGAAGGCGTAGTCAAGCACATCATCAATGGTGCGGGAGAGATCGAACAGGTCTTCGCGGTCAAATGGGGTGACGAAGGTTTTGTTCAGTTCGTAGATCAAAATTCGCCGAAATTCGTCCGCTTCTTTTTCTTTGCGGGTGAGGGTGGCGGCTGATTCCTGGCTTTGATCGTTAAAATACGCTACCAGCGCTTCCAGCCCGGCCAGGGTGGTGGCCGCCTGATTATGAATGTGGGTGATGAAAAGACTTTGGCGTTTCTTAAATAGTGAGAGTGCCATAAATACCATTCCTGTTTACAACAGAGATGCTTTGAGATGAAATTGCCTGAATTCTAGAGATTTGCCTGCATAAGGTAAAAAGAACAGATTTCATGATCTGCTCTCAGAAGATTGTGTCATAGTATAGTGTAAATATCTTAGCTTGTTTTCGAAGGAAAGTCAATCTATTGTGATGATTATGTTTTGATTATGTGTTTGTATTGTGTAGTTTTGGTTGCGATTTACTGATTATTATGGAATTTTGTCCGATAAGGGGTATTGCCCTATCGTGTATAATAATTAATATCTAGGATGGATATGTACCCTAATCGAATACCTTATTGTAAGAAATATGACCGCAAAGAACGAGTGAGTTCTGTAAGCTTGAAAGAAAAAGCAAGCTAGGGATTATTTTGAGAATTTCAGTTAAGCAAGCGCTTAACTGATTTTTTATCTTAAATAAGGAGAATATGATGCGCACTAAAACCCTGTTCGGTGTTGTTACTGTTTTAATCGTTGCGTCGCTGTTTTTGGCTGCATGTGCCAAAACAACCACAACAACGAGCTCAACCGGTAATGCTGCCATGGATGAACTTGTTGCGGCGGCCAAAGCAGAAGGTAATCTGACGGTAATCGCACTTCCACACGATTGGTGCAACTACGGTGAAGCGCTCTCCACCTTCTCAGCCAAGTATGGAATTACCATCAACGAACTCAACCCTGATGGGGGTTCTGCGGATGAGATCCAGGCTATTGTTGCCAACAAAGACAACAAGGGCCCGCAGGCACCAGATGTCATTGACGTGGGCTATGGTTTTGGTCCCCAACTGATCGCTGACAAACTGGTCATGCCCTACAAAGTCTCCACCTGGGATTCCATCCCGGCTGATTCAAAAGACCCCGACGGCTATTGGTATGGCGATTACTACGGTGTATTAGCCCTGGAAGTGAACAGTGATGTTGTTACCAACGTCCCTGCTGACTGGGCTGACCTGCTCAAAGAAGAGTACAAAGGCCAATTTGCTTTAGCCGGTGATCCCCGCGCTTCTGCTCAGGCTCAGATGTCTGTTTACGCGGCAGCCATCTACAACGGCGGTTCGTTGGATGCTGTCCAACCTGGCCTTGACTTCTTCAAACAGGTCAATGAAGCGGGTAACTTTGTGCCGGTCATTGCCAAACAGGCGACCGTCGCCAAGGGCGAGACCCCCATCATTCTGCGCTGGGACTACAGCGCTCTGGCCGATAAAGATACCCTGGCTGGCAACCCCAATATTGCCGTGGTTTACCCCAAGAGCGGTACCATCGCCGGTATCTATATTCAGGCAATTTCTGCTTACGCTCCCCATCCCAATGCTGCCAAACTGTGGGAAGAATTCCTCTACAGTGATGAAGGTCAGAATATCTGGATGAAGGGTTACTGCCACCCCATCCGCTACAAAGATATGCAGACCCGTGGTGTGATCCCCGCTGAGATCGCTGCCAAGCTGCCTACCTTTGATGGCCCCGTGGCCTTCCCGAGCATTGACCAGATCAATGCAGCCAAACAACTCATCGGTGACCAATGGATGTCGGTCGTGGGCGCAGATGTCAAATAAGATCGATGCAAATGTAAATGAAAAACGGGACGCGCGCAAAGCGCGTCCCGCACCTTTGCCGTGGCGAAACTGGTTGGGGGTGGTACCTTTCTTCCTGTTCGCCTTCCTGTTCATCGTGCTGCCTTCTGTTACCCTGTTGGTGGGCGCATTCCAGAACAATGCCGGCCAATTCACCCTGCAGAACTTCAAAGGGCTGTTCGATCCATCTATCCTCAGTGCCTACTGGGTCACCATCAAGATCAGCCTCACCACCGCGCTTGGCGGCGGTCTGTTGGGATTTTTGATGGCCTATGCGGTCACTGTGGGTAAATTGCCCAAGGGTGTTCGCTCCAGCCTGATGACCTTCTCTGGTGTGGCCTCAAACTTTGCCGGCGTACCGCTGGCTTTCGCGTTTATCGCCACTTTGGGACGCACAGGCCTGGTGACCTTATTACTCAAGAATGTGTTCGGGCTAAACCTTTATGATCAGGGGTTTAGTCTGTACAGTTTCTGGGGCCTTTCGCTGACCTATATGTTCTTCCAGTTCCCCCTGATGGTGCTGGTCATTACCCCGGCACTGGATGGGTTGAAGAAAGAATGGAGCGAAGCCGCCCAGAACCTGGGCGCCACCAATGCCGTTTACTGGCGCAAGGTGGCATTGCCCATTTTGATGCCTTCGATCCTTGGCTCTATGATCCTGCTGTTTGGCAACTCCTTCGGCGCTTATGCCACTGCCTACTCCCTGACGGGTGGTTTTATCAACCTTATCACCATCGTCATCGGCTCGCAGATCAAGGGTGATATTTATTACAATCCCGGCCTGGGCTATGCCCTGGCAATTGGGATGGTGTTCGTCATGGCAGTGATGATGTCGATCTATTACATCCTCCGACGTAGAAGCGAAAGGTGGCTGCGCCAATGAAGCGAAAATCCTTTTGGTCCTGGCTTTGGATTATTCTCGGCACGATCTACTTTGTTCTGCCGTTGTATTCAACTTTTGATTTCTCGTTAAGAGCCAAAAAAGGCGTCTTATCTTTTCTCTCGTATCAGAACGTATTCAAGGATCCCAATTTCTGGAGCACCATCGAGTTCTCGCTCATCATCGCGGTCTTCACCATCATCGTGAGCATTTTGCTGGTCGTCCCCACGGCCTATTGGATCCGCCTGCGCCTGCCCAAACTGCGTGGCATGTTGGAATTCATATCCATGCTGCCATTTGTGGTACCGGCCATTGTGTTGGTGTTTGGCCTCATCCGCGTCTTCAGCGGTGCGCCGTTCTTCCTGACCAATTCCTTTATTGGCACGGACGTGCTGCTGGTGGCAGCCTATGTTGTGTTAGCCCTGCCCTACGTCTTCCGTTCCGTTGATACCGGCCTGGCCGCTATAGATGTGCGCGCCCTCACCGAGGCAGCCCAGAGTTTGGGCGCCAACTGGGCCACCATTATGTTCAAGATCATACTGCCCAACCTCAAGGTAGCGGTCCTTAGCAGTGCCTTTCTCACCCTGGCAACTGTTATCGGGGAGTACACAATCGCCAGCTTCATGGTGGGGATCAAGGCTTTTGGTCCCTACATGTCCCTTGTGGGCCAGAACAGAACCTATGAGTCTTCCTCCCTGGCCATCATCAGCTTTATGTTTACCTGGGCCTTCATGGGATTGATCCAGTTGTTCAACCGCGGTAAAGCAGATAGCGGTTCTCTTGCCGGCGCAAGATGATCTCTGCCCGACAATACTCTACGAAAATACACGGTGAATTATGACCTATCTTTCTTTAGCAAATATTTCCAAGGTCTTCGGATCTGCGGTCGCGGTGGAAGATTTCAACCTGGATGTGGAAAAGGGAGAGTTCGTCTCTTTTCTCGGACCTTCTGGCTGCGGCAAGACCACCACGCTGCGTATGATCGCAGGCTTTGAAATGCCAAGCACTGGCACCATCACACTTAACGGTGAAGACATTACCTATAAATCGCCCAATGCCCGTAATGTGGGCATGGTGTTCCAGTCTTACGCTTTGTTCCCCAACCTGACCATCGGGCAGAATATTGGGTTCGGGCTGGAAGTGCGCAAGATGCCTGAAGCCGAGGTGAAGACCAAGGTAAAAGAGATGCTGGAACTGGTGCATCTGGAAAAACATATTGATAAGTATCCCTACCAGCTTTCCGGTGGGCAGCAGCAGCGCATCGCTCTGGCGCGCGCCCTTGCCATCAACCCCAACGTGCTCTTGCTGGATGAGCCGCTCTCTGCTCTTGATGCCAAGATCCGCGTGGAGCTGAGGTTGGAGATCCGCCGCATTCAGCGCACCATGGGCATCACCACGGTGTATGTGACCCACGATCAGGAAGAAGCCTTGCTGCTCTCTGACCGGGTAGTGGTGATGAGCCAGGGTCACATGGAGCAGGTGGGCACGCCCGCAACCATCTACAATTACCCCTCCACAGAGTTTGTGGCGCAATTTGTGGGCCAGTTGAACCTCATCCCCGTCACAGATATCGTTCTGGAAAAAGGCACCTGCAAACTGGCCGGTCAGACGGTGAAGTTTGAACACGACCCCAGCCGCAGCATCAGCGCTACCCCGCGCCTGGCCATCCGACCGGAAGAGCTACACATCGGCACAGGTGAAGGCCGCAATACTCTGCGCGGCCGGGTGGAATCCATCCTCTTTTTGGGGTCAGTGGTGCGCATGCGCGTGGACCTGGGCGGCGCCATGGTGAGTGCCGACCTGTTCAATGAAAGACGCCTGGTCCTGCCGCAAACTGGCAACGAAGTTGTGGTGAGTTTCCCCGAACATGCTTGTTGGCTAGTATAATTCGTTCTTTCAATCTTAAAATCACATTAGAAACCCACACGGATTGCTGATTCGAAAGGGGTTTTGAATATTTCCCAACCCTGAAAGGAGGTTGCCTTGCCTATTAATTCTGAAACCATCCCCAATGAACGGATCAAGATGCGGATCAATGGCGAGTGGCACAGTTTTGACGTAGGACGCGATCTTTATCCCTCCACCACCCTCTCTGAGTTCCTGCGGGAGCGCCTGGGCTACACCGGCCTCAAAGTGAGTTGTGATGAAGGCGCCTGCGGTGCCTGCACCATTCTTCTGGATGGGAAGGCTGTCCTTTCCTGTATGCTCCTGGCCGTAGAAGCCGATGGGTACGACCTGCTCACCATTGAAGGCTTGCCTAAAGATGACCCGGTGATCGTGGCTTTTGCTGAACAAAGCGAGCCCGGCCACGGGACTGCCTTACAATGCGGTTATTGCACCCCCGGCTTTGTGATGACCACGCGAGCACTCCTGAACGAGAACCCCGCTCCTACCCTGGAAGAGATCCGCGAAGCTCTGGCAGGCAACTTATGCCGCTGCGGTTGCTACAGTGGGATTTCAATGGCCGTGCTGCATGCCGCAGAAAAACTGACGGCTAAGGGAGAGGCCAAATGACCACCTATAAACCCAGAATAGACCGTAAGTTTGTGGGCGGCTACCGCCCCAGAGTGGATGCCTACGAGAAGGCCCAGGGCAAGGCGCCCTATGCCGATGACATGATCTCAGACAAAGCTTTCCCCGGCCTGCTGCATGCCCGTGTGCTGTGCAGCCCTTACCCGCGTGCCAGGATCAAGAGCCTGGATGTGAGCAAGGCAGAAGCTTTGCCCGGGGTGAAGGCCATCCTCACGTATCAAGACCCAGAAGTCGCCAGAACCAAACTCACCAACGCCGGTTGGACAGACGCCGTGGATACCGTCAGCTATGAGGGGATGATGTGGCGCAAGTTCCGTGACCGCCGCGTATTGGGTGATTACGCTACCTGGGCCGGCGATGAAGTTGGCGTGGTAGTGGCGGCTGAAACCGAACAGATCGCAGAGAAGGCCCTGCGTCTGGTTGAAGTGGACTGGGAAGTGCTGCCCTTTGTGATGGACCCCATCCAATCCATGCAACCGGATGCGCCGATCATTCACCCCCAGGTAACCAGCAAAAATGTACTGCCGCCAGACCCAGTCGGCGGGCCGGATGTGTTCTTTGAGAAAGGCGATGTTGACGCCGGATTTAAGAACGCGGATGTGGTGCTGGAAATGGATACCGTGCATGATAACCCCACCCAGGGTTCTCTTGACCCCTGGTGCTGCGTGGCCCAGTGGGAAGGAGATAAATTAACCGTTGTCTCCAACTCTTATGCTGCCGATCAGACACGCATGCACGTGAGCCAGATGCTGCAGCTTCCCATCCACAATGTGCGCGTGGTCAGCAAATATGTGGGCGGCCAGTTTGGCCGCGCCGATACCGGCGACCAGCCCTTCTTCCTCTTCACCGCCCTGATCGCTAAAAAAGCTGGCCGTCCGGTCAAGTTCAAACACTCACGCCGCGATAGTTTTCATGATACCCGTCAACCGGCGCTGTATCACTGCAAGGCCGGCGCCACCAGGGATGGTACCATCACCTCGCTGCAATTCAAATCCATTGGCGATATTGGCGCTCATGCCGATCATTCAGTTTTTGCTCTCAAATTCGCTCCAGCAGAGATCGCAGAGGCTGCCCTGGCTCCCGTTGCCAACATCAAAATGGAATCTTATGCCGTGTATACCAACCATATTCCCGGTTGTATGATGCGCGGTGTGGGCAACAGCCAGTTCAACTTCATCTTCGGACGCATGATAGACGGCATTGCTGAAAGTTTGAACATGGACCCAGTTGATCTGGCCGTCAAGAACTTCACCCACGCCTGGGGAACCGTCCCAGATAAAAGTTTGCAGGGCGTACTTGCTGCCGGGGCTAGCCGCATTGGCTGGGCTGAAAAACGCCATAAACCTGGTGAGGGTCCCGTTTTTGAGGGCACCAAACGGCGCGGGGTGGGTTTTTCTATGCACCCTGGCTGGCACGCCGAATGGCAGGAAGAACGCCGCGGCCAGGTACAGGTGAAGATGACCCTTTACCCCGATGGCACCGTGACCCTGGACGCTCCCACCGTGGAAACGGGCACGGGCTCCAACACCTGCAACGTGCTGGGTTGTGCAGAAGCCCTGGGTTTCCTGGGCATCCACCCGGAGCAGATCAGTTGGGTGGGTACCATTGATACTGACTCTGGTATGCGCGATTGTGTGCAGACCGATAGCGCTGTCTCATTTTTGCAATCAGAAGTGATGGTGGTGGCCGCCAAAGAAATGAAGCAGAAGCTGCTGGCCCTGGCCGCCCCCGTTTTGGAAGTGCCTGCTGAGAAATTGGATATCCACAACGGCGTCATCAGTGGTGCGGGAAAAGCAATTACTGTTCAGCAATTGCTCTGGAAAGGCGACCTGGTGCCCCTTTCTGTGTTCGTCAGCCGCAGACCTTCCACCACCAAGACAGGAGTTCCTTACATTGCCAGTTTTGCTGAAGTGGAAGTGGATACTGCCACCGGCCGCACCCAGGTGCTCAAACTGGTCATCATCAATGACTGCGGCACGGTCATGTATGCCTCCGGCGCTGAAGCACAGCAAATCGGCGGCCAGGTGATGGCCCTTGGCGAAGCCCTGTCCGAGGAGATCATTTACGACCCGGTGCACGGCATCCCGCTCAACTTCAACTTTATCGATTACAAGATCCCCACCATTCTGGATATGCCGCCGGTTGAACCGGTGCTGCTGGAGATCTGGCGCGGGGATGGTGAATACGGTGCCTGCGGCATCGGCGAGGGGACGCTTACCTGTACACCGCGTGCTGTTGCCAATGCCGTTTACAACGCCATTGGCGTACGAGTGGACGAACTGCCCATTTCGTCTGACCGCGTTCTCAAAGCTCTGGGAATCATCTGAGGCGATGCCATGAAAATCCAACCCATCCAGTACATCCCTGCAGAAGACCTCAGCAGCGCCAGGAAGCTGCTCAAAGAGAACCTCGGCCGCGCCAAAGTGTTGGCCGGCGGAACTGATCTGTTGGGCGGCATGAAAGACGCCATCCATGCCCAACAGCCTGAACTGCTCATCGGCCTCAAAGCCGTCAAAGGGCAGGGCGATATTCAAGAAGAGGCGGGCGGCGTCAGCCTCGGCGCGCTGACCACCCTGGCCGAGATCGCCAGGAATCCGCTCATCAAAGCCAGGTATCCCCTGTTGGCGCAGGCGGCGGTCTCTGTGGCTTCACCGCAGATCCGTAATGTAGCCACCCTGGCGGGCAACCTGTGCCAGGAACCGCGCTGCTGGTATTACCGCAACCCTGAAAATCACTTCAATTGTCTGCGCAAAGGCGGCCGCTGGTGTGATGCCCTCTTTGCGGAGAACCGCTATCATTCCATCTACGGCGGCATGTGTGTGGAGGCAGCGCCCTGCAAACGCGGCTGCCCCATCCATAACAACATCCCCGATTACATGGAAAAGCTGCGCGGGCAGGATGTTGCTGCTGCAACTGAGATCCTGCTGCGCACCAACCCGCTGGCAGCCATCACAGGGCGAATCTGCTCGCACAACTGCCAGAGCGAATGCAACCGCCACGACTTTGATGAATCCGTGGCCATCCGCGACGTAGAACGATACCTGGGCGATTACTCGCTGGAGCATGTCTCCACCTATTACCCCGCTCCAGCCAAAGAGAGCGGCAAGACGGTGGCCATTGTGGGCTCCGGCCCGGCAGGTCTGACGGCAGCTTTCTTCATGCGCCGCCAGGGTCACATCGTGACCGTCTATGAGCAAATGGCGGAAGCCGGCGGTATGCTCACCTACAGTATTCCGGGGTACCGCCTGCCCAAAGAAGTGGTGCAGAAACAGGTACGCGCTCTGGAGCAGATGGGCATTCGCTTTGTCTATAACGCCAAAATTGGCGCAGGGGACCTGAGCCTGGAAAGCCTGAAAGCCTCCCACGATGTGGTCTTTTTGGGCACCGGTCTGTGGAATTCTAGAAAACTGAAACTGGAGAAGGGCGAACTGCTCGATTCCGGCCTGGAATTTTTGCTCAACGTTCAACTCAAAAAGCCGACCCCCGTGGGCAAGCGTGTGCTGGTCATCGGTGGCGGCAGTGTGGCCGTGGATGTGGCCATCACCGCCAAACGCCTGGGCGCCGCCCATGTGAGCATGGCCTGTCTGGAAAGTCTGGACATCATGCCCGCCTTACCCGAAGACCTTGAAATGGCGCATGCCGATGGCATTGAGATCCTGCCCTCCTGGGGTCCTGACCGCGTGCTGGAAAAGAACGGTACCCTCACCGGCATTGAGCTGGTGCGCTGCACCTCCGTGTTCAACAAAGACCACCGCTTTGCCCCCACCTTTGACCCGGCTGAGAAGAAAATAGTCGAAGCGGACCAGGTGCTGGTGGCTATTGGCCAGGCAGCCGACCTGAGCTATGCAGAGCCGCTGTTGCAGGTCGAGCGCGGCTTGCTGGTAGTAGATAAGGTCAGCCGTGCCACCAATTTAGTGGGTGTTTTCGCCGGCGGTGATGCCACCGGGCGGGCCGTCAACATTGTGCAGGCCATGGCTGAAGGTGCAGAAACCTCTGTATTCATGGACCGCTACCTGGTTGCTACTCCAGAACCCGCCGCAGAGGAAAAAGGCAAGAAGTTCCTCAAGATCAATGCTGCCGCACTGACAACCAGCCAGGCAGCCGTAACCCCGCAGACCCCTGTTGTTGAGCACGATCTTCAGCGTGGAGATTTTCTGACCTTCACTCCAGAAACCGTGACTCAGGAGGCATTGCGCTGCGCCAATTGCGGTTGTGTGGCCGTTAGTTGTTCCGATCTGGCGCCTGCACTCATCACCCTGGACGCAACGATCAAAACTACAGAGCGCACGTTGCCCGCAGCAGAGCTGTTTGCCGCCCGCGAGAGCAGCACCACTGTTCTGGCTTCAGATGAACTGATCGAGTCCATCCATCTGCCCGCAGAAGCCGGCAGCCGCCAGACCTACCTCAAATTCCGTATCCGCAATTCCATTGATTTCCCCATTGTCAGTCTGGCCTTGCGTGCCAGCGTTGAGGGGAAAAGCCTGCACAATGTGCGGGTGGTGCTTGGAGCAGTGGCGCCTGTGCCCATGCGCATGCAAGAGGTGGAAACCTTTTTAGAAGGCAAGCCGCTCAGCGATGCGCTTGCCGCTGATGCCGCCGCCCTGGCTGTGAGAGCTACTCAGCCGCTGGCGCGCAACAAGGCCAAGGTGCAGGTGGTGAAAGCCCTCATTGCCAAAGCCTTGCGTTCATTTGAACAGGCTGAATGATCGAAAACCCATAATCCACTTAACTGGCGGCTCATTGAACCGCCAGTTTTGCTGTAAAAATCCCCGCTACCCTACCCGTGCGAAGACCTGCGTCTGAGCAAGAAATTTTTATATGTAAAATAAGTTTTTCGCAAATCCCATTCCTGATGTAGAATTAGCCCGTAAAGAATTTCAAACAAAATACCCCCTTCTCTCAGGAGCGATAATGAGCGCAAATACTCCCTCGATTTTTGTGGCTGACACTTTGTACCATAACCAAAAACAAAACGTTCAGGGAGAGTACGTTCACCTGCTGGGGGAACCGTTCTACAAGGTCCAGCATTTCCCCGCCATGCCGCCCTTCTTTATGAGCCTGGTGAGCAGCTCCAACCACTGGATGTTCATTTCCTCCACGGGCGGCCTTTCTGCCGGACGCATCAATGCGGCGCATGCCCTCTTCCCCTACTACACCGTTGATAAACTGACCGAGAACAGCGAGAACACCGGCCCACGCACGCTGTTGCTGGTGACCCGTGGGCAGAAACGCTCTTTGTGGGAGCCTTTCTCCAGCCGGCAGGCCAGCCTGTATTCCATTGAACAAAACCTGTACAAGAACATTCCCGGCAATGTGTTGGTCTTTGAAGAGGTCAACCATACTCTGGGGCTGACCTTCCGCTATGCCTGGCGCAGCGGGGATGCCTTTGGCTTCGTCAAGAGCAGTTGGCTGGACAACCAGGCAGAAACTCCGTGCAGCATTGAAGTGCTGGACGGCCTGCAAAACCTGCTGCCTGCCAACGTTTCTGACCAGACCCAGAACATCTTCAGTCCGCTGCTGGATGCCTACAAACGCAACGAATTGGAACCCACCACCGGCCTGGGCATCTTTACCCTCAACTCCTCGCTCACCGATCTGGCTGAGCCCAGTGAAAGTCTGCTGGCCACGGTCGCCTGGCAGGTGGGGCTCAAGGCTGATGCCTGGCTGCTGACCAACACTCAATTGGACGCATTCCGGTCGGGTGAGTTGGTCAAGACCGAGCACGAGACGCGCGGTCAGCGCGGGGGGTATTTTGCCCATGCCTGCTTTGACCTGGCCGCCGCTGCCGGGCAAGCCTGGCACATCGTTGCCGATGTGGACCAGGATGCCTCACAGGTGGTGCACCTAACCGCTCTGCTCAAGAAGCCTGTAAAAGAGGTGATCGCCCTGCTGGAAGCAGATGTGGCCGCCAATACGGCCGCCCTGCAAAAGATCGTGGCCGCAGCCGATGGGCTGCAGGTGACGGCCAACCCGCTGCTCACCTCGCACCATTTTGCCAATGTCATGTTCAACGAGATGCGCGGCGGCTACTTCCCCTCGCAGTACAAAGTGGAGAAGGCCGATTTCATTGATTTTGTCACCGTGCTCAACCGTGCGGTTCTGACCTCTCAGCAAGCCTGGTTTGCTGCTTTGCCAGAACAATTGCGCATTCAAGAACTGCTGGCGCTGGCCCAGTCCAGCGGCAGCCCAGATCTGGTGCGCCTCTCCAATTCATATCTGCCGCTATCCTTCTCGCGCCGTCATGGCGACCCCAGCCGCCCCTGGAACCGCTTCTCCATCAACATCAAGAAGAAAGATGGCTCCCAGCAGTTGGATTATGAAGGCAACTGGCGGGATATCTTCCAGAACTGGGAGGCACTTTCCTCTTCATACCCGGAATACGTGGAGAGCATGATCTTCACCTTCCTCAACGCCACCACCGTGGATGGCTACAACCCGTACCGCGTCACTCGTCACGGCATTGATTGGGAGATCCCCGTGCCCGGCGACCCCTGGGCCAACATCGGTTACTGGAGCGACCATCAGATCATCTATCTGCTCAAGCTGATGGAGATCAGCGCCAGGGTCCACCCCGGCAAACTGCTGGCACAACTCAACCAGCCCATGTTCAGTTATGCCGATGTGCCGTATCGCATCAACCCTTACAATGAGATCCTGCAAAACCCGTACACCACCATCAGCTTCGATTGGGAGCTGGAAAAGAAGATCAAAGAACGTGTTGGCCGTCTGGGCAATGACGGCAAGCTGGTCCCGGATGCCAATGGCGGCGTTTTGCATGCCAGCCTGGCCGAGAAGGCGCTCACCCTGCTGCTGGCTAAACTGGTCAATCTGGTGCCTGAAGGCGGCATCTGGATGACCACCCAGCGCCCCGAATGGAACGACGCCAATAACGCCCTGGTGGGCAAAGGTCTTTCTGTTGTGACCCTGGCCTATCTGCGCCGCTATGTGGTCTTTTTACGTTCCTTCCTGGCGGAGGCGGAGGCTAAAACGCTGCCCATCCATGCCGAGGTGGTGAGCTTTTTTGACCGCATTGCCGCTCTTCTGGCTGAGTCATTGCCGCTGCTGGTGGGTCAGTTTAGCGATGCCCAACGCCGCACCCTGATGGACGCCCTGGGTCAGGCGGGGAGTGAGTACCGCTGGAACTTCTACAAGTCGGGTCTATCTGGCCAGGTGGCCGATCTGGATACACAGGCTGTCCTCAACTTCCTGGACCTTGCCCTGCAATATATTGATCATTCTCTGCGCGCCAACCGCCGCGCCGATGCACTTTACCATTCTTACAACACCCTGCGCCTGGCGCCAGGCACAGCCACGGTCAATCACCTTTACGAGATGTTGGAAGGTCAGGTGGCGGTGCTCTCTTCTGGTCTGCTGAATGGCGCCGAGTCTTTGCGGTTGCTAACAGCCATGCGTGCCAGTGCGCTCTTCCGTTCTGACCAAAATAGTTACATCCTCTACCCGGATCGTCCGCTCAAAGGGTTTGTAGAGCGCAACCGGGTTCCTGCTGCACATGTCAGTGGATTCAAACTGGTGGACGCCCTGCAAAAAGCAGGCAATACCAGCCTGCTGGTACGCGATGAACTGGGTGACTACCATTTTGCGGGCAACTTCCGCAACGGCGCTGATGTGGCTGCTGCGCTGGCCACCCTTAAGCAAGATGCCCGTTTTAGCGCTCTGGTGGAGCAAGAGGGCGCTGCCATTGAGGCGCTCTTTGAAGCCACCTTCCACCACGAGCAATTTACCGGCCGTTCCGGCACCTTCTTTGCCTTTGAGGGGCTGGGCAGCATCTACTGGCACATGATCTCCAAACTGCTGCTGGCCGTGCAGGAAACCGTACAGCGCACCCAAAACGAACCTTCTTTAGAGGGGTTGATGCAGCGCTATGCCGACGTGCGCGCCGGTCAGTGCTTCAAAAAGTCTGCTGCAGAATATGGCGCCTTCCCCACCGACCCCTACAGCCACACCCCGGCTGGTCAGGGCGCCAAGCAACCCGGCATGTCTGGCATGGTCAAAGAAGAGATCTTGGCCCGCCAGGCGGAGTTGGGCTTTACCGTGGTAGAGGGCCAGATCGTCTTCGACTTCCTGCTCTTTAACCGCGCTGAGCTGCTGGCGCAGCCCTCCACTTTCCGCTATCTGGCCGTCGACGATTCCTGGCAGGATCTGCCTCTACCTGCCGATTCATTGGCCTATTCCATTTGCCAGGTGCCGGTGCTAATCCGCAGCGGTGCGACTGCGGGCGTGGCGGTACATTTTGCTGACGGAAAAGTGGTGCGGGTGGAAGGTCATGGTCTGGAAGTTCATCGTCTGGATGCCGAAACCAGCCGTCACATCTTTGAACGCGATGGAGTTGTAAAGAAGTTGGAAGTGACCCTGCTCTAGCCAAACCCGAGAAAATGATATTAAAAAGACAAGCCCTTCAAATTTGAAGGGCTTGGTTCTTGTAGAGCCTCAGGCGGGCTTGCCGTCAGTATTTTTGAAGTAGGTCTCTTTCTCTTTGATCCTGCCAACGCCGATCTGGCGGCCGTCAATATCTTCAAAAACAAATTCAATGGAACCATAAGCAGTGAGGTGTGGTACCTGCAAGATCTTTACACCTTTGTCACGATATTCAGCGTAAAGCTGTTCCACTCCTTCGATCTCGGCGGGGTCAATGTACGCATCAAAGCCGGCGCCATAGCGTTTGAGGTTCGATTCCACCACCCCCTGTTTGGCCGCCACAATGACAAACTCAATATCGTCCCTGTAAATGGTGGCAAAGTTTTCCACCTTATCATAATGCTGGGCAGACCAAAAGCCCAGTTTATCCACATAGAACTGGACCGTGCGTCGGATATCGTTGCTCAAAAAGACCGGGCAAAGATTACCCAATTTGGCTTTCTCAGAATCGCTCATTGAATTCCCTCCGCTATGACCTTGCAGAAAAATACTGCACTTCAACTTGAAGTGCAGCTTCACGGACAATTATAGAACTGTTTCGAAAAAGGGAGGTTAGCAGGCGACAATCTCTTTGATGAGGAACTCTTTGCCGCTTAAAATTTCATATTCCCGGCCGCCGCAATGCGGGCAAACGCCTTTGTGCTCCAGCAGACGGTATACCTTGTTGCAGCCTTTGCACAACACGTTGCCTGGCGTGACCTCGATCTTGAGCTCAGTGTCTTGCAGCATTGTACCGTCTACGGCGGCGGGGTAGCAGGCTTCGATGTAATGCGGCACCACTGGCGAAAGCTCCCCTACCTGCAAGACCAGGGTTTGGATCTCTTCCACCTGGTTTTCGCGGGCAAAGGTTTCCACCGTACGAACAACGCTGAAAAGGATGCCTAATTCGTGCACATTTCACCTATAGGAGGCTCCCTCACCGTGTTCCCCCTCTAACACGGCAAGGGAAAGAAATAACGAAATTAATTTTTGAAGATCGATTCCACAGAGCGAGCCATTTTCTTGCCGGCAATCTTGACCTTGCGTTTGAGCATCTGCTTGAGGACGACCGGTTTCATATCGTCCAGGGCAACACCTGCGCCGTCATAGACGCGTTCCAGGTGGATGGCATCGAACTTACACTTGGTGGTGCAAACGCCACAACCTACACACAGGGCCTCATCCACCACGGTGGCGCCGCAGCTTAAGCAACGTTGCGTCTCTTTGCGCACCTGTTCTTCAGTGAAGGTGGCACGCGGATCGTGGAAGTTGATGACAGAGGTTGCGGCAACCGGACGCTGGCGCGGCTGGCGGTCGTAACCTTCCAGATCCAGGTCGGCTTTGTTGAGCATCACGTAATGGCGTTTGCTGCGGCCGATGGTCAGGCTCTGGCCGGGATGCACGAAGCGGTGGATGGAAATGGCAGCCTGTTTACCGGCAGCGATGGCATCAATGGCGAATTTGGGGCCGGAGACCACATCTCCACCGGCGAAGACATCTGCCTGGCTGGTCTGGTAAGTGAGAGCATCGGCCTTGATTGTCTTGTTGGGGTTGAGATCAGCGCTGGCGCCTTCGAGCAGGGTACCCCACTCAATGGACTGGCCGATGGCGACCAGGACGAAATCGGCTTTGACGATCTCGATGGCGTTTTCGTCGTAGCTGGGGTTAAAGTGGCCGTTGGCGTCAAAAACAGAGAGGCATTTCTTGAACTCCACACCGGTCACGTGGCCGTTCTGGGTGAGGATTCGTTTGGGACCCCAGCCATTGTTGACCACAATGCCTTCTTCTTCAGCTTCGCGGACTTCTTCATCCAGGGCGGGCATCTCTTTGCGGCTTTCCAGGCAGTACAGGTTGAGAGCTTCAGCACCCACTCGAACCGCACTGCGGGCCACATCAATGGCCACGTTGCCGCCGCCGATGACGATTCCCTTGCCCTTGAGGGCAACTTTTTCGCCCAGGTTGATGCGGCGCACAAAGTCCACGCCGCCGTACACATCTGCGGCATCTTCACCGGGGATGTTCAGCTTGCGGCTAGCCTGGGCGCCGATGGCGATGTAGAAAGCCTGGTAGCCCTGCTTGCGTAGATCAGCCAGACTCACATCTTTGCCCACTTCCACACCGCATTTGATCTCAACGCCCATCTCTTTGAGGATCTCGATCTCGGCGTTGACCACGTTCTTTTCAAGCCGGAAGGCTGGGATGCCCAGAGTGAGCATGCCGCCGGCGATCTTTTCTTTTTCAAATACGGTCACGTTGTAACCGTCAATGGCCAGGTAGTAGGCGCAGGTAAGCCCGGCCGGCCCGGCGCCGACAATGGCGATCTTGTTGCCGTAGTCATGGCGTTTCTTGGGCACGTAGCGGTGTTCAGCGTGCATGTCCTGCTCGGCGATGAACTTCTTGATCTCATCCACAGCCACGGGGTCATCAATATCTGCGCGCGTGCTTTCCGATTCGCACAAGCGTGGACAGATGCGTCCGCACACGGCCGGGAATGGGTTCTCGTGCTTGATCAGCTCAAGCGCGTCGCTGTAACGTCCAAGCGCGGCCAGTTTGATGTAACCTTGCACGCCAATGTGGGCCGGGCAGTTGGTCTTGCAGGGGCTGGTACCTGTATCCACCACGTCCTTGCGGTTGTAGCGGTATTCGGTGTTCCACATCTCGGGACCCCATTCGTTATCGCGCGGGGTTTCGCGTTTGGCCTGCACGATCTTGGTCTTGCCGCAGATCTTCTGGCCCAGTTGTAGTGCATTCACATGGCAGCCTTCCACGCACTCGCCGCAGGCAACACATTTTTCAGTGTCAATACGGGCGACGTAGTTGGAGCGGACCATGTCGGTATTAATGAACATTTCAGCAGTGCGCAGGCTGAGGCAGGAACAGCCGCAGCAGTTGCAGATGGCGTGGGTCTTGCCGGGTCCATCGGTATTGGGGATCTGGTGGACCAGCCCGTTCTCTTCGGCGCGCTTGATGATCTCGTCAGCTTCCTGACGGGTGATCTCACGGCCGCGGCCGGTGCGGATGTAGAACTCGGCGGCGTGGCCCATCTGGATGCACATGTCTTCTTTCAGATGGCCGCAGCCTTCGCCCATGCTTTCGCGCACGGTACGGCAGGAGCAATCGGAGACTGAGAAGATGCTGTTCTCATCGAGGTATTTGGAAACTTCCTCGTAAGAGGCTTTGCGAGAGTTGCCGTCAATGGCGCTTTCAATGGGGATGACGCGCATCAGGCCAACGCCCACCGGGAAGTTCCCGGCGGTGGCTTTGCCGCGCACACGCCCGTAGGCTTCAAAAGCTTCGGCGATCTGGGGGTATTTTTTGACGTTCTCTTTGTTGTTGGTCATCATTTCCATGATGCCAGGGACCCAGGTGTCGTACCAGTATTTATCCACGCCGTCCTTCTTGTTGACGAAGCAGACACCGGCCATGGAAAGGTCCCAGAGCAGGCGTTTGACGTCTTCTAGGGGATTGCCCACGTTGGCCGCAATCTCGTCAGCGGAACGCGGTACACGGCGTTCCATGCCCAGCGCCACTTCGGCCATCTCTTCGCTGACCACGGGTTCCAGGATCATGTATTCGGGATCGGTCGGCAATATGCCAGACTTGGAGCCCATCTTCTTTTTACCCACCTTATTGGCAAATTCCAGAACTTTTAGCTTCACTGCCATGCTCTGACCTTCCTCTCACGAGTAATAATTATTCGCTTTTCCAGCGATTCACTTCAGTTCGCAGCCATTCTGCCCAGGCGGGGATGCCCTCGCCGGTCTTGGCAGAAATGGGGATGATCTTGATGTCCGGGTTCAGTTTGGTCACCCGCTCGCGCAGCGCCTCAAAATCAAAATCGAAAAATGAGACGGTGTCGATCTTGTTCACCAGCAGTACATCCACCACCTCGAACATGTGGGGGTACTTGAGGGGTTTATCATCGCCCTCGGGTACGCTCAGGATCATGGCGTTCTTGGAGGCGCCGGTATCTGTATCAGCGGGGCAGAGCAGATTGCCGATGTTCTCCAGGATGATCAGGTCCAACCCGGCCGTGCCCATTTCTTTGAGGCCTTGCTGGGTCATGTAAGCGTCCATGTGGCACATCCCCCCGGTGTGCACCTGGATCACCCGTGCCCCTGTGTGGGAAATGGTGTGTGCGTCCACGTCAGAATCTACATCCGCTTCAACGATTCCGATCTTCAATTCATCTTTGAGGGCTTCAATGGTTTTTACGAGGGTGGTGGTTTTGCCGGAGCCCGGCGAGGACATTAAATTCAGCAAGAAGGCTTTGTCCTTTTTGAGCTCAGCGCGGATGAGGGCTGCCTGACGATTGTTATCTTCGAAGACGCTTTGTTTGATCTCAAGCACTTTGAATGCGTTCGCCATAAATCACCTCTATATAACTGTAAGGAAATTTCGATACCCTAATTTTACCTGAAAACAATACCTAACGCTAGTTATGTAAATAAAAAAATAGTGAAAAAATGCACAATTCAACCTTTTGGATGAGACAGATGGAGATTATTTTTGGCCTGGGTCGGGGCTCAGCGTCGCTGAGCCCCTACGTAATTCCTCTCCATTATTGCTCTCTGCATATCCTTTATGCAGACGTAGAGGCACAATATATCGTGCCACTACCGGTAGATTGCGTGATGCTCCTCATGCAGAAAATGATCTTTGGCACGGGTGGGGTGGCCATATACCCCGGTAATTGAAAAACGCTTCCCATAATGGAATTCTTTTAGGCCTGGGTAGGGGCACAGCGTCGCTGTGCCCCACCGTAATTCTTCCCAGTTATTTCTCTTTACATATCGATTATGCCGCCGTAGAGGCACGATATATCGTGCCTCTACTGGTAATTGGATTGTATTTCCCATGATGGAATTTATGTTCGGCAGAGGTTCGGGCATACTCTTCTGTTCATTTTCTCGCATCTTTCCACCACGACCCTCGTAATTAAATTGGCGTGAAATCCATGCCTGTATCTCTTGCCCCCCGTAAGGACATGGATATACTTATTTTCGGTGCAATTCGGCACCAAGGAGACAGAATGAGTTTACCGCTTTATGTTTGGGCCATCATTGCATTGGTGGTGATCGTTCTTTTATCGGGAATTCGATTCATCCCGAACAACCGTATTGGCCTGGTGGAAAAACGCTTCGGCTTAAAATCGGTCAAGGGCGGCTTTATCGCGCTGCACGGCGAGGCTGGTTATCAGCCAGATGTGCTGCGTGGCGGCCTGCACTACCTGATCCCCATCCAATATGTGGTTCATATTGCCCCATTGGTGACCATCTCCCAGGGGAAGATCGGTTACATTTTTGCCCGCGATGGTGTACCGCTGAGCGCCATGCAGGTGCTGGCTTCCAATACCACCGCCAATGATTTTCAGGATGTAAGACTTTTCCTGACCAATGGTGGTCAAAAGGGTCCGCAGCGCCAGATCTTGCGTGAGGGTACCTATGCCCTCAACCTGGCACAGTTCATTGTCATTACTGAAGAGCGGGTGTACTTCCTGCCGCTCAACCGTGATGATGAAGTGGTCATCCAGAACATGACCCAGGTCATCAAATCGCGCAGCGGTTTCAGCCCGGTGGTTATTAAAGACTCTGACGATACCATCGGCGTGGTCACCGTTCATGATGGACCTTCGCTGCCCTCCGGTGAGATCATCGCTTCGGTGGTCGGCACGGATGTGAACGACCCTGTGACCTATCACAACAACTTCCAGATGCCAGACCGCTTCATCGCGGCCGGCGGTATGCGCGGACGTCAACTGCAGGTGCTGGTGGAAGGGACCTATTACCTCAACCGCCTCTTCGCCACCGTGGAAATGATCCAGAAGACCGTCATCGAAGTCGGTTTTGTGGGCGTGGTGGTCTCTTACACCGGCCAGACCGGCGCTGACCTCTCTGGCCTGGATTACCGTCATGGTGAACTGGTGGCCAAGGGCAGCCGCGGTGTGTGGAGTGAACCTCTGCTACCGGGCAAGTATCCCTTCAACACCTACGCCGGTAAGGTCATCCCTGTGCCGACGACCAACATCATCCTCAAGTGGATCCACAGTGAGGTAGGCTCGCATCATTATGATGAGAACCTGACCGAGGTCTCGCTCATCACCAAAGACGCCTTTGAACCCTCTCTGCCGCTTTCTGTGGTGATCCACATCGACTATCAGAAGGCCCCGCTGGTGATCCAGCGCTTTGGCGACGTGAAAAAACTGGTGGAACAGACCCTGGACCCGATGGTTTCGGCTTACTTCAAGAACATCGGCCAGACCCGCACACTCATCCAGTTGATCCAGGAACGTAACGATATTCAGCGCATTTCCAGCCAGGAGATGAAGGACAAGTTCGCTCACTACAACCTTGAATTGGAAGAGGTGCTCATCGGTACCCCCACCACCAATGGTGAAGATACCCAGATCGAGATCATCCTCAACCAGTTGCGTGCCCGCCAGATCGCTGTAGAGCAGATCGAAACCTATCAGCGCCAGGAAACTGCCGCTGTGAAGGAACGCGAACTGCGCGAGGCGCAGGCTCGCACCGATCAGCAACGCAATATCACTGAATCTGAGTTGAACATCACCGTGCAGTCGAACCAGGGTAAAGCTGAACTGCAGCGTGCTTTGCAGCAGGCTGCCCAGATCCGCACCCTGGCGGAAGCCGAAGCCGAGCGCATTGCCCGCACGGGTATTGCCCAGGCTATCGCCACCGAAGAGCAGGTCAATGCTTACGGCGGCCCGAAGTACCAGGTGACCCAGCAGGTGCTCAACCGCTTCGCCGAGGCCGTGCAGGCTTCGCAGGTGGATGTGGTGCCGAGAGTCGTCATCAGCGGCGGCAATGGCGAGAATTCCTCTTCCAACAGCAATGTCATGGAAGGGCTGCTCACCCTCTTGCTCTCAGATAAATTGAATCTCAGCGTTGACGACAAGAACGTCAAGGTGAAGAACAAAGAAACTGAGAAACTGCGCGAAGAGATTCGCAAAGCCCTGGCCGAAAAGAAGACCCCGCCCACGGATGCTTCTGCAACCGCAGCCGAGACTCCCAAAGCCTAAAGATTTTAAATAACAATCGAGGCGGTCCATACGGACCGCCTCGATTGATTTAATGATTATGCTGGTTTTACTTCAGTTCAAACACTTCTTCAGGGGCGAAGGCCACACCGATCATGGATTTGCCCACATGCGCTCCCAAAACCAGCGACAATCGTTCGATTGGCAGCATCACGCACTGGAAGCGTTTTAGTATCTCTGCTCTGAGCTTCTCGGCGCCTTCCTGATTCTGGGCGTGGACCACCTGCACACGCAGCAGGGTGCCCGCCTTCATTTCACGGCTGATGTACTCGCCGATGTTCTCAATGGCGCGCTCGAACGAACGTGCCTGTCCGCGCTGTACGTAGGTGCCGCCCACTTTTTCAACGCCGATCAGGGGTTTGATGTTGAGCAGTGAGGCGATAAGGCCCTTCATGTGGCTGATCCTGCCGCCGTGGATGAGGTATTTCAATTCCTTCAGGGTATAGACCACGTTGGTGGCTGCGCTGATGTTCTCTACATATTCCAATATTTTTTGTAACGGCCAGCCGGCTTTGAGTGCCCTGGCGGCTGCCTCAACCTGCCACCCGGCCGGTACGCCGAGTGTTTTGGTATCTACCACGGTCACGTGGGCTTCTGGAACCATGGCGGCCGCGGCGCGTGCGGAATTGATGGTTCCGCTCAACCCGGACGACATGTGGATCGAGAGGATCTCAGGGTCGGTCTTGGCAAGCTCACGGTAAAGTGTGGCGAAATCGCCCGCAGACGGTTGTGAAGTCGTCGGCAGCGCTTCGGAGGATTCAAGCATGTTGTAGAAATCCTCATCCTTCACATCCAGACCCTCGCGGTAGGTTTTGCCCTCCAGCGCCACGCTCAACGGCACCACCTGGATGCCAAATTCACGGAGCTGGTCCGGGGATAAATAAACATTTGTTCCGCTGTCAGTTACGATCTTCATCGGTCATTCTCCAATATTCTGGTTTTCCACAGCTAGTATCACTCACCTTTCGATTCTTTTGATGTGCCAAAAGGTAGATTAATTGGAGGGTTTCTCGCGGTGTTTATTCATCAGTATGTCAAAGTAGATTTCATGGTTCCCTGTATTACGCGGAGGACATACCAAATTGGTAGGCACACAGCGCGTCCCGTAACCTTACGCCAGCCGGAATGAAATTAATCGGAAAATGAAAACCATGAATTACCGGTAGGGGCACGATATATCGTGCCCTACCGAGTTGATATTGATTATTCTAATGGGGGCTTGAATGGGTGGAGAGGAACTTATTTGGGTTAGCTGTTAAATTTTGGTAGGGTCACGGCGCGCCGTTTAACCCTACATCGGCATAATTTGGATTTTGTATTGGAATTTCTTTGCCGTGTCTATTTCCTGAAGATCTTGCCCAGAGTGCTGTTGTTGTTCAGGTCAATGCCGTCCACGCGGTTATCCAGGCCGACCTCGTTGAGGTCCAACTTTTGTAATGACGGCTCGCTGATGGCGGCACGCAACGGCTCAATGATGCGCTCGGCCATGATGACGCGGAAAGGTCGGTTGTAATAAGAGATGATCTCCAGCTCGACACTGGGTATGCCGGGGGTTGAATTTTGCAGCTCCAGTACGCGCAGATAAAGCGCCGCCAGTTTGGATTCTATCTGGCTGAGGTCGTTCTCCTGCAGGAGTTCCAGCGCAGCCGCCTCGATGCCGGCCAGCCCCAGATCGGAAAAGGCGCGCGTGAACCACTTGGAGTAGGGCACATAACGGCCTTTGAGAACAAAACAGATCTTGAGCAGGCTGGTGAGTAGACGGGTGGAGATGAGTTTGACACCGAATGCATCGGCGCGTTCGCGGCATCTGCCCACAAAGGCTTCTTCGTTGGCGATGTGATTCCAATAGGCAGCCAACTTGAGCAGGCGTATCTCAGCGGGGTAATAGGCAAATTGCTCGCGTATCTGGTTAAGCCCAAGCGCATCATGGAAGACCGCTCCGCTGGTCAGCTCCAACAATTCCTGTTCGGGCAGGCGCAGCCAATCCAGGGAGGTGAACTCTTGCGGGTCCTTGCCAAGTTGGCCGCGCAAATAATCTTGCAACACATAGATCTCGATTAGATGGTTGACCTCGCCGCCAGGGTGCGGGGTCATGCTCTGGGTGTGGTCGATGCGTTTGTCTGTAAAATGGGTGGGGAACCCCAGGAATTGCGGCGGCAGGTTCTGGCGCAGGTATTCATCCAAGGCGGGGATGCGTTCGGCATCGGCGGGAAGCAAAAAGATCTGACCGCGCGGTCCCCAGTTGTGATCCATGCTGGTGGGGGTGTCGTAACCCAGCACATCCGAGCCGTAGCCAATGAGTGCCGCTGAGTAGACCAGGGCTGGGTCGAATTTACGGATCAGCGGCTGCAGCACCTCAGCAGAATAGCGGCGGTTGAGGTCCAGGCCGGGCATAAAGTTGAGCTGGCGGGTAGAAAATTCAGGCATGGGTTACTCGCTGACGGTCTGTACCTGTACAGCTTTGGGTCGGTCGATGATGAACAACATCAGCAGCCCCAGCGCTGAAACGACTGTCCCGCAGATAAGCATAAGCGGAACACCGCCGCTGGAATCGAGCAGGAATCCACCGGCCAGGTTGCTGATGAGGCCGCTCATGCTGGTGGTGAGCATCATCAGCGATTGGCCTTTCACTTTATCGGCATCCGGGATGACCTGGTTGACATAAAACACAGAGGCAGGGGTAAAGATGGCGTAACTGAGCGCTTCCAGGGTCTGGGCGGCATAGATGCCTCCCACGCTGCCAGCGATCAGGGTGGCCACCGACTTGATGACGAAGAACACTCCCGCGATCTTGAGGAAGGTACCTGCCTGGGGATGACGGCGGTATAGCAGCGGGAAAAGCGCCATGGCCGGTACCTCCACCAGGGCTGCGATGGCAGCCGCGATGCCCAGGTTGGAATTATCGCCGCCCACGAACTGGATGATGCGAATGAGATAGGTGTTGATGAGGTTGTGCGAGATGAAAATGAGGGTCAATGCCAGAAGCATGACCATGAAGACGGGGTTCTTTTTGGCAAACTCGGCCAAACCGCTGGCCTGAGGTTCTTCGGTATGCAGGGTCACTGGCCGCTCCGGACGCGGGAAAAGCCCTACCAACAAGATGGTCAAGCCCATCAACAAAATGTCACCCAGCAAGATCACCACCGTACCAAAGCGGTTCACCAGAAAGCCTAAAAAGAAGGAAAGCAGGGCAAAGGCCAATGAGCCGACACCACGTGCCAGACTAAAGTTGACCGGTGTACCGCTGTTGATGTGCTCAATGGCCAGAGTGGTGATGAGCGAGGTCTGCGAGCCAAAGAAAACCTGTAGCAGCACGATCAACCCGCCGACGATGAAGATGTTGGAGGGAACCAGCAGCAGCGCCATGGCGATCAGTGCGGTGATGCCGGAGACGATCATGGTGATTTGTTTGAGAGACAGTTTTTTGGTGCGGTCGGCAAAGTTTGCCAGCGCCGGCACAAATAGGATGCCAGCCAGGCTGGATATGGTGAGCGTAATGCCTACGTGCGTGTTTGAAAATCCGCGCGAGAGCATGTACACCGCAGAGAATGAAAAATAGGTGCAATACCCCATGATGAGAATTGCCTGAATGAGCGAATAACGTACAGTGAGGGCTTGCCCTTTTTTTTCGTTTACCTGCATGAAAAGATGCTCCAATCTATTAATATGAAACAGCCCTAATTATAGTCGGAGGAAGGTCAAAACTGGAAATTTGATATAAAAGAATGGCCGCCCTTCAATTTGAAGGGCGGGTGGTATACATCCCCAAACAATTACTGGTAAAGTGGTTCCTTTACTATTCTCAATTTTTCTCGTGAATTTTTTGATTGTTCGACCGCCAAATCTTCCTGTAATTAATCCCTGTTATTCTTCGTAACCCTGGTAATAATCAAAAATATCTGGTGTAAAACGGATAAGACCATTTGTGCCTGTAAAAGCCCAAACAGCCCCATCATTATCCACGGTTGCATCAATAATATCAAGGTTATCCAAAAAGTAACTTTTCCATTTGCCTTCTGATAGTGTGGAAAGGATCCGGTTATTAATGTAAAACACTGTCCCATCAGGAGTGACCTTCAGATACTTAGCTGAATACTGAAAATCAGAATAATAGGCATAAGGAAAGGCGTGACAATGATCTGCAATAAAGTAATACTTATGAAACGAACAATCGCTATCTCCGTAAGGACCAGTAATTATTTTTGGAAGCGTAGTAGAAGATTCAAACTCATAAAAACTGAATGTACTTCCTGTGATAATTATCACCCCAGTGTCTGTTGCTGCGTAGATAGTCCCAGCCGTATCCTGCTGTAGATACGTCAATAATTGGGTTTGGTCTTGAAGCTGTAATTTTTGCCAGGTATTCTCCTGGGCATCGAAAAGCCAAAGCGCTCCTACTGCGCCCACGGCAATTCGGCCATCGTGCAGCATCAACGTGCCACCTGTGAGAGAATCGGTCAATTCGGCTGGAGGACTCGTTTGTAAAACCTCCGCAATCCCCGCCTTTACTTTAATTAACCCGTATTGTGGCGCAAATAACCACAACTGCTTATTTGCATCGATACTTTTGTAATAGTTTCCATACACATTGAATCCTTGATCGTCAAGGATGTCATCCAACATCCTAAAATGCTGCCCATAGGAATAATAAATTGCATTCCCGCTAAGGTTGATAATTTGACTATTGGATAAATCGGGGAGGAAGGCCGTGAAACCCTTTACATCGCTCAGATTTTCAAATTTGCCGTTTTGATTGGTGAACATGTAATAACCATCTGTAAACCAAATTCCTCCCTGTTCGTCCATTCCGAACTGTGTATCGTCATATATCTCTTGAGGCAAAGTCTGTTCTTGTGGTAAAGGGAAATCTTCAACTGGTAATGACAAATACTTTTCGTTGGGGTCTGCTTCACCCTTATGGCGTTCGGCAAGCAAATCATCCACTGCCTGATAGTTATTATCTTGATACCATGCACTTCCATCATAATGGTATGCTAGAGGGCCCTGCATGCAACATCCACCTCGTTTGATGGTGATGTCCTTATAAGAATTAACTCGTAACCCGAGTGGGCAAGCTCCTCCACCAGCTATCGGTAAAATTTCTTTTGGAAATGCATAATTGATCCATTGATCGTACACTTTTGTGTACAATTCAATCCCAGAATTCATTACCCACGGGTTGCCTTGTTGGTCAAAATCGATTCCTCTAATTGTTTTTGAGTAACATAACCAATCAGTCCTTGGATCGGTCGGATTTGGAAAGTGCGAACCCTCATCTATCCATTCGTTTCCGTTAAAACGCAACACTGTGTTGTTAATACCACCCACCCATATTTCCCCTTCAGGAGAAATTGCTAAAACATCGAAGAGATTGACTGGCAGGCCATTTAGCATTGAGTACCAGGTGGTTTTCCCGTTGATCTCTTTGTGCAAAACGCCAAAATTTCCCACAGCCCAATAACTGCCATCTGGAGCATATCCGTAATCTCGGACGATATTTTGTAGAGATAACGTCATTTTGTTCTCGGGAATCTTCGTCCAGAGATTGGGATATTCAATGTAAAAAAGGTTTGTTTGTTGAGTAAGTGTTTGGGTAGCCAGGATCTTTGTATGGTCTTTATCTAAAGTTGAGGTGGGTGTTTTATTTATATTTGCTTCGGTTGAGGCGGGAGATCCACAACTAACCAAAAACAAGAGGAGCAAAAAGGTAAACAGTATTTTTTGCGATGCTCGTAGAGATTTCTTCATAGTCCCCTTTCATTTGGCAGAAAAACCCCAATAATTACACCATCAATTATAGCCGTTGCCTGGAGGAATACTGCTGGTATACAACATCCATCAGGTGTACATTGTTGAGGTGCCAGACTGAATAGAAATTCTATGTTATGGATATAGGTCGAGAGCTTCTTCCAAGGCTCATAACAATCAGCCGCCCTTCAATTTGAAGGGCGGCCTCGTTTTTACCTGATCACTGATTACTGATTACTGATCACCAATCACTCAACGCTGACTTACCGTTTCAATATCTTCTCCACCTCAGCCATCTGCTCGGGCAGCAGGGGGCCGAACTGCAGGGCGCCGGCGTTCTCTTCTACCTGTTTGACGGTGCGGAAGCCGGGGATGGGAATGGTGAGCGGGCTGCGGCCCCAGTTCCAGGCCAAAGCGCCCTGGGCAATGGTGCGCCCGTTGCTGGTGAGGATGTCTACAATGGCGTCGCGCATGGCAAGCCATTCTGGGTTGGGGGTGCCGTTCTTGAAGTATTTCATCCAATCGGGGCTTTTTTGGCCGCGCACGTCATCAATAGAGACGGTGGTACCGTTGCTGTACTTGCCTGTGAGCAGACCCATGGCCAGCGGCCCGCGGTTGATGGCGGCCAGGTTGTGTTTTTCGCACAGGGCGAGCATAGGGGCGTTGTCGTCCAGTACGTTCAATTGCAACTGGATGGAGGTGCATTTCTCGCCGCCGGCAAAGAATTCGGCGCTCTCCACAAAGTCGGTGCTCCAGCCGTAGGCGCGGATCTTGCCAGCTTTTACCAGCTCTTCCAGGGTGTCACGTACCGGTTGGGCGTCTTTGGCGGGGAAGCCGTTATCGTGGAACTGATAGAGATCAATATAATCCGTTCCAAGCCGGCTGAGCGAATCTTCGCAGGCTTTGCGGATGCCGGCTGGGCTGGCGTCGGAGCCGGTGACCTGGCGGGTGGCTTCATCAAAGACGGCGTTGAACTTGGTGGCAATGACCACGTGGCTGCGTTTATTGCCCAGCGCTGCACCCAGCACACGTTCGCTGTGACCGGCGCCGTAGACGTTGGCAGTGTCAAAAAAGGTGACGCCATGGTCCAGAGCGGCGTGGATGGCGCGGGTAGATTCGGCATCGTCCACCTGGCCCCAGCCCTGAGGCGTCTCGCCGCTAAAGAAAGGCCCCCCAATAGCCCAGCAGCCCATGCCCAGCGCGGAGACTTCGATTCCAGATCGTCCTAAAATTCGTTTCATTGGTCGCTCCTTTGTAGATTGGCTAAGAATTCCACAATTCCAAACTTGTCCAAACCCGGGTGATTGGGTGGGCGCTAGTCTTTATTGATCTTCTTGAGGAATGCGTCAAGCCCAAACCAGAAGATCAGAATGAGTACAATGGGTACCATGCCGCCAAGCAGACACAAGAACCCAAACAGGGCGGCTTTGAAGCCGTATATGAGGCCGATGATGCCGAGCCCGACCACGAACAACAGGACGAACGCGCCTACGATGAGCCTGAAGTTGGTGGAGGCGGCATACTTGCGCAGGTCGCGCGAGCCCCTATCATCTAAATTGTTATTTTTATTCACTTTGCACTCGATCCAGCCAGTCCCGCACCAGAGCGGTGAAGACCGCGTCTTGCTCGATCTGGAGGTTGTGGCCGGCCTTATCTAAAACCACAAAACTGGCACGCGGGAAGTTTTCAAGGAAAGCCCAGTGGTCGTGGTAACCCACACAATTATCCTGCCGGCCCATCACAAAGAGACTCGGCTGGGGGTAAGGGTCGCTGACCGCGTCCACATCATAGGGGTAGGGGACGTGCTGGCTGAGGGTGTGCTCCAGAAAATCGTAATTGGCCATCAGCAGCGCAGGCAGGATCTCTTCTTTAAAACGGTCCCAGACGCGCTGGTTCTGAACCACGTTGATACCCGTCAGGTAGCCGCGGTCCACTTCGCTCAGGCTGGCGAGCAGGGCTTCATCATGTTCCAACACTTTGAACTCGGGCAGGTGGGCGTCTTTGGTCTCCTGTGATGCTACCGGCGCAATGAGCAGCAGACCGTCCACCAGGTCTCGGCGCTCTTTGATCACGCCGCGGGCCAGGTAACCGCCAAACGATTCCCCGCTCAACAAAAAGTGCTGACCCGGCAGCACGGCATCGATGAAGGCCAGTACAAACTCCAGCATGCGCTCGCTGCCGTTGATCCAATCGGCGGCAGGGGTCTGGCCCATACCGGGCAGGTCAAAGTAGATGCGCTGATACTGGTCCTCTTGTCCGGCAAAGACAGGTTCGAGGCAGCCGCTCATCAGGCGGTGATCCACACTCCAGCCGTGGATGTTCACCAAGGGTCGGCCGCCGCCATGCACTTCGTAATAAACGGGAATCTCTTTAATGATGATCTGCATGGTTTCCTTGATAAAAACAATTAATGAGCGATCTCCCAGATATGCCCACCGGGATCGGCAAAACTGGCTGTACGGGGTCCCCAGGGTCGATCCATAGGGCCGTTGATAAGGATCACGCCATGCGCTTTGAGTTGGGCGCAAAGGGCGTCAACATCTTCCACGGGGAGGGTCATCACCTGGCGGGTGCCGCAATCAGCACCGGCCACTTTGGCAGGCTGCACCAGTTCATCTGCCTGGCTGACGCGCAGCAGATTGATGAGGGTGGCGCCGATCTTGAACACGCAGGAATTGGCATCTTCAAAGACCACAGGCAGGCCAAAGGCATCCGCGTAGAATGTTTTAGCAGCCTCCAGGTCTTCTTCAAACAGGGTGATGGCAAAGAGTTCTTTTGGCCAGGCGGGTAGTGGAGCAGGTGATACTTGTCCGGTGCTCATATTTACCTCCATTGCGGCTAATACACTAGACCATTTGTACTAAATTATAACCTGAAAAGATTAAAAGAATACCTGTAGATTCACTATACAAGAAAAATCTTGGCAAGAAAATATCAAGGGGGTATACTGAAAAATATGGACATTTCTGTACTAAAAACGGTGATCAGCGAGCGAGAATTGGCGGAGGGGTTCTATTCGCGCGCCTGTTGCTCGGATAACTGATCACCTCCGTTATCTGGTCGGAATTTCACCGCGGCGCGTAGCCGCGGTTTTTATTTAAGTAGGGTTTTATGAAGTTGAAATTATTGACGTACAAAAAAGCATTCTATTCCCTGTGGGCAGGCCAGTCTTTATCTCTGCTTGGCTCAGGGTTGACGCGTTTTGCCCTCATGGTGTGGGCGTATCAGAACAACGGCTCGGTCACCGAAATGGTGCTGCTGGGCTTCTTTTCGGCGCTGGCCTTCATGGTGTGCAGCCCCTTTGCCGGGGTGGTGGTGGACCGCGTGAACCGCAAGTGGATCATGTTCCTGGCCGATTTTGCCTCTGGCATCGTGACCCTCTTGTTGTTGGTCTTGACCCTGAGCGGAAAGTTGTCTTTTTGGCAGCTTTATGTGGCGGAAGGGCTTTCTGGTGCATTTGAGGCTTTCCAATCGCCGGCTTTCTTTTCTTCGGTCAGTTTGCTTATGCCCAGGACCGAGTACACCCGCTCCAACGCGCTCATCGGGTTGGCAAAGTCGTTCATGCAGGTCCTGGCGCCGGCCCTTTCCAGCGTGATCCTTACCTTTGGCGGGCTGGACCTGGTAATGAAGATCGACCTGCTCACCTTGCTGCCAGGGCTGCTGGCGGTGCTGTTCATTGAGCTGCCCATCCCGGAGCGCAGCGTAGACGGCCAAAAGGCGCAGGGAGATTTCTGGCATGAGTTCCGCTTTGGTTTTGGCTACATCTTCTCGAGGCCAGGGCTGCGCATCATCACCATTGTCTTTATGGGCGTGAACCTCTTTGCCGGCCTCACCTACATGTCCATCCTCTCGCCTATGATCCTCACCCACACCGGCGGCGATAAGATCGCTCTGGGCACGGTGCAAACGGTGATGGGCGTGGGCGGCATTTTGGGTGGGCTCATCCTCTCCTTTTGGCATTCGCCCAAAAAGAAGGTGGCCCTCTTTGCCTGGACCACGGCTTTGTCGTTTCTGATCTGCGATACGCTGATGGCGTTCAGCCGCAACGTGTGGAGCTGGTCGCTCTCCGGCTTTCTGGCCGAGGTGACCATTCCCTTCATGGTCAGCCCCTTTTACTCCATCTGGCAGGAGCGCGTCCCCACCGATGTGCAGGGGCGGGTCTTTTCGGTGCGGGAAATGCTGCTTTCCCTGCCCAGTCCCATCGGTTTTTTGGTGGGCGGGCTGCTGGCGGACCACGTTTTTGAGCCTTTCTTCGCCCACCCCAATTTGTTGAGCCCGCTCCTGGGCTGGGGGCCGGGCGTGGGCATGTCGGCCATGTTTTTGGCCAGCGCAATGCTGGGCTCCCTCATTGGCTGGCTGGGAGTGTTTCACCCGGAAGCAAGGAAGTTGGATCTGGCTTAATGAAAAACCACGAGTCCTGCTCAGCGGGGCTCGTGTTTTTTAGAAAGGGTCAGGCTAGATTTCATACGGCAGCCGCAGGGTGATGATGGTTCCCTCGTTCTCAGTGGCTCTGATCTTCAGGGAACCGCCAAACAAACGGGCGCGCTCGTACATCCCTGCCAGACCAATGTGACCAGAGCGCACATAGCCCTGCACGTCCTGATCTGCAAAGGAGCTGCCGTCGTTACGGATGGTGGCTTTGACCTCTGTTTTGGCAAAGACCAGTTCCACCGTAACTTGGCTCGCATTGGGCACGTGTTTCCGAATGTTGGAGAGCGCTTCCTGAACGACCCGGTAAATGGCCAGTTCCATTTCTGAGGAGAGCCTTTGCTGCTTTCCGACCAGCGAGAAAGCGCAGTCAAGACCGGTCATTGAATTGGCCATGCCTTTGCACAGCGAATCAATGGCGGCGGGCAGGCCCAGGTCATCCAAAATGGGCGGGCGCAGGGCAACGCTGATGGTACGGACGTCCTCAATGGAATGATCGATGATCTGGTCGATCTCCTGCAGGCGCTGCTGCGCCTGATGAGGATCTTCGGCCAGCTCGTTCTGGTACAGCTCAATGCGTTGATGCAGCCCCACCAGGTCTTGTAAGGGGCCGTCATGCAGCTCACGAGAAAGGCGTTGTCTTTCTTCTTCCTGGCTCAAAAGGGATTTGTGGGCATATTGGCGCAGGGTGATCTGTTGTTTGGCCAGACGGATGACCATCTGGTTGAAGGCGTTGATGAGGCTGCGGATCTCCCCGGGGCCGTTTTCTGGAATGGGCTCAAAAACGCTGCCCGGCACTGCCAGGGCGGCCCGCTCCGTCAGCAGGCGGATGGGCAGCAGGATGCGCGTGATGGCCAATGAAAGCATAAAGAGCGAGAGGAGCACCCCCAGCAAGGTGAGGACGACCAGCAGCATCTGGTAACCGGCTGCCGCGGCGACGATCTCTTGCCAGGGTTCGACCAGTACCAAATAACCGGTGGCATCTGCCAAGGGCTGGCGGGTGATCAACACCTGGTCTTGAGTGGCCGGCCATTGCACCAATTCACCTGAAGCTGCGGAGAGCGTTGAAAAATCGAAAGCAGCCGGGCTACCCTGAGAATTGAGGGGCCCCGAAGCAGCAAGTACATGCCCATCTGCGTCGATCAGAAACAGGCTACTTTCCTTGCCTGCGTTTGCTCCATTGAGCATTGAATTTAATGATGCTGTGTTGACGGGTTCACCCGTCAACTTGGATTGCTCCATTTGGGCAGCGAGCAATTGCACCCTGGCGCTGTTGCGTTGCTCCGCAAGGTCCAGGGTGATCTTTTGAATGCTGATGGCAATGACGAGGGTGGTGAGCAGGCCAAAAAGGGCCAGGGGAAAAAACGAAGACCAGAGCAATTGGGAGCGGATGGGCGCGCTGGAAAGGTCTGCCTTCGCGCGAGCGGCATCATTTTCTTCCTGAAACTGCACCTCAGTTGTCATGGATCTCCAGCGAGATCCAGCCAGATTGGAGGGCGTGCGCCACCGCCTCAGAGCGGTTGCCTACTTCCAGTTTGCTGAAGATGTTGCGCAAATGCACCTGCACCGTCTGCACGCTGATCTCCAGCCGGGCGGCGATGAGTTTATTGGGCTGGCCTAGCGCGGCCAGTTTGAGCACATCCAGCTCCCGTTGGGTGAGCATGCAAAGCGTTTTGGCGTTCTCGCTCTTGTTTCCCAGCCGGTGGATGATCTTGGAGCCGATGTGTGGCGAAAGAGCCGTTTCTCCCTGCTGCACAGATCGAATGGCTGCAGCAAGTTCTGCCCCGCTGGAATTTTTTAGCAGGTAACCGCTGGCGCCAGCTTCAAACAAGGGGAAGATATAGCTGTCATCATCGTAAGCAGAAAGGATGATCACTTTGGTCTGGGGGTGGCGCCGGGTGATGAGCCGGGTGGCGTCGATCCCATTCATGTTGGGCAAGCGCACGTCCATGATGATGATGTCCGGGCTTAGCGTCCCGGCCAGATTGACGGCTTCCAGCCCATCTGCGGCTTCGCCGATCACAGAAAAATCTGTGTTTTGCTCAAGCAGTTGCCGGGTGCCTTCGCGTACGATCTTGTGGTCTTCAACCAGCATGATGGAGATGCTCATGCAACCATGGTAGCACCTTGGGCGCAGAACTGATACGACAAATTACCTGATTTCAGGTAGATGAATTACCCATCATTGTGTATAGATTGTAAAAATGGCTCGCCCTACAATGAAAAATGACATTCATTTCCTCAAAGGAGCGCGTATGGCACAAATTGATCCTGCTGCAACTGCATTGGTTCTCATCAGTTCCGCTCTGGTCTTCATCATGACGCCGGGTCTGGCATTCTTCTACGGCGGGCTGGTTCGCCGTAAGAACGTGTTATCCATCATGATGCAAAGCTTTATCTCTTTGGGTATCGTCACCATCATCTGGGTATTCGGCGGGTTCAGCCTGGCCTTTGGCAAAGACCTGGGAGGCCTCATTGGTGACCTGCGCTACTTCGCGCTGGCCGGGGTGGGCTTTAATCCCATCAACGGGCAGGTGATCCCGGCGCTGGCTTTCTTTGTCTATCAGGAGATGTTCGCCATCATCACGCCGGCCCTCATCACAGGCGCTTTTGCCGACCGGGTGAATTTTAGAAGTTATCTGATCTTTCTCATCTTCTGGTCTGTCCTCATTTATATACCGCTGGCCCATTGGATCTGGGGCGGTGGTTTCCTGCAGCAATTGGGTGTGGTCGATTTCGCCGGAGGCACGGTGGTTCACATCAGCGCCGGGTTCGCGGCGTTAGCCTCCGTGTTCATTGTGGGCAAGCGCAAGATCTTGCCGCAAGAGAAGACACAACCTCACAACATCACTTATGTAGCGTTGGGAACCGGCCTGCTCTGGTTCGGTTGGTTCGGTTTCAATGGTGGCAGTGCATTGCAGGCCAACGGCCTGGCAGCCATCGCATTTGTGAACACGGATATCGCCGGTTCTGTGGCCATGATCGTCTGGTTGTTCATTTCCTGGATCCACGAAGGAAAGCCCAGCATGACGGGCGCCCTTACCGGAGCTGTGGCAGGCCTTGCCACTGTTACCCCGGCTGCAGGTTATGTGCAGCCCTGGGCAGCGGCCGTCATCGGCGCACTGGCAGCATTCGTCTGCTACGGCGCCATTCAATTTAGAGCGAAAATGGGATGGGATGATGCTCTGGATGTTTGGGGATGCCACGGGGTGGGCGGCTTGTTGGGCGTCATCCTCACCGGTGTCTTTGCATCTGCGTCCGTGAACGGCGTCAGCGGTCTGATCGAAGGTAACGTTCGTCAGTTTGGAGTTCAGGTTCTGGCGGGTGTGTTGGTGGCCGTATTTGCCTTTGGCATGACCTGGCTGATCTTGAAGATCATGAACAAGTTCAGACCTGTCCGCGTCCCAGATACGGTGGAGATCAACGGTCTGGATGAAGGCCAATTTGGAGAACAAGCCTATACCCTGTAGTATTCGGCTTGATGGAAACACCCTTTATTTGAATGTGGTAGAGTAAAAAACACCTCCTGCTGAGTTTTGGCAGGAGGTGAAATATTTAAAGCTGCTGCAGCAAATGATCCCAGGCCAGTTGCAAGATGGCCGTCATATGCTGGGGCTCATTGGAGACAAAAGTGATGACCGCGTCTTTCTCTGGCAGGACCACCACATACTGCCCGTATAACCCATCCATGCGGTAGGAGTTGGGGATGGGGTTCATCCAGATCTGGTAGCCGTAGCCGCTGTGATGGTCTGCGGTGGCGAACTTCTCTTTGAAGGCCGAATTATCGATCTGTTTACGGGTGGCTCTGGCGATGTAAGCTTCCGGGATCAGGCTCTGACCTTGCCATTCCCCGCGGTTGAGCAGCAGTTGCCCAAACCTGGAGATCTCGTGGGCGTTGAGGTGCAGACCTGAGCAGCCAAAGTTGACGCCCATGCCGTCTGCTTCCCACTCCACGTTTTCAATGCCAAGTGGGTCGTACACCCGCGGCTTCATGTACTCATTCAGCGACACCCCCGCCGTAAGTGAGATCAGCTTGGAGAGCATGTAGGTGGCGGAGTTGTTGTAGAAAAAGTAGCTGCCCGGCTCGTAGACTACCGGTGAGCTAAAGAAGAGCGCTTCAATATCAGGGGTGGGGCGTCCGACGGCATAAGCATTGGTAAAGGCGCAGGTCTTTTGGCCTGTGCCCATGCACAGCAGATGATGCAGGGTCACTTTTTGCCACTGCTCGTCTTCCGGCACCCTGAAGTATTTAGAAAGCTTGTCTTCAACATTTAATAAGCCTTCGCCCTGGGCGATGCCGATGGCCATGGAGGTGAAGGTCTTGCTCACCGACCAGAGCAGGATGCGCTCTTCTGGGGCAAAATTGTGCTCGGCGATGATCTGTCCGTGTTGGCGTACCACCAGGTTAAGAATGTGCAGGTTTTTCTGCCGGGCAGCTTCTATCAATGGGTTCAGGTTCATGCGTTATCTCTGGTTGCTTCAGTTTCATTAATAAGTTCAGACAGTCCCTGCTTTTTCTTGCGTTCCACATGCAGGGTGTGCAGTGCCAGCACTCCCGCCACTGGCCACAGATGCCAGAGCATGGGGGCGCCGCATCCGGGGCAGGGCAGGAACCCCAGGCTAAAAACGCCAGCCACTCCCGCCCATGGGGTGAGCTTTTTAGTGATTTTTGTGAACGTAAATTTGGGTGTTGATTTCATAATTCTTCTGCTTTATCTATTTCTACCAGTAAGGTGGGTGCTTTGGCCGGTCCTTGGCTGGACGCGCAGGACAATGCGTCTATTTGATGATCAAACCAAGCCCCATTATACCGGGCGAAACCACTGATTTGAAGGTAGTTTGCGAATTTGTTCGATAAAATTAGCAATTATTCTCATTGCTAATCAATCAGGTCGGAATTATCATTATTATTCATACGGAATTGATAAAAATCTCATGAAAAATCCGTATAATAGTAACTAACTTCATATATGTGATTATATATTGGTTATAATTTAATATATTAACAGTAAACCACCAAAGCAAGTTCTCCTCTCAAGGGGAAGTGACCCAAAAGGACGATCTGGAATTATGAAAAAAACATCCCTCTCCCATTTTTTAGCCCTGGTACGTAGTGCCTTATTCATTCTCCTGGTTTTATTGATGGCAGCTCCGCAGGGAGTGAAAGCACAGGATTCTCAAACATGGACCCAGGCCACCTTTACCCTCAAAGACCTGGGCGTAACCAGCGATGATGAGTATCAGGGGGTGCTGGTGAGCCACCAGTACGGCGTTACCTTTCCGGCCACCTGGAAGATCGAAGCGCCACTTAAGATCACCATTGACTTCAGCCACTCGGCCTCACTCAACAATCACTCCAGCATGTCGGTAGATTGGAACGATATCCGCGTGGGCAGTGGGCTGTTGGGCTCGCAAAATGTAGAGGGCGGTAAGCTGGAAATTGAGATCCCGGCGGAGTCTGTCATTTCGGGATACAACAAGTTGAACGTGCAATTCTACATGGGCATTCGCGACGACTTTTGCGAAGACTTTGATAACCCGGCCATCTGGGCGGTGGTGCACAACACAACCTCCTTTGAGGTTCAATACAGCGGCCAGGCACAAACGCTTGACCTGCGCAGCCTGCCGACCACCTTCATTGATCCCAGTCCGCTGCAGGAGAGCGTCATCACCCTGGTGTTGCCCGCCAACCCCAGCGCCGCCGAGTTGGAAGCTGCTGCAACCATCAGCGCCAAGTTGGGTCAGTGGGCTGATTGGCGCACTCCTGTGATCAAGACGCTTTCATTAGATAAACTGGCCAGCCAAAAGCCTGAGGGCAATCTGCTGGTCATTGGTCAGGCCGCCAATTTGGCCACCGCCAGCACTACTTTGCTGCCGGCCAGCAGCGGCTCTGGGTCTTCTTTGCAGCTCAAAGACAAAGCTGGCAAGGCCATCGGCGCTGATTCTGGTGTGCTCTGGCTGCAGACCTCCCCTTATGATGAAACGGGCATCCTGCTTAGCGTTACCGGTGTAGACGCAAGCGGCCTGCAAAAAGCCAGCCGAGCGTTCGCCACCACCTCAGTGTTTGACCGCCTGTCCGGGCAACTGGGCATCATCTTGCAGACCCCTGCTGTAGAGGAGGTGGCCACCACCACCCCCAGCCTGGTCTACTCGCTCAAGAGCCTGGGCTTTGCAGATATTGTGGCCACGGGCAGCAGTCAGCAATCTACGTACCTTACCCTGCCCCTGCAACTGGTCTTTGATTCTCAGGGCGAGGCTGTTTTCAACCTCATCTTCTCTCATTCAAGCGTGTTGAATCCGGATCGCTCTTCGCTGGATATCCTGGTAAACGATGTTCCCGTCACCAGTATTGCCTTGAATGCACAGAACGCCCAGGATGCCAGCGTGGAAGTAAAGATCCCGCTGCGGCTCTTCAAAGTGGGAGAAAATTCTATTGCCATCACCAGTAATTTGCAGGTGAACAACGCTGCTGTTGCCAGCACTTTGTACTGCACAGAAAAATATTACACAGACTCGTGGCTGACCATCAGTCCAAATTCTACTTTCACCTTCCCGGCCAATATCGGCCAAAAAACGGCCAGTCTCACCGGATACCCCAATCTGTACCTGGGCTCGGCCACGCTTGCCAACCTGGCCTTTGTGGTGCCAGATAAGATCGATTGGCCTGTGGCCAATTTGGTGCTTCAGGTGTCCAACCGTATTGGGCACACCGCTCGCGGTGACAGCCTGCTGCCGGCCGTGGTCTCGGTCAAAGATCAGGCCGCTGTATCAACAGCGCGCTCGTACCAGATCATTGTGGGGTTACCCGCGCAGAATGATGCGGTGATGCAGTTGAACGACCTGCTGCCCCAGCCATTTGAAGCAGATAAGGTGACCCCCAGGGCCATTGCAGGGGTCACCCAGGTGGTACCGGCCTCCGGTTCGCTGGGCTACATCCAATCTCTGTTCACAGAAGATGGGGCGTATCGCCTGGTTTTGACCGGTACCTCTTCTACCAGTTTGAGCTGGCTGGCCAGTATCGTCAACACGCCTGATCAGTACAAAAAGTTCAGCGGTAATCTGGTGGTGGCATCCAACGCGGAGGAGACGGCCTTTCTGACCATTGCCAGCAAGACCTCGCTGGTATCTGACCAGCCCGTGGAAGCAGATACAACAACGGCACCGAACCCGGGTACACTGGGTTCTTATCCGGACTGGGTGCTCTGGTTGGCGGGGGGTATCTTCGTCATCTCGCTGGCGGCCCTGCTGGTCATCCGGTTTACAAGGAATCGGAAATAGCTATGAACAACTCTACTCAATCTACTTTTCAAGACGTTAATATTGCCATTTTGGCCGTCTGGTCCGTCATTGCCACAGGTTCGATCCTATTGGTGGACCACAAACTCTTCTTGCTTTCGTTGGCCCTGTTGGTGATGATCGAGATCGTCTCCATTGCGCGCATCTTCCCGTTTGCGGCCATTCTTTCTACCTTGTTGGCTTCCATCATTTACGCGGTCACCTATTTCAGCATATTTCATTACACTGGCATCGAATCAGTGTTCGCTCCTTTGACGGTTGTGCTGATTTTGGGGGCGACAGGCGGCCTGAGCTCAATGTTGATGCGTGCGATCAACCGCAATGTGGTTCGCATGCGCAAGGACCTGCAATTGTTGAGCGATCTGATCCAATACGATTCTGAGACCGGCCTGCTGCTGTGGAAACACGCCCGCACCCGCCTGGATACTGAGCTGGCTCGCTGCCGGCGCTACCAGAAAACCTTTGCTTTCTTGATGTTGGAGACCTCAAAGGCCACCTATGAGTACCTTGAGACCAATGACCGCAAAGAGATCGATACCGCCATTGCCCGTTTGCTGCTCAAGACCTCCCGCAATGACGTAGACATCTCTTTTGTGGGCAACCACTTTGGGGTGATCTTGCCTGAGACCGATGCAGCCGGCGCGGTGGCGTTTGCGCGCCGCTTGCTGACAAACGCGGCCAAGGTGACCCAGTTGGATCTGCGCATCGCAGTGGCAACCTTCCCGGAAGACGGCGTAACCCCTGAGGAGTTGATCGCTAATTGTGAGGCGGCTTTGCAGTTGGCCCTGGCATCTGAAACCCCGGTTGTTTCGGCTGCCAGTATCCGTAAAGAACCCAGCCCGCAAATTGAGATGGCGGACATCAGCAATGCAGAAGCGTTGGCCGCCCGCGGTCGCACCCAATTGGAAGGCCTGGACGCAGATGAATTTCTTTTCACGCTGCTGGGATTTCAGAATCTAGCCGATCTGCCCAGGATCCAAACCAAAATCTCTTCCAATCCGGCAGTGACAGACCTGAAGCTGATCGAATATGCCAATGGTCGCCTGGTATTTATTTTGAAGGGAAATACGGATCTCACCAAAGTTGATTTTAGGGATGACCTTAAAGACTATGCTTCAATGAGCTGGAAAGTTCTTTCTCAGAAGGATGTGTAAATTTGAGTGATAAAGGGGAATCGCCGAGGCCGCAAAAAAAATGGCTGCAACTGATCATAATCATTGTGGAAGTTGCCGTTTTTCTATCTGCGTGGGCTTTACTGATCCTGGGAATCTTTAATGGTTATTTCGCCATATTTCTGATCATCATATCGGGTCTGGTGATCTTCTTTTCTATCCGAGACCGTTCGGAAGAAGACTAATGGTCCTTGTTTATTAATAGAGATGGTTTCATGACAGCCTGGAATTATTCCACCCCATTTTTGCGTTTGAATTCAATATCGCCTTCCAGAGCGGTCTTGCATGTTTTCCCTGAATCTGTGGCCCGTAAGTTTTCAACCGTGCCTTTGAGCATTGAAAACAATGGTTTGACCCTGGCTTCACCGTTCAATTTATCCGAAGAGGAGCAGAATGAAATTCAAACTCTGCTAAGAAGGCCGATCAAGGTTATGGCCTGCTCGTGGGTAGATTATCAGTATCTGCGTGACCGCCTTTACGGTCCGCCTGGGATTGCGCTTTCTGAGGGGGTAGCCGGAAAGCTCTTCCCCACCGAAAAGAGCGCTAGAGACCTATTGGAATTGAACGGATTGCTGGCCAATTTGCCCCATTTGGCCGGAGCAAATCCCTTCCCGCCCAGGGGGTTGGATTATCTGCTGCCCGCCGGGTTACCCCGTGACCACGTAATTCCGCTGGGTTGGGCAGGCTCCACCCTGTTCTTGCTGACCGATGACCCCAGGTGGCAAAAAGAGCTGGACCTGCTTACCCTGGATGCCCACTACTCATTTCAATGGATCATTGCCGAGGAAGATCTCATCAATCTGGCCTATCAGCGACTGGTCCTGCGCGGCCATTCGCTCGTCACCCGCCCAAGCGCTGAGATGATCGACCTGCTGGTTGCCGAACGGTTGATCACGCGCGAGCAGGGCGATCTGGTTTTGCAGGTGGAACGCCAGGTGGCGCTGCCAGCCCGGCAGATCCTCTTCGAGCGCAACCTGGTCAGCCCGGATGCCTGGCTGAAGGTCTATTCCAGATCCATTGGGGTGATGCCGCTCCTGGCCAGAGATATTCCACCTTATTTTGCTAAATTTGTCGCACCGGTCAGTCATCATCTCCCTGGCTGGATGGCGCAAAAGTTTCACCTGCTGCCCATCGCAGAAGAAGATGGCACCCTGCTGCTGGGCGTGGATACACTCGACCTGCGCTTGCTGGACCTTGTCTCAGCGCTGACCCATTTGCAGGTGGAACCCCGCCTGATGGACGAACAGGAATTGCAGCGTTGGCTGGATGTGATCTATCCGCCCGCAGATGTCAGCAGCGATCCAACCTCTCTGCTGTTTCTGGAGGTTCTCATTCAGCTTGGCTACATCACCCGGGCTCAGTTTGATGAGACCAACAAGCAATCTGCCAACTGGGTGGGCGAGCTGATGGAGAAAGGTTTTCTCTCAGAAGAAGACCTGGTGGAGGCGACCGGTTTTTGGTTGGGGATGCCCACCCTCAGCCTGGACCACGTGCTTGTAGATGAAAAACTGCTGCAAAAAATCCCTGAAGAGGCCATTCAAAAATACAAGCTCTTTCCACTTTTAGAAGATGAGCATAATTTATGGGTGGCAAGCGCAGACCCGTTTTTGGCCGAGGGATTCAAACAATTTGAGACCCTGAGCAAAAAATCAATCTGGCCGGTGCTGGCTCCTTACTCCATCATTGTGCAGATGATCGAGCGCACATTCTCGGCCTCGCTTGAAGTTGACCAGGCCGAGCAAACAGGCAAATTGCTGGATCAGTTGGTGGCTGCCGGTCTTTGCACACGCAAACAGGCGTATGCTAGCCAGAAACGCGTTAAAGAGACGGGGGTTTCGCTGGATGAGGCCGTCGTTGCCGTCACCGGCCTTTCGGCTACATTAGTGGGCCAGAAGATGGCCAAACTGTTGAATGTTAAATTTGAAGAGCTGGCCCTTAAAGAAGAAAGAGGCCAGGTCATTGATGCACTGGGCGCTGAACGTACGCGCACCCGTACCCTGGACCCGGTAGATCCGGCCGTGGCTCGTCTGTTGACGCTGGAAAGCGCCCACCAATTTAAAGCACTGCCCATCCGCCAGGTGGGAGATCAGACCGTGGTGGCGTTCTCTGACCCGCTCTTTGAGAATGCCCGTCGCAACCTGCAGGTGATCTTGCGTACCAGTGTAATTCCGGTGCTCACCACGCATGCTTCGCTGGAAGATGCCATTCAACGCACCCTGGGCCGACCCAACCTGGGTACCACCCTGTTGGTGGCCGGTATGATCACACGCAGCCAGTTGAATGATGCCCTCGATTATGCCCGCAGGGTGAACATCCGTCTGGGCAAGGCGTTGGTCTTCAAACGCTACATCACAGAGACGGCCCTGTATCAGTTCCTGGCCCATCAGGCAGACCTGCCCTTCTTTGATCTTTCCAGAGCGCTGGTAGATAAGGCCGCCGTCCGCTTGCTTGACCCCACCTTTGAGCGCACCCAGGGTGTGCTGCCGCTTGCCCAGGATGCCAAACAGGTGATCCTGGCCACGGTGGACCCCCTCAACCAGGAGGGCATTCAGCAGGCCGAAAAGCTGCTCAATAAATCCATCAAGCTGGTGCTCATCAGCGAATCTGACCTGGAGAAAGTGTTGGAAGAGGTTTACCGCAGTCATTATTTAAATGAAAGCATCTCCTCCCTGCTGGAGCGCACCCCGCAAGATTCAGCTTACCGGGTGCTGGTGCGCGGCCAGGTCATCAGCCTCATCGTGATGGCAGTGCTGACTGTGGTCTGGCTGGTGCTTGACTGGCACTCTTATCTGGTCATCATCAATGCGCTCGTCACCGCTTTTTATCTGGTCTTTTCCATCTACAAGTTTCGCCTCATTTTTAAGGCCATCTCTACGAACCTGGAAGTACCGGTCACAGCAGAAGAGGTGGCCCAGTTAAAAGATGCCGACTTGCCGGTCTATACCATTCTGGTACCGGTGCACCGTGAGGCCGAGGTGCTGCCGGAAATCCTCAAATCTTTGGCCTCCATCGATTACCCCTCCGCCCGCCTGGATATTCTGGTGCTGATGGAAGAGGAAGATGAAGAGACCATTGCCAGGTTCGACCAGGTGAACCCGCCGCGCTTCATTCAAAAAGTGATCGTGCCAAACGAACTGCCCAAGACCAAACCCAAGGCTTGCAACTACGGGCTTATCCACGCGCGCGGCGATTATGTGGTGATCTACGATGCAGAAGATCTGCCCGACCGCGATCAGCTCAAACGCGTGGTCATTGCATTCAACAAGACGGATGAAAAGGTAGCCTGTATTCAGGCCAAGCTCAATTATTACAATCGCAACCAGAACATCCTCACCCGCTGGTTTACCGTGGAATACTCCATGTGGTTCGACCTGCTTCTGCCCGGTCTGGACGCCGAGCACGCGCCAATACCGTTGGGAGGTACTTCCAACCACTTCAGGACCCTGGCCCTTGTCGAAGCCGGCGCCTGGGATCCATACAACGTCACCGAAGATGCCGATCTGGGCATCCGCCTCTTCAAACGCGGTTACCGTACTCGCATTGTGGATTCCACCACCTATGAGGAAGCCAACAGCCAATTCGGCAACTGGATCCGCCAGCGTTCGCGCTGGTTGAAGGGCTACATGCAGACCTGGCTGGTGCACATGCGCCGCCCCCTGCACCTTATCCGCGAGATCGGCTTCTGGAACTTTATGAGCTTCCAGTTCATTGTGGGCGGCACTTTCTTCACCGCGCTGATGAACCCGGTCTACTGGGCTATGACGGCCATCTGGTTCCTGGCCAAACCGGCATTCATCCAGCAGCTATTCCCGGGAGTTATTTTCTACATGGGCGCGCTGTGTTTGTATGTGGGCACCTTTGTCTTCACATACGTCAATGTGGCCGGCGCCATGCGCCGTGGCTATTATGGCATGGTCTCCACCGCCCTGCTCAGCCCCATCTACTGGGCTATGAGCAGTATCGCCAGTTGGAAGGGCTTTGTACAGTTGATCGTCAAGCCGCACTTTTGGGAGAAGACCCGCCACGGCCTGTATCAGCGCTCAGCGGATGATGTTGACCCTGGCGCAAATGAATTCGGGACATCAGAAGGCACTGAACCCGGTAAAGGAGGGAGCAAATGATCAGAAAGCCGAGATCCTTCTTCCCCTCTTCCCGGGCTGCAGTACTGCACCCCACCAAAGCGCTGACCAACCAGGACGCAAAGGTGCATCTCAAGCGCTTTGAGAGCCTGATCCTTTTCCTGCTCTCGCTGCTCATTAACCTGGTGGTCGCCTACTTTTTGAACTACGTGCTGCATATTGGCAATGGAGATGCGCTCTCACGCACGGCCAACGCCTACTACGTTCTCTATTCGCGTGAGCCGCATCTGGCAGCAGTTGGCTTTGTCTGGCCACCCTTGCCCAGCATCTTGCAGATCCCCTTATTGCCGCTCACCAGAGCACTGGGCAGCGTGTTCTTTGCCGGAAATATTTTGTCTTCCCTGTTTGGTGCTGGCGTGATCGTGCTCACCAACCGTCTGTTGGCCCACTTTAAGTTCCCCCCGGCTGTGCGCTGGATATTGGTGGTCTTGCTGCAATTCCACCCCAACACGCTTTACCTCTTTGCCTCCGGCATGGCAGAACCCGTTTTTCTGTTCTGTGTGCTTGTCGTCTTCCTGGGCCTGTACCAGATGCCTGAATCCATGCGCTCCTGGGTTTTAGTGGGGATGAGCCTGGCGGTTGCGTTCCTGGTGCGTTATGAGACCCTGCCTATTCTGGCCGGCGTCGCGCTAGCCATCATCGTTCATATGTGGGGCAGCGATGATTGGCGTCCACGCACAGAAGGCTGGCTGCTGGCGGTGCTTACTCCGCCTGTCTACGCCATTGTGATGTGGATCTTCTTTAACTGGACCCTTTTGGGCGATCCACTCTACTTTTACCGCAGCTTTTACAGCCTGGGCAATGCCTCCGATATTGCCCGCAGCATCGGTCTGGGGCATCCGCTTTATCTGGCCTGGGGCAACATCATCGAATCCATCCGGGTGGGGCTCACCCGCTCATTTGAGCAAAACCCTGCCTACCCGGTAATGGGACTGCTGGCGCTGATCTCCATTTTCTGGCACAAAGATCGCAAAGGCTTTGGCCTCTTCATCGTCATGCTCAGCGTCACGGCGTTCTCCATTTTGCAGGTATATTTGGGCACCCTGGCCAACTGGATGCGTTACTGGTTCTATGCTGCTCCCTTTGCCCTGGTCATGGCCGGGATCGTTTATTCACATCTCAAGCCAAAATGGCATCTGGTCTTTTATGTTGCCCTGATCGGGCTGTTTTTAGCGGGAACCCCCCTCTCATTGCAGGCCATGCGCGCCAAAACGGTGGGTGCAGATGAGCAGCGCCTCGCCGCGCTGGTCTATGACCCGATCAGTGAGCCGGCTCTGCGCGCCAAAGACTGGTACTGGGTGAATCTTACCGATGCCCCCGTGGTAGCCAAAGAGGTGGATAAACTCTCTGAGAACGGGCTGGTCTTGGTAGATTCTTCCACCAGTTTCTCTGTCATCATGGCAGCCCAATATCCCAGGCGGCTTTACATCACCAATGATGATGGCTTCTTCAAGGTGCTGGCCAACCCCATCGGCACAGTCAAATACATGCTGGTGCTTGACCCTGAGCAGCAATTGAGCATCTTTAACGTCACTTATCCCACTCTGTTTGAACACGGCGCTGATTGGGCCACCCTGGTCTGGGATTCTGGTACAGAAACAGGTGCCCATTGGCGCATTTATGAGATCCATCCCATAGAATGACCCTCTGAAATAAAAAGACCCGGCAACGGGTCTTGTCTTTTAAAATGGAAAGATTGGGAGAAAGCTAAATGCTGGTCGTCTCAGGGCTGGCATCAGCAGCGTGTTTGGCGATATAGTTGTGCAGGAGCGGCCAGACAATGAAGCTGAAAGCGGCAATCCCCATAGTGAGGATGCCGATGGCCAGAATGGCGTTTTGCCAGGGCAGAGACATCAGTTGCATGCCCAGGCTGCCCATGAGCAGACCGCTGCAGCCGATGAGCGAGGAGACGGAGCCTGAATCGCCTTTTTGTTGGTCAAGCATCAGGTTCACAGAGGGTGGGCGGATGCAGCTATTGGCCAGCGTGCTGGGCAGAATGCACAGGGCAAAGATCCAAGGTTGCGTGTTGCCAAACAGGCAGACCATCAGCCCACTGAGAGCCGCTGTGCCAAAACAAATATAAATGATCTTCTGAGTATCCACTCGTTTGGCCAACCACAGGTAAAGAATTGGGGCTACCGTCATCCCAAGGGCGTTGACGGAGAAATAAAAGCTGTACACCTGGCTGCTGAGATGAAAGTTATTCTGGTAGATATACGTGGAAGAGGTGATGAATGCCAGGCTGGCCACACTGGTGAGCGAAAACAGTAGCAACAACAGGGTGAAGCGTTTATTTTGCAGCACCACACCCATGCGGGCAAAGCTCTGATGCAAACGCCCGGGGTTGCGCTCCAGGAGGGTCTCTTCAAACAGCAAAGCGCCGATCAGGGCCAGAACACCTATGCCCATCAGCGTCCAGAACACGCCGCGCCACGACATGACCTTGAGCAGAAAGGCGCCCAACACTGGCGCCACTGCCGGGGAGATGGTGACCATGCTCTGCACAATGGCCAGCACGGATTGGCGCTGTTTACCGCTGTAGACATCTTTGACGATGGCCGTGGCAACCGCACCGGCGGCACTGCCGCCAATGGCCTGCAAGACACGGAAAGCCATCAACACTTCAACGGTTTTGGCGCTGGCGCAAAAGGCGCTGGCCACCAGGTAGATGCTGAGGCCAACCAGCAAGACGGTGCGTCGTCCCAGCCGGTCACTGAGCGGCCCCCAGATGAGTGTGCCCAGAGCGTAGAAGATGAAAAACAGGCTGATGGTCAGGTTGATGCGACCTGCATCCACGCCAAAATAGACGCTCATTCCGGGTAAAGCGGGCAGATAAAGATCCGTGGAGAGCGGCACAAAAGCGCTGAGCATGGCGATAAGGAGGATCAGGCCTTTTGAGCCCAGGAATTTTTGCTTTACTTGTCCCATAGTGGGGGAAGATCCTATCTATTGTGCTGGAATGCCAGTGCGCTTTAGGTCGCCCGGTTAAAAAAGAATTGTGCAATTATACCCAGAATCAGATGAATTTTTACTGTTGGGCGCGGGCAATTACCCGGGTACGGCTGCTGACGTTCGATACAGATTTCATATGTGTCATTTTGATTCATGCAAACTCCTATGCCTCCATAATACGCCCGGCAGGCAAAGCGCACATCATGCAAAAGTCTACTTTTGGGTCTACTTCTTTGGTATACCCCGTCGCGTCACCTAAAAATTGATTGAAACCCGCGCGCTGATTTATGCGTATATGCTGTATAGATCAATGAATTTGGGAGTGTATATGAAGGGCATAACAATGGGGCGCAGAGATTTTCTTAAATTGAGTTTAGTGACCGCTGGTGCGGTGGCGTTGAGCGGATGCAAAGTGGCAAGCGATTACCCTTCCCGCGTACAGCAGTTGCGGGAACCGATGACAGCGAATGCAACCTGGCAGGAGATCTTGCGTTACGCCACTCTGGCTCCCAATGGGCACAACACCCAGCCGTGGAAATTTGTTCTGGGTGGCAAAAGTGTGGAGATCCACCCGGATGCAACACGTCATCTGGCCGTTGTAGATGCAAACGACCGCGAGCAATGGATCAGCCTGGGCTGTGCATTGGAAAATCTGTTGCTGGCAGCACGCGCGGCAGGCTTTGTCGGTGAGGTCAGTTATCCGGGCGAGGGGCAAGATTTCATTCGCGTGAATTTTGAAAGCTCAACCCCCTCCACGAATGCCTTGTTTGATGCGATCCCGCACCGTCAAAGCGTGCGTTCAGAGTACAACGGGCAGGCGCTGGCGCAAGAGGCACTGACGCAAATTTATGCAACCGCCCTGGAACCAGGGGTGGAGTTGCATTTTATAGTCGATGAAGCCGGTTTGGAAAAGACGCTTGAACTGGTGAATGAGGGCAATAAAAGCCAGTATGGAGACCAGGCGTTTCTCGATGAACTGATCTCCTGGATCCGCTTTACCGAAAAAGAAGCCATGAGCACGCAAGACGGTCTCTTTTCGCGTTGTGCTGGCAGCCCCACTGTACCGCGTTGGTTGGGGTCCATGTTCGTGGGCGGTACCAAACCGCAGGCACAGGCAGATGCGGATGCTAAAAAGGTTCGCAGCTCCGCCGGTATGGTGGCAGTAGCCAGCCAGGGCGATGACAAAGCAGCCTGGGTGAAGACTGGACAGGTCTTTGAACGACTTTCTTTGACTATGACCTCCGTGGGTGTCAGCTCAGCGTTGCTCAATCAGCCCATTGAGGTGGCCGATTTGCGCAGTCAATTCCAGAGTGCACTGGCGTTTGGCAATGCTGCGCCGCAGCTATTGCTGCGTTTTGGTATGGCAGATGAAATGCCCTGGTCGTTACGCAGACCGGTGGAGGCAGTCATCCAGTAACTCGGCCTTATTTCCCTTCGTAGGCATCCCGCAGGCCCTGGATCTCGATCTTGCTCATTTTGAGCATGGCCTGCATCACGCGATTCGATCGTTCGGGGTCTTGTCCTTGCAGATACTCGCCCAGTGCATCGGGGATGATCTGCCACGAGACCCCGAATTTGTCTTTTAACCAACCGCAGGGTTGTTTCTCTCCACCAGCAGAGAGCTTCTCCCAGTATTCATCTACCTCGGCTTGAGTCTGGCAATGGACGAACAGGGAAATCCCTTCTGCAAAGTGAAAGCTCGGGCCACCGTTCAGCAGATAGAATTCCTGTCCGGCGATCTGCAAAGTGGCTGTGAATAACTTACCGTCAGGTCCGCGGCTTTCATTAAGCACTTTGGCATCTTTAAAGACGCTTGAGTACAGATGGATGGCTTCTTCAGCCTGATCGTTATAGGTAATAAATGGAGTTATCTTTTGCATTTTTTCTCCTAAGGAATTGGTTTGACAAATTTTCTTACCACCCAATTGTTCTTGCCCAGTTGACGCACACGTTCGAATCCGTACTGTTCAAACAAGCCCAGGGTGGCGTTATGAATGAAGGTACTGCTTACTTTCCGGCCGTTCACATCTTCCGGGTAGCTTTCCACAATTCCGCCGCCCAATGCGGCGATCTGCGTCAATGCCCCGGCCAGAGCTGCTGAAGCCACTCCTTTTTTGCGGTACTCGAGGTCCACAAAAAAGCAGGTGATGCGCCAATCGGGTAGATCGGTCAGACCGGCGGCGTATTCACGCCTGTGTTTGATGTGCGGCAACTCATCGGTGGGGCCAAACTGGCACCAACCTACCGCCACCTCTCCGGCGTAGACCAGTGCGGCGTGGGCACGGCCTTCCTGCACTCGTTGGGCTTTGCGCTGATGGTTCTGCTCGTAGGTGGTGCTTTTGGTTGCCCCCTCGCTGTGAAAGGACATGCACCAGCAGCCACCCCAGACCCCATTGTGCTTTTCCACGAGGCGCTCAAAATCTGGCCAGGTGGTAACATCCAATGCTTTGGTGATGTAGAGGTTATTTTGCATTAAAATAATTGTACAAAAATTATCCAATTAATACAATCAAGGAATAATAAATGTGTTCAAGGGAGGAGTGTTTGCATCATTGTGGCCATTCCAGAGCCCATCAGTATTGTGGTGGAGGCATAAACCGGTGATCTGGCTCAATTCTGGGTTACACTATAAGGGTCAGACAGAGCAGGGAATAAAATCTCCATTAAGAATACAACTCTGCTCAGAAAATGGTTCCAGAACGTGTCAAAATATCAACTCTCAGTTTTTGAGGTGCTTGCCTAATGCCAATCAATCTATCGGCCACGTATCACCAAAAGATCTTCAATAAAGCAAAACAGCAAGCTCGTTCCTTTAGTGAAATCTTGCAATATTATGCCAATGAACGTTTTTTGTTCCGGCTGGGCAAATCTGCTTACCGACAAAAATTCATCTTAAACGGTGCCATGGATTTTTTGGTGCCGGACAGTGATGAAAAACACACCTTTAATGAGTCTCTGCTGGGCAGCCGTTCTTATTCGGTGGGGAGTCTAGTCGCCATCGTAAAGGAGATCTGTGAGCTTTCCGTGGAGAACGACGGTCTGGATTTCTCTCCGGCAACCGTACACGGCTTTACCCTCAAAGAAGATGCGGAGGTGCAGGGGGTACGCATTCTTTTCACCTGTTACCTCGGCTCTATCACAACACCGATGCAGCTTGATTTTATTTTCAATATTGAATTGAAAGCTGAACCTATTGATTTTCAATTCCCGCTGATGTTTGATGCCCTTGAGCCTGCCAATATCCGTGCGCTGCCGGTTGAGGCAGTGATCGCGCAGAAATTCCAATCTATCATTACCCTTGGCACCAACAATGGCCGTATGAAAGACTTCTACGATATCTGGTACCTGATGCACTGGCAGCAGATGAACTATGCGCTCCTCAAAGAAACGCTTGTCAAGACTCTGGCAAGCGCCTCAATAGAATTCCCCACCGAGATCCCGGCCGCGCTCTCCATGGAGTTTGCGCATCGGCAGCACGAGAGTTGGTATTCTTTTGTGCGCAAGAACCAATTGAAGAATGCCCCCTTTGATTTTTCCGAGGTCATCCGCGATATCCGTCTGTTCTTCGCCCGCTTGATGTAAAGACTTATTTTTTCTGAGCCAGCGGGTTGGCATGCGGATAGCAGCATAAGAGTGTATCCAGGTAATCTACCCCGCAAAAGTACGGGCACAGCGACACATTTTTAACTGCACACTTGTGCTCAAATGCCTTTTCGGCCTGGTTCCACGGGCAGGCATCCTGCTCCCAGGCGATCGATGCGCCCGGGCTGGCCAGGTCAATATCCATATTGGCGCCATGCAGCCGCCGGATAACATCAGCCATTGAACACCTTGAATTCTCTACATTTTGGATAATTTGCACAACCCCAGAACTGTTCTCCTTTGTGTTCTCCCTGGTTTGCCACTCTGAGGACCATGGGGATTCCACATTTTGGGCATTGAGGGGGCGTAGTGATTACCTGGACGGGTTGAGCAGTAGGGGGAATGGGGTTCGTCTGGGCCGCTTGGACGGATGTATTCTGTGCTGGGTTAAGAAAAAAGGGTCTAACATACGGAGTGATTTTTTCTGCGATTTCTAACTTTGTGTAGGCATGCTTGGCGATAAAATGCAATAATGGTAAACCCGCAGTGTTAAAGACTTGGTCGACAAATTCATCCCGTAATCTTCTATCGGGAGCCTGGTGGCTGGAATCGTCTAGCTCAATGCCAAAGATGGGTTTCATTTCGGCCGGCGTGCAAACAAGAAAATCAACATGTTTCTGAGCGATCCTTGCCCGATCGCCCTGGTTCTCATTTGGCCGGGAAACATAAAAAATGTCGTTCAAATTCACTTTTGTTAATACAACCAGTCGCGATCCAATCATGTTTTGGACCACACCATAAAAAGATCTCTCTGCCGGGCTGAGAAAATTATCGCGAACACGGTAGTGCAACTCCATTGCAGGTTCCGGTTCTCGTTTTCTTGAAATCGCTGGAGCCGCTGGAGCCGGAAATAGAAGGCTCAAACAGCCTCGGTTTTTGCTTGAATCCTTCATGCCACGCATCCTCCAGGTTGTTCCCTAATTTATTGACCGTCTATTATCTAATTCCACTTTTTGGACAAACATTTCATTTCATGAACAGCAATAAACTGACCGCCATGACGATCATGCCTGCGATCAAACCGCCGATGGCCAGGTGATGCTCGCCGTATTCTTCAGCGGTGGGCAGCAATTCATCCAGTGAGATGTACACCATAATTCCGGCCACGCCTGCAAACACGAACCCCATGGTGGCATCCGTAAAAAAACTGCGAAACACAAAGTACCCGATAAGCGCGCCTACCGGTTCGGCCAGCCCCGAAAGGAAGGACAAAATGAAAGCGCGTTTACGGCTCTTGGTGGCGTAAAAAATAGGAGCAGAAACGGCCAGCCCTTCTGGAATATTGTGGATGGCGATGGCAACTGCAATGCTGATGCCCAGGGTGGGATCCGTGAGGCCGCTCATGAAGGTAGCCAGCCCTTCCGGAAAGTTGTGAATGCCAATGGCCAGTGCCGAAAACAGACCCATGCGTAGCAGCTTGCCTTTGTTCTTTTCGGTGTAATCCACCACCTTCTCAGCCGTGTTCATCTCATGCGGATTCTCGTAGGAAGGGATCAGTTTATCGATCAGTGCGATGATGAAGATGCCGATAAAGAAAGCCACTACCGTCCAGATGGCGCCAGTTTTGGTCCCATAAACAATGCCCAGTGAGAGCCTGGCTTTATTGAAGATCTCCACAAAGGAGACATAGATCATCACACCGGCAGAAAAACCCAGAGAAACGGTCAGAACCTTTGGGTTGAAGCGTTTTGAAAACAGACCGATCAGGCTGCCAACGCCGGTAGAAAGACCGGCGAAAAGGGTAAGGGATAGCGCGAACCAAAAATTTTCGGTCATACAGTCCTCCTGAACTTATACCAATAAGTGATCATTGCAATTATGTTTATATCATTTTTCAGTGAAATGCAAATATCGTCAGTTTTCCCATTCGCTTACAGGGTCAAACGATCTTGTCTAAAACTGCCGGACCAGATCACTGATCTCAGTAATAAAGTGTACAGTACCTGTCTCGATGGAAGCGGTCAGGCGTGCCGGATCATCAAAGTTTGGATCTGTCATCAGAATATGCTCCAGAATCGCATCCGACCCCTGGATCTTTGCCACCAGCGGATAGCGGCTCCAGCCGGACTCTTTGATCTTTTGCCAGTACTCAGTCTGTACCTGCCGGTTGACGCCAGATAGCCAGACCTCAAAACGAAACTCTTGATGTAGAAATACCACTGCGATCTTCAGCTTATGGGGTTTGAGGGACGGCGGCACAATGGCAAAATAGGACATATCCATATAGCCAAAATAGAGGGCGCCGGGCAGCTCAAATTGCGGGTAGTGCCGGGCAAAATCGCTCCGCAGTGCAGAAAGATATTCCATCAATCCCTTATAGGCCAGTTGGATCTTGCCTTTCTCCAATTGGGAGTGATACTCCAGCATGTTTTCCTGTAAAGTGCCCATCCATCCTCCATTCTGAATCCCATATCGTAATAGCAATGAGGGTGCATTCGATCTAAGTAAATTATCGCATCAAATGGAAAACGCCTTCCATTTTTTGGAAGGCGTTTTTACTCATTGAATTATTACTGCATAGAATCTGCGATCTTTTGTAGTTCCTTGAGAGACAACATGGATGAAGGAAGGTTAGTCTGCACAACAAAGTTGAAACCATTTTCCGACCATATCAACTGATTCCAATAGGCGTATTGCCAATCACCTGACTCGTTCTGGAAGGGGTAAATCGGTATCTGTTCCAGCCAAACCCCCGGGTTATCCCGTACGCTCACTTCTACCACTGGCACTTCTCCAGTGTTTGATTCCCAGTCATAGTTTTTATCAACAAACCGGGTTTGGGTAATGGAGAGAATTGCGGTCATTTGTTGGCCATCATGCAATGGAGGGTCCAGTTCCATCCGGTACGATGTATCCACGGTAATTGTCTTGTCAGTGAAGAGGACATCCCGCCCGCTGATCTGGTAACCCTGTGGAATATACTGTGCTTCCAGTACAGTGTAGCCAGCCTGTTTGCTAACCTCAGCGACAGAGAGCAAGCCCACTACTTGTGGAGTGGGACAACTGGTACATTTTTTGTTGGGATCAAAAGTTGCAGTAGGGGTGCCGCTTTGCATTGTGGCAACGTAAACTTGGGCATCCGTAGGCCCTTCTTTGAAGATCAGGTTACCGATACGGGTAATGAATCCATCTGTAAACGCTTTTACCTCTGGTACGGTAGTCATCAGCAGGAAGAGCACCGTCAATATTGTGATGGCGGTCAATCCCCAGTGTAATTTTGAGCAGACAAAGAGCTTTGCTGGTTGGTTTACCTCAATTGATTTACTGCCCAGGTGCAATTGCTGTCGCTCAAGAAGCGTTTGTTTAAGCTTTGCTTTTACCTGGCTCTTTTGCGATGGGTCATCTTCCAGCAGGATATTGGCAACACCCCGAAGTTCTGGCTCGCTGTTTCTTAAATTCAATTCATCCAGTTTGGAGAATTTTTCAAATCCGTTCATTTTTCCTCCGAACGATTCATTTCTTCACGTAATTTTTTCAAAGCTCGGTAGAGAATGACCCCCACATTGCTTTCGCTTAAGCCTAATAATGGTGCGATCTGACGGTTGGTGAGAGTAGATGCAAATTTTAGACTCAGCACGTCTAGCTCTCGGGTTGAAAGCTGCCGTAAGGCTGTATGTAAAGCCTCTTTTTCATCGTCCGAAAATGTAGTATCTTCTGCTTCTAGAGCTGAAGGCTGATCTTTCCTGAACCAACCGAGCGAAAAGATCTGTTGGCGCCGTTCTCTGCGTAAATAGTCGATTACTGTGTGTCTGGCAATGCCGAAGATCCACGCACCTAAAGGTGCCTTAGCCGGATCGAAAGCGGGTAGGTGGGTCAATATTCGTTCAAAGATCTCGGCGACCAGATCATCAGCTATGTTGGCATCTCCCACCCGGTAAAATGTATATTTGTACAAACGGGGGAAATACTCATCATAAAGAGTTTCAAAGGCACCAGGATCATTTATGGCATTCACCCTCAGACTTTCTGTTTTTTGGTTTTCATTTGTGATCGTTGAAGTCATTTTCTGTGCTTTCAACTCCTCTCAAACAATATTGCAGGTTTTTACATGAGACGTCTCAGTTTTCTATAAGTAATTTCGTATGAAAATAGAAAGTATTACAAAAAATGCCTTCCATAAAGGAAGACATTTTGATTTATTGGTCTGGTTATTGGGACGGCCGATGTGACTAAATCGATTTCCTTCTTATTGAGGAGCTTGCTGAGACTCCGTTTGTTTCTTCAACGCTTTGATGGCGCCGATGCCCTGAAACATGGGAATGAGTAAAATGATGCGGCCAAGTACCCCGGCTGTGCTCGGCGAGGCTCCGCCTATTGCGGCAAACACAAACCCAAGCACGCCATCTGCAATAAAGATAACGATAGCAATGATCAAAGCCGCCATCGATTTTCGCTGAATAAAAATGGCCAATACCAGGAAAATGAGGCCAAATACGAGGGAGTAAATTCCAATGCCTAGCTCCTGTAACAACTCAACCTGAAACAGGCTGGCGACAATGCCGAGGACCAGATTCAAACCGGCGATGAAATAGGTGATGATATAGGCGGCTTTGAGTCTGGCTTGCGGGTCAGAAGCCGAACCGGGCAGCGGTTGCCCGTTGCGTAATACCTGCAATTCGGTGTTGAAAACCTTGCTCACCAGTTGGACGTGGAGGAGTGAACCGTCGATCAAAGTGAAATCCTGACCAGAAGCTAAAGCTTTTTGGCCCTGGATAGTGCCAACAAGTTGGTCATCTAAATAAACAGAAGTCTCCTTGTACAATCCTTTCCAGGAAACTTGCAACCGTTTTTCTCCGCCTGGTTCTAATGCAAACAAAATTTTAGCCATAATGAAACCCCTTTTAATAATTTTTCTACTTGTTAATTATAGACGAGAAAGAAAAATAGAACGTTTTCTCGGTGGCTGATAATAAAAACCGCCTTCCAATTGGAAGGCGGAAAGAGATGTTCTGTGGGCTTGTTAGTTGGCTGCAACTCCGTTGACATACAGGGTGTAGCCATTGGTGTTGACGCTGTCCATGCTGCCGCTGAAAGCGGTGATGTAACTGTCGCCGGTCAGGGTCCAGGTGCTGGTGGAATCAAGGCTGACGCTGAGCGCAGAAGCTGTGGTGCCGTCAGTGTTGATGGCGCCGCTGTAGGAGGAGCTGTTGGTCAGGTTAAGCGCCAGGGTTGAGATGGCGTCAACGGCAATATTGCCAGTGGCGGTTTGCCCATCAAGGTTGAAGGTGACGATGCCGCCGTTCGATCCGGCAGTACCCCAACCACGAGAGGCGTCATTGCCGGCTACGGTGAGCAGATTGGTGCCGTCGGCCAGGGTCAATGCCACACCTTTCAGGGTGATGACGCTGTCAGTATTGGTGACGTAGAACATGTCGCCGTTCTTGGAGGTGAGCGTGCCACCGGTCATGGTATAGCTGCTGGTGCCGGTTTCGGCATCGCCAGACATGCTCTGGTAGAGCATCACATTGTGGATGTTCTCGCCGCTGTCCTGGCCGTAGGTGCCGCTCATATTGCCGGTAACGTCACTATCATTAATGGTCACAGAGTTCAGGCCTTCCACCACAACGGCTTCAGAGTCATTGGAGACCAGGGTAGCATTGTTGACGGTGATATTTGCGGTGCTGTATACTGCCGGAGCGCCGCTGCTGCCGCTGGTGGTATAGGTGCCGCCATCGACTACCAGAGTACCGCCGCCGCGATCACTGCGGATGGCAGCTTTGACGGTGGAATTGACGGTCAGGTTATTGGCGTAGAGCGTACCGCCACCGGCAACTTCAATGCCGCCGGCATTGCCGCCAGACACGTTGATGACTGTGTCGCTGATGTTGATGGTGGCGCCATCGTAGGCAAATACGCCTGTGGAACCTTCGGTTGTAGCAGTGACTGTGCCGCCATTAATGGTCAAAACGGCATTGTCCAGCGCCAGAATGGCTGCGTTTAGGCCATAGAAACTGCTGGCGTCATTGTCGGAGGCTGCACCGTCGGTCTTCTCAACGGTCACATTCTCCAAAGTGGCGGTCACATCGTCTTCAGCACGGATGGCATTCTCATCGGCATTAGTAGAGCTATAGGTGCCGCCTGTCAAAGTCTCGCTATCAGAAAGCACATAAGCGCCTGTACCGGTATCTACGGTAGCAGATCCGCCAGGAGCGCCACCCGGTGCGCCGCCGCTGGGAGGCGCACCATCTGGAGGAGTGCCAGGGTTGGCGGCGCTAGAAACTTCTGTAGTCGTGTCAGAACTTGCTGCAGTTGCAGCCGTGGCTGTAGCAGAAGTTGTATTTGCACTGCATGCGCTTATAAAAAGGAGCATTGCAATCAGGGTAATAAAAACAACGATCTTTCCTTTTTTCATTCTTGCCTCAGTCCTATTAGTGATTCTTTCTTACGTACATGTTATCTTTAAGTTATGTAGAGGGAATGAAGGAGTTGTGAGGCAGATGTGGATGAATTGTTTA
>JAYFNV010000024.1:0-80021 GCA_034933225.1 Anaerolineaceae bacterium | reverse complement strand
TGGAATCATCTGGCTTCTCGGTCAGCATGGGAGCGAAGATCAGGCCCATCAACAAGGCGAAAGCACCTACGGCGTAGAAAAAGCCCGTGTAATCAATGGCCTGAATAATGAAGCCTGCTCCTCCGTAGACAACAAGTGTTGCCAGCCAACCCATCACCTGCATGGCGCCGCTGACCCTGCCCCGGTTTTCCACTGTGGTCACATCTGCCACATAAGCGGTGATGGCAGCGTCGCTGGCGGTAGCCCCAAAGAAGGTCATGATGCTGTCAAACAGAATGGCCATAAACACACCCATGGCTACTGATTTAAAGTAGGCGGCATCGGCAAAGAGGGCGGTGAAGATGCCCCAAAAGATAAAACCCAAAAAAATGAAGGGTCGGCGTTTGCCCCAGCGGGTGCGGGTACGGTCGCTGAGAGTGCCCATCAGAATAGTGGTAATTGTTGAAACAATTGCCGTGATCGAGACCATCCACGAGACTGCCTGCGGATTGGGGGTGATGCGGTCATACATATAAGTGTTGAAATATTGATTTTCAATTGCCCAGGCCAATTGCCCGGCCAGCCATAAGAACATTAATGAAGTGAACTGCTTACGAGGCATGCCAGTGCCTGTTTTTTGACCCACATTACCTTTTTCCATGAGACCTCGATCGAATTGGGATGCAAAATTCTAGCATGAGGAGAAATTCAAGTCAATTGAATTGGTCTTCTTTTTCCGAATTACGGGATATCTTCATCAGAAAAAATTACACCGTTCAAACTCTGAGATTTATCTGTATAATTTAGATATTATTGGTATTAATTAGGAGACTCCTATGCGGAAATTTTCTTTGGTTTTTGCCCTGCTGGTCTTTCTGATCAGCGCTTGTACTCCCCAGAATGCCTCAGTTTCTACACAGGCAAGTACATCCACTGCCGCTCTTTCAACATCAGTTACACCCACTACAACCATGCCGCCCCCGACGGCGACATTTCAGCCAACCCCTACCGCAACCCCAGAACCACTCATTTTTGACCGAAAGAGTTATCACAACTTTGCCATAATAAAGAACCATTTCTCCGGGCTTTCAGATTATAAGCAAGGAAAGAGCTATTCAACCCTCTCCACCAGCCTCAGCCCTGATGGTAGCAAGTTGGCCATCTCTGCCTGTTGGGGATCTTTGTGGAGCAATCTGGACTGCGACACGCGAAAAAGCGGATTCCTGATCGTACTGGACACTTTCAGTGGCGACGTGGTGAATGATATTCCGCTGGGTAGTTATTGGCCAGGTCGAGCGGCTTTTACATCAGACAACCAGACTCTGATGTTCTCCACCGACCAACAAAAGATCATCCTCTGGGATTTGAAAACCAATCAGGAAAAGAAAACCTTACTCCAGCAAGATCGTACCGGCGATAATAAATACCCTGATTTGGCCATTTCGCCTGATGATCAGTTCTTCATTGCAACAGTGAATGGACAGCTTTACGTTTGGAACACAGAGGGAAAAGAACTAACCCATCTGCCAGTCTACCAGAGTGTAACGTCTTCTGGACTAACGTTCAACGCAGACGGCTCTTTGCTGGCGGTTCCCTCTGAGGAACGGGACGGGATAATGATATACAACACGGCAGATTGGACGCTAAAGGAAAAGATTCCTTTCAACAAGACCTGGAACATCAATTTTTCTGCTGATGGACGCTTCGTAGCCGCCATTGATTCTCAACAGGACGTGGTAAAGATATGGCAGGTGGCAAACGGCGAGCCGGTAAGCGAGCTCCAACCAGCGCTTTATGATATTTATATTCAGTTCTCACCCAAGAGCGATCTGCTCCTTGTCACAGGATCCAACCACTTAACGAAAGAGGATGATTATTCTCTGATCGCAGAAGTCTACGATACCCAGAATTGGACAAAAATAGATAACCTGTATTCCTTTGATGATTCCGGTACTGTCAGGTTCAACAGCGATGGCAGCCAAATGGCAATTTTAAGCGGATACAGTATCGATCTATGGGGATTACCAGATGCAACGTTAACGGCGGGGCTGGAAAAGGTAAAGCAATTTCAACAAGCCCTGGCCAAAGGAGATTACACCCTGGCCGCTTCTTTATTCACTTTGAACGAGAACCAAAAAGAGACCCAGGCTGAATTGGGGGTTGATCTGAGCGATCTGCCCGGCAGTTTTGCCAGGCTATGCGACTCAAAGGTCCTCCTCTGTTATCCGGTCAAAGACCTAGTTATGATGGGCCGAGACGGGGACACGCTCATTTATCTTGTGCATTTGGAAACGCCAGATGGAGAAATCTACACCTCAGCGAAAGGCGCGCAGATTATTTACCTGTATGCAAATACTGACAATAATGGACTGCCAGAACTCATTTATTTACCGCAAGACGATTAACATCCATGTGTCTACTCAACAAAAAGAGCCGAATGGCTCTTTTTGTTGATTTTATGTCGGATCGACTAAAGATCAATACTTACCCAACAGGATGCTTACCAGAACAGTGACCAACACCACCAGGGTGATGGCCGCGAAGCGCCAATCTTTTTCAACCAGAAAGGAAATAAACGAAGTGACCACCCGTATAATTGGCGTGGCGATGAGCACCAACAACCCTAATGAGAGGAAGCTGCTGGCATTCATTGAAACAATGCCTGAGATCAAGGATTCCAGCGGAAATACTTTATCAGAAACAGACTGCTGGGTAAACAAGGCCAGTCCCAGGCCAAAAAGAATGAGGGCTACACTGAGATAAAGACCGATGAGCAGCAGTTTGTGCAGCGTTTCATCAAAGCGTATCTGCTCTTCGGTTTTTACACCTTTTGCTTTATTTTCTACAACAGGGTCATTGACCATGATTTCTCCAATTTACTCAACCACTCTAGAAACCTTCGCTACCCAGAAAACGCTTTTATGAACATAATGACAGAAAATACTACCAGCACGATGCTAAAGATCTTCTTCAGGCTCTCGCTATGGATTTTCCCTCCCAGTCTTGAACCGATCTGGGCACCGATCAAAACGCCGAGTGCAGTCGGAATTGCCACAGTGGGGTTGATGTAGCCGTGTTGGTAATAGATGATAGCGCTGGTGGCAGCCGTGATACCGATCATAAAATTACTGGTGGCAATGGCAGCGCGTAGCGGCATATCCATGATCAGATTCATAACGGGCACTTTGATGATGCCGCCGCCAATGCCCAACAAGCCGGAAATGTTGCCAGCCACAAAACTGGCTGCCATTCCACCCGGCAAATTGTGTACGCTGTAAGTAACGGTTTCTTTTGTCAGCGGGTCGGCATAACTGGTTTCCAGGATGCCGACAGAGGAGCTCTTTGCCTTCCCTTTGAACCCGAAAGCCATCGAGTAGGCAACATAGATCAGCACCAGCGCAAAGACGCCTTCCAATATATTGGGGTTGAGCAGCACTGCGGTGAACCCGCCCGCCAATGCCCCCAGGGTGGTGGCAATTTCGAGCACCATGGCCAACCGACTGTGAGTAATGCCGTGCCCCACATATACAGCCCCTGCTGCGGTAGAGGTGGCGATGACACTGATGATGCTGGCGCCGATGGCTTCTTTGATTGGCAAGCCAATGATGCCAGTCAGCAAAGGAATGATGAAGACTCCCCCACCAATGCCCAGCATGCTGCCTAAAATGCCGATCAAAATGGTGACGCCAAAGATGATGAGCGAACTTGTCAAAAGAAGACTCCAATCCAGAAAGATCGAAAGCAGGGAATCTATAAACACACTTCCCTGAGTGGAATTAATTTCATTCTATAATAACCCCGAAAAAAAAGAAGGTAAAGCATAAATTAAAAAAGGCTCATCCTAAAAATGAGCCTTTTCGGTTTTTGTGTGCGGTTAAGTGTGCAGCTCTGCGAGCTTGCCCATCTCTTTGCGAACCTGCATGAACAGATCGGTGTAGTAGTGATTGAACGAGACACAACCCACCGGCTTCTGGCGGATCATCAGCTCTTCGCAATTCATGCACTGACTGCAATACTTCACCTCAGCTTCACGTCCCTCTTCCAGTTTGAGCGGGGTGAGCGGGTCGGCGAAGGATTGACGGCCAAGTCCGATCATGTCCATCATGCCGTCCTCAATGCAGCGGGCGCCCATGGCGAACGTGGACGATTTCTCCGGCTCAATGGAAAGGAGCTTGTTCTTGTTGCCGCGGAAGGAGGAGAAGTGGGACCCAATGACCACGGTTTCGGGTTTGAGGGCTTCCTTCATCATCTTTGAAAAGTACATGTGCAGGTAAGACAGGTAAGGGTCTTCGCGTCCGGCCTCCATGAATTCCATGCTGCAATGCACGTTGCCAAGCGATTCCACAAAGTAGCTGGCGCCGCGTTCTTCCAACCCTTTGAGCAGATCGATCGGTTCGGTCATGTCCATCAGCGGAGAATCCGGCCCGGCGGAACCAAATCCGCCCGGGAAGGCCTCCCACATGGAGATCTTGGAGCCGATGAGGAAGTTTTTATCATAGTTCGTGACCTTCTGAATACGTTCATATAGGTCATAGGCAAAGCGCACCCGGTTCTCCCAGGGACCGCCGTACTTCCACTTACGGTCGTTATAGGGCCGCAAGATCTGGTTGCCCAGGTAACCATGGCAGAACTTCATATCAATGCCGTCTGCACCAACTGCCTGGGTAATGCGGGCAGCTTCGGCAAACTGATCCATGATGTGTTCCACCTCTTCTTCGCTCAGCAGATCGCCGCCCAGACCGTAAACGGGTTTGACGGTGACCCGGCGCGAAAACTCCGGCTCGCTGATCTCACCTGAATGGGTGAGCTGAAAGACGAACAAGGCGTTGGGGTTGACCTCTTTCATGCGTTTCACAAAATTGGCCAGCGGTTTTTCATTGCGCGCCATGATCTCAAGCTGCGTCTTGCGGGCACGGCTCTCATTGGTGACGGTAATGGCTTCCAGGTCAATGAGGGCAAATTTGCCCTTGAAGAGGTTTTCGTATCGTTTATAGGTCAACTCGGTGGGGTTACCCTCGGCATCCGAATCGACGCATTCCATAGGTTGTGCAAAAAAACGGTTGTCAGCTACACGCGGGCCGATCTTGATGGGTTGAAGCAGGGTTTCTTTGTATCCCATGGTTCTCTCCTGGTGGGGTCTATAAATAATCTTCCAATTTCAAAGCCGGGATCTCGATCTTGTCATTCAGTTTCATCGCTTCTTCCGCAATGGCGATGGCGCTCTTGTAGCCGATGCCAAAGCGGGTCACACCCAGAGCGTACATTTGGGTGAGGGTTTCCAATGTGCGCACACCTCCAGCAGCCTTGACGGCGCAGCGGGTGCCAACGGTCTTCTTCATGAGGGCAATATGATGCAGCGTGGTGGGGTCCGCAGAAAAGCCGGTGCCGCTCTTTACGTAGTTAGCGCCGCAATCGGCCACGATCTCGCAGGCTTTGACGATCTCGTCATCAGTTAGCAGCATGGCCTCGATGATTACCTTTAAGGAAGTGTGTTTAGTGGCTTCGCGTACCGCGGCGATATCCGCTTTGACCAGATCGTAGCGTTTGCTCTTGAGCCAACCTACGTTCATGACCATATCCACCTGCTGAGCTCCCATGCTGGTGAACAGGCGTGCCTGGTTGACCTTGGTCTCGGTCATTTCCTGGCCTGAGGGGAACGCCAGGGAGGTACCAAATTCAGTGACGGTGCCCTTTAATGCCTCAGAAATTTCGGGGTAAAAAGCCGGCCAGATGAACACGCAGCCAAATTTATACTTCTTGCAGGCAGCGACCAGCGCATTGTAGTCGTCGTAGGAGGTGTCCAGCTTCAGAGAGCTGGCATCAATGGTCTTGGCAAATTCATCATACGTAATAAACATTTCTTTCTCCAATCTTTTATTGCGAAATAAATAATTGATCTAGTGGACCAATATTTTGCGTTCAGTGGCCTCAGGTGATACCAGTACTTTCACCAGGTCTTTGTTTTGTTGCAACTCATTCAGAGCGATCTCGAGCTCGTTCAACGGCACGATCATAGAGATGAGCGGGTGCGGGTCAATGCGTTTGTATTGCAGCAGGGCAATGGCTACTTCCCAATCGTGCCCAATACCAGCACAGGAACCGCCGATCTTCTTTTCTTGCAGCACAAACTGAGCCGGAGCCAGGCTGGCATAATCATCATCGGAGCAGATGCCAAATGCCTCCAGTTTTCCGCCGCGGCGGATCATCTTGAAGGCCTGTTCGTAGGTGGAAGACCGGCCCACGGCCTCGATCACATAATCTACCCCCACCCCATTGGTGAGGCGCATGATCTCCGCTACCGCATCCGGCGTTTGGGTGATGTCGATGATCTCATCGGCGGCCATTTGTTTGGCCATTTCCAGGCGCTTCTTCTGAGAATCGACCACGAACACGGGGGCAGCACCGCGCAGCTTGGCCAGGGCGGCATGGATGTTGCCCAGCCCTGCACCGATGACAGCCACTGAAGCGCCCAGCTCGCAGTTCATCTTGCGGCTGGCGTTGATGCAGGCGGTCAGCGGTTCAATAAAGGTGGCGGCGTAATCATCCACTTCTTCCGGGACGATGTAGCAGTTGCGAGCGGGCGCCTTCACGTATTCGGCATAAGCGCCGTTCACATGAATACCGATCTGTTTGAATGAGCTGCACAGCAGCGGCTCACCGCGCCGGCAGTAATAGCAGGTGCCGCAGGTGAGGCAAATATCCACGGCCACTCGGTCGCCCACTTTGAAGTTGGAAACACCCTTGCCGGTCTCTTCGATGATGCCCCAGAACTCATGCCCGGTGATGAGTGGCAGGCAGGCCACTTCTTCTTCGTACTTACCGATATAAGAGCCCCAATCGGAGCCGCAGATGCCGCAATACTTGACCTTGATGAGCACTTCATCGTCACTAATGGTGGGGACGGGCACATCCTGATAAACAAACTTACGGGGTTGCTCCAGAACCATTGCTTTCATTGTTCGCATGAGGGTACTCCTTACTTTTGGAAGAGTTTATCGTTGCGGCCTTCATAAGGCTGCTGGATCATGAGCGGTTTCAAGAAATCGATGGCCTTGTCCAGGCCATCAGCACGAGACATGGTCACATCTTCATGTTCATAAGAGAAAACGCCGTTGTAGCCGGTGAGGAATAGCTCGGTGATGACGCTCTTCCAGTTGATGGAGCCCCAGCCCGGAATGCGGAAGCGGAAGGAGCGGTCCAACGTGCCCCAATCGCGCTGAAGCATCCAGTAGCCACCGCGTGCCATGTTGTGTTCCACCAGCTCGCAGTCTTTGGCGTGCACCAGCACAATACGGTCGCCGATCTCATCAATGTAGCTGCCCAGGTTGATGCCAGTGTAGAAGATGTTGGCCGGATCAAAGTTGATACCAAAAGCCGGGTGGTTATCACATAAGGCCAGACAGCGTTTGGTGGTGTGAATGTCGTAGATGATGTTATTGGGATGCGGCTCAAAGGCCACCTTCACGCCGTATTCATTGAACTTATCAAAGATGGGCACCCAGTTGCGTACAAACGCTTCTTCCTCTTCGATCCAGCCGTTGGGGTAAGGCCAGTCGTTGAAATGGCCAAAATTACCCACACCAGAAAACGCCACCACTGCAGGTACTTCCAGGGCATTGGCCAGGCGGGCACACTTGAGCATGCTCTCAGTGCCAAACTGGATCTGCTCTTCCGACGTGCCCGGGCAAATACTGGCCAGGTCGCGTCCGTGCGGGCCGAGCACAAGCGGGGAATCAGCATGGTTGGAAATGCCAGAGACCATCAGGCCGGCGTCGTTGATCTGCTTCTTCAGCTTTTTGGCGTTATCGCCTTTGAGCATTTCGTCCACGTCCATCTGCCCATTGTCGGTATAAGCCGGGATCTCAACGGCTTCGTAGCCCTTTTTGGCTACGAGTTCAACCACCTCTTGCAAAGGTAATTCAGAATAATTGATGGTACAGAATCCAACTTTCATTGATCGCGTCTCCGTTTATTGAGAATTATTTTCCTTGCTCATGCCGTCATGGATCTCGGCCAGCGCTTGAACCCATTTGACGAACCATTTCGAGATCTGTGCGTAGCGGCGGACGGCTTCCAAATTTGGCACAAAAGTTTTTTGCACATTGAACAATCCGTCCAGGGGCGTGTAATCTGGCCAGCAGCCTTCACCTTTTAAGGCGATGGCTGCTGCGCCTAATGAGGCCGCATCCTGGTCTACGTTGGTCACTTCCACCTTGCGTCCGTACACATCGGCGAAGATCTGCATCCACAAAGCGCTTTTTGCTCCGCCGCCGCAGATGATCATGGGCTCGTCGCCCTGCATGAGCGGTTCCACCACCGAAAGGCAAAAACAGCGCAGGCTAAGCGCCACCCCTTCCAAAATGGCACGCAAAATATCTGCGCGCCGGCTGGAAAGCTGTAGCCCCATAAAGGCTCCCTGGATAGCCTCGCTCGGTTCCTGGGAGCTGCCCCCTGCCAGCGACGGGTTGAACATCACACCGTTGGCGCCAACCGGAGAGGCAGCCGCCATGTCGTCCATCTGTTTGTAATGGTCATCTTGCAGATCAACGCAAAAGGTCTCTTTGGCCCAGCGATAGCCGTTGGCGGCAGAAAAAATGGATACGCCGGTGGTGAAATAGCCCTTCTGCACATGGGCGAAAACGAAAGGCAATGCCTTTGCATCCAAAATAGGCTGTTCTGCAGAAATCGCGATCCAGGCAGAAGATCCCAGCGAGGTGTACACTCTGCCCTTGCCAAGCCCCGTGGTGCCAAGGGCCATGCAGGAGTTATCCACCCCGCCGCAGTAGACACGCGTGCCTGCGCATAATCCTGTTTGGCGTGCTGCCTCTGGCGTGACCACCCCCACCAGCGCAGAAGATTCTTGCGGAGGCAGGAACAGGTTAGCGGGCAGGCCGGCTGCCTGGATAAACTCATCGCGGTACTGCCAATTCATCAGATCGTACACGCCGCTACCGGAGGCGTAGGAGTAATCGACGGCTTTCTGTCCCGTCAATTGATAATTGATGAAATCTTTGCTGCCCAAAATAGCTCTTGTCCTGGCAAAGACATCGGGGTGGTGCTTCTTGAGCCACATCAGCTTGAAGACCGAATAGGTCTCAGGCGGGTCGCCGTTGCCGGTGGTCTTGTACCAGCTCTGATAATCCACCCGGCTAAAGAACTCGGCTGCCTCGTCCTTGGCGCGCCGGTCTGACCAGATGGGCACCCGTTCCATCAACAGGTCGCCGTGCGCATCCACAGGTGCAGCCACCAGGCTGTGCCCGCTGGCCGCCACGGCCATCACCAGCCCCGGGTTGATCTTGCTCGCCCGCAACAACCGCTGGGTGGAATCACAGACTGCCTGCCACCAATCCAGCGGGTTTTGCTCATGCCAGTCTGACCTTGGATAGTAGGTGTAATAGGGGGTGAACTGAAACGCCACTTTTGTCCCATCCGCGCGGAAGAGACCGGCTTTTAGACCGCCCGTGCCAAGATCATACGAGATCACATAATTCATGAATGGGTCCTGAGATTCCTCGCCAAAGAAATGGTAATCACAAAAGAAAATGAGCACTTATAGAATAGTAGAAAATGGATTCGCTGCCCCGCCAGATTTTTGCCAATGATGTGCCGTTAAGGAATTGTGTTTAAAAACGAAAGACCCGTTTACAGTTACGAGTGCTGCAAACGGGTCCCTCCAGATCTACAATTGATTTAAAACCTAGATTTGACTCTCAAATGACTTGATGAAATCAAAGCCAACCTGCTGACGGCGGTCGATCTCTTCCACAGTCGGTTTTTTGTGACCGGGCATGAGGAAAGGCGCGCATTGTTCGTAGGCAAAGTAACCTTCATAGCCCACTTCTTTGCAGGCTTTGAAGAAGGGCAGCCAATTCTCAATGCCGTCGCCAGGAACCACTTCTTCGCTGGCGTAGACCACACCGCTGGGGCCGTAACGCAGGCGGGAGCCCAGTGTGTGAGAGTGAATCATTTTCTTGCCGATCCTGGTGACGATACCGGTAATGTAATCTGAATCCTGGTTCTCAAATAGGGGCAGATCCAGACCGATCTTTACGTTATCCAGGTTCACTTCTTCTACCAGGGCCAACAGGTCCTGCACGCAATTGACCACAGGGGGGTGTCCCTGCACAGCCAGCTCAACGCCGTACTCTTTGGCGATCTTGCCGGCTTCCAACACACCGGCACGGACGGAATCCCACTCCAGCAAATAATCATCCTGAGTGGAGACTTCCACGGTTCTGGAATGCATGGCCGTCTGGCAATAACCCTGGTCCCAGTACGGTTGCCAGAAATAACCAATAAAGGCCGGCAAAATGCGCACAGTGGGGCAATCCAGATCACGTGCCAGCTCACAGCAAGCGCGGACGTACAGCAACTGCATTTCAGTATGCGGCACCAGAATGTGTTCTGTGCGCATAAAGTTAGTGCAGCCATCCACTGCCGCAAATTTGATGCCCTTATCGTTGGCATAATGCAGCAGATTCTTGCGTTTTTCCAGACTGAAATCAGCCGGGAAGGTCAGGGGGCGGTGAGGCCAAAGATCCACCGCATCATATCCGAACTTGACTGCGCGATCTACGATGGCTTCCATGGTCAGGGGTTCACCGGTATAGAAATAAGCGCCGTAATTGACAGCATCCAAACTCTGTTTGATCTTGAACATGGTTTTCTCCTAGATAAAATTTGTCTCGGTAAGATCAGCCCTTCAGGCCTGTGATCGAAATGCCCTGAATGATCTGACGCTGGAAGAAAATGTAAACGATGATGGGTAAAATGGCAGCCAGGAAGAAAGCGGTCATCATCAGGTTGACGGTCATAAACGAATTGGGATCGTTGTACCAGTTGATCATCTGGCTGACGGTGATGATGTCGTTGTTTTTGGCAATGACCATAGGCCAAACATAGTTGCCCCACGTGGTCATAAAGGTCAGGATGGCCAGGGTGACGAGCGCATTCTTGGAAAGCGGCAGAACAACGTGCCAGTAGGTACCCAGGTGGGTATCGCCATCCACCAATGAAGCATCCATGATCTCTCTGGGAATGTCTTTAAAGAATTGGGTGAGCATGAACAGACCAAACGCAGAAGCCAGCCCTGGAACCACCAACCCTTGCATGCTGTTTACCCAGCCAAGGCGAGCTACCAATAAGTAAGTGGGAACCAGCGTAACTGCCGTCGGGATCATCAGCGCCACCAGAACGATGCCGAACAAAACGTTCTTGCCGGGAAAATCGAAAAGGGCGAACTCATAGGCGGCCATGGAGGTAAGCAGCAGGGAGCCTGCCACGGTCAAGAAAGCGTAGGCCAAAGAGTGACCATAAGCAGCCAAAACATTTGCCTGTGAAAGTACCTGTTTGATGTTCTCAATGCCTGCCGATAAAGACGTGGGGTACAAACGCGGGTTGATGGCAATGGGAATACCCGGTTCACTGAAAACGATATTGAACATCCACCACAGCGGGAAGAGCGCCAGGATGGCGAATAAGATCGCCATGATCCATCTGATCAGCCCGCCAATTCTAAAATGTACCTTGATGTAATGTAGCATCTTTGCCATAACGTCCTCTACTCTTTACGTCTAACAGCAAACAAGATGGCTGTAATAATCATAATTAAGATGGTGAGCAAGAACCCGTAAGCAGAAGCTTCGCCGAACTTGTAGACACCGAACGCACGACCAAACATATCCATTACCGGGAACAGCAGCGCCTTCAAGCGGCCACCGTAACCTTGCGTGGTAGAAAGGGTGAGCAGCCAGGGCGCATCAAATACCTGCAAGGCAAAAATGAAACCCTGTGCAATCACAAAGAACAGAACCGGTTCGAGCTGCGGAATGGTCACATAGATCAATTCCTGCCAGCTATTGGCGCCATCCACTCGGGCGGCATCATAGTAATCTTGCGGAATATTCTTCAGTCCAGCCAGTAAGATGACCATGTTCCAACCGGCTGAGCGCCATACATCCACAATAATGAGCGAGAAGATCATCACATCCGGGTTTTTGAGCCAGTTGATGGATTGCATGCCAAGGGCTTGCATGGCGGTATTGATGATGCCCACTTCAGGAGCGTACATCCAGCGCCACACGGAGGCTGCCAGGAACAACGGCATCATGGTGGGGATGAAGTACACACTGCGGAAGAAATTGGCCAGCGGACCTTTTAGGTTGTTTACGAACAGGGCTAACCCAAAAGCAACTGAAATACCCACCGGAACGGTGATGGAAACATATTTAAGGATATTGGTAAACGAGATAACGAAATCTCTGGATTTTAGTAAATTGACGTAGTTTTGGATCCCTACAAAAACCGCAGGATTGACACTATCCCATTTGTAAAAGCTTATGTTTAAGCCTTCGACGATCGGGTATAAGAAAAAGACCGCAAAGAATAGAAAGAAAGGAAGCAGCATCAAATAGTGTTTTAGTGTCTTCCTGTACCAGTATTTCATTCTCTTGATTCTCCTAACATTTTTGTTGAGGTGCGGTTGGCTAAAACCGCACCTCATCAGAGAGATAAGAAACTAAGAAGTTTATTGAGCTGCGATAGTGGCGTTCAATTGGGTGATCAGATCAGCAGCGCCAGCTTCAGGGGTGAAGACGCCAGAGGTGATCTGGGCCAGGTTGTCCTGCAGGGCCTGATAGTAGTTACCAGGGTAGGCGGTGGTGAAGTGAGGCGGACGCTCGAACAGGGAGGAAGCGGCTGCATCAATGGTGATGGACAACAGAGGATCAGAGACCTTGGCCATGGCGGCATCGTTGCCGTTGAAGCGACCGAGGGCTTTACCCCAGCGTTCCAATTGAGGTTCGTCGCAGATGTAGGTAACGAATTCCCAGGCCAGATCAGCATTCTTGCTGGTGGGGGAAATGGTCACGAATTCTGTACCACGCACACCACCCTTGTTATCAGCGGTAGCGCCGGGGATGAGGACGTAGTCATAATCCAACCCATTGGATTCTTTAGCGGCTTTGAAGGTGGGATCCATCCAGGGACCGGTAACGACGAAGGCCAGTTTGTTGCTCAAGAAGAGGTCAGTGGTGGCCTGGTCCTGATCGCCATTTTCAGTGCCATATTCTTTGGCAGCTTCGAGGAATTTGACGGTCTCGATGTATTTTTCGGGATTCATCTTGGTGGTTTTGTTGGCGAAATCAATGCCCCATTCATCAGCAGTAGCAGCGCCGCTGTAGATGTTGGCGAAATCCCACCAGTCATTATAGAAGGAGCCCATACCGTAATAACCGGCGTCATGGATCTTCTTCATCTGGCCAAGCCAATCTTCCCAGGTGTTGACGGGTTCATTGGGGTCAATGCCTGCAGCTTTGAGAACGGTCAGGTTGCGATACAAGAATGTGGCATAACCGGTGAAGGGCATGGCGTACATGGTATTTTCAACGGGGGTCACTTCTGCGATCATGGAGGGGCTGAACTGGGAGCGATAAGCTTCAGGCATAGCCATCCAGCGGTCATACAGGTTGGGCATGGCGTTGATGCTGACGAATAAAGCGCCCTGGCTGGTGGTGCCCATATAGACATCCGGGATGGAAGCACTGGCGGCACTGGTAACAATACCGTTGTTCAATTCGTCGCCACCCTTACCGGTCATATTAACAGTAACGCCGGGGTGTGCAGCTTCAAATTCGGAGATAAATGTCTTCATCATGTCGCCGCCGGCATCGGTGGCGTAATCTGAGAACGTCCAGAACTCCAGGGTAACATTCTGCGCCGCAGGGGCTTCAGTTGCTTCAGCGGCGGGAGCTTCGGTGGCAGGGGCCTGGGTCTCAATGGCCTTGGGAGCGCAGGCTGAAAGAAGCATGGCAGCCAAGAGGATGAAACTTAACACTACGTAAATTCTCGTCTTCATTTTTTTCTCCTGAAAAGATGGCTTGCATAGAATTTTATACAGGGATGCTTCACCTTCTATCTTAATCTACTTATTCACACCTCCAACCTACAAATTAGGATGAATTAGAATGACTTATTTCCTGGGATTATGCTCTTACAGGGTATAACAAAAATGGCGCTCCTGTCTGCCAAAATAGCGACAAGGACACGCCTAATTGCTCAAAAACACCTGCCGCCCGGTTTGAAATCAGCCAAAAAATGTTATAGTTGGAGCATAACTCTTCACAATAATGGTGTGTCTCATCTAAAGGGAATATGGACAGAGTCGAATTTCAGAACGATGTAAAAGACATCCTCAATCACCTGTCAGATCCAGCCTATCTGGAAAACCATGGCCTTCTGGCACTTTTCTACACCGGTCCGGAAGCGCCGCTCACCGCGCGTATGCGCAGCCTGCGGGAAACCATCCAGGGAAGCATTGAGTTCCTGCGTCCACCAGAAGGCACGCCAGAGAACGCCACTGAATGGCGCTGTTTTAAGATCCTCAATTCGCGTTATTTCCAGATGAAAGAATGGCATGTCATTGAAGAAGAGATGGGGCTCAGCCAGCGCCAGGTGCAGCGCGACCTAAAAAAAGGTCTGGATGCGCTGATCTCGATTCTCTGGGACCACTACGTTAATCAAAACACCACAGAGGCAGCTTCTGCCGGGAATACTGAAGGCGAAGAAGCTTACGATAATGAATTGATCCAGGAAGAGTTGAAAAATTGGGAGATCTCTTACGATCTGGTCAATCTTTCGCAAATACTGGAGCAGGCGTTGCAATTATGCAAATCGCTCTCGCAGCCCCATTTGCAGGACCATCTGGATATGCGCGATGTGGACACCAACCTGAATGTGATGGTGGACCAGGTGCTCACCAAACAGGGACTTTACAAGATCATCTCCATGTTCAGCGAGATCGTGGAAGATCAGGTGGTACAGATCAAGACCCGCAAGGTCAATGACTTTTTCTATGATCTCACCTTCCGCTTCCGCTCCCCCAACGACCAGGCGCTGGAACATTGGAAGATCGCCCAGTTATTCTTCACCATCCAATCGCTGCGTCATGCCATTTTAGAAGAAGATGGCACGACCACTATCTCCATCATTCTGCCGGTCAAGAAACAGGTTAATTGTCTGGTCATTGATGATGTTGAGTCGGTGCGGCGCCTCATTGAGCGCATGTTGGGGTCGTACGGCATCCAGGTCTTTGGCGCTGATAATTACACATCGGCCATCCACCTCATCCAACTTGTCAAACCCGATTTTATCTTGCTGGATGTACTCATGCCAAAAATGGACGGCTGGCAGATGATCAAGAACTTCAAATCCAATCCGGATACAGCCAGCATCCCTGTCATCATCAGCTCGGTATTGTACGAGCCGGAACTCTCGCAGGCAGTCAATGCCGTCGGCTACATTCGCAAACCCATCAACCGCCTGGAACTGATCAAGACCCTGCAGGATTTAAATCTGATCAAGATCGATGAAGCTTAGTTCAATCCGCTTGGCATACCTTTGGCAAAGGGTGGGCAACTTTTTAATCGGTTTTCGTTTATAGTGAGATTTGTAATGCCATACCGATAAACAGGCGATTTTATGGATATTGAAAAGTTACGAAAAAAATTTCCCAGCGGCATCCTTCGTGAGCGCCACCCCTTTTATATGTTCGACACCATCAACGATATTCCTGCCAGCCTGCAAGCCTGCCTGGCACCTGAGATCCTGAATAAGATCAAAAAAGCCGTGAAAGGGGTCCATCCCACTCTGATCTATACTCTGGGGTGCGGCACTTCTTTAAACGCAGCCCTGGCGGCCGCTTACTTTTTACAGCGAACGCTCAATATCCCGGCGTACACCTTTGATGCCTATGATTTTGAGGTGGATCCACCCGTTGTGATGGACGCCCATACCCTGGTGATCGCCATCAGCGAATCGGGCAACTCTATCACCACCTGTCTTTCGGTGGAGTATGCTAATGAACACGGTGCCTTTACGGTGGGCATCTGCGCCTTCCCAGACTCTCGCCTGGCGAAAACTGCCAAACTTTCACTGGTAGATCCTTCCGGCCATGATGTACCGCTGGGCAAGACCCGCTCTTACCAGACCAACACCCTCAGCGCCATCCTGGCCGGGGTGCTGACCCAGCGGGACGAAGTCGCTGACCCAATCCTGGCCCGCCTGGCGGAAATCCCTGCCTCGCTGGCAGCGAGCGCTCCCCTCTGGCAAAAGAAAGCCCAGGAGCTGGCCGGGCGTCTGCCCGCCGGTCCTACCCGCCACATCGTCACCGGCTTTGGTATTCAAAAGCCCAACGCTGATGAGATCCGCCTCAAGCTGTTGGAAGTTCTGGGCGAAAGCGCCACCGCCTTTGGGCTGGAAGAATTTGCCCACGGCCCAAGCGCCACCTTCAGAGAAGATGTCTGCATCTTTATGCTGCAAACGGATGAGCGTACCCTACAGAAAGCCCTCCACTTTGCCAAAGGCGTTGCCATCTCCAAAGCCAACCTCGTTGTGATCACAGATCAGCCCACCGCCGGTTGGCCAGCAAAAGCATTGCTCCTCCCGCTGGCCCCCCTTCCAGATGGCGGTCTATACGGTGGTTTTGGCGCTGCCATGGCGGCTCAATATCTCTTTTACTTCCTGGCCTTGCACAAGGGGCTGAACCCGGATGTCAACCTGGAAGACATTCATCCTGAACTGGGTGATATCTACTCATTTTATTTTCCTCCCGGCACACACTAACGCATAAAGGGGACCCATGAGTTACTTTGGCATTGATATTGGCTGCACCGCCATCAAGTTTGGTGAGGTGGACCTGCGTCAGGAGATCCAGACCAGCGGTTTTGATATGCGTCTGATACCGCAAACGCAGCGCACTGAAAAGTACAGCGAGGCCTTGTTGGAGATCTTGCAGCTCGGCAAACACTTTGACGGCATTGGTATTGGCTTTCCCAGTGTGGTCTGGCCGCAAGGCATAATGGACCTTGAGATCAAATTTAACGAGATCTGGCAAATGCTGCACAAGACGCTCAGCGCAGAGAACGTGCCTCACTTCGCCATCAACGATGCAGATGCCGCTGGCTTTGCAGAGATCTACAACCCGGCAGCAGATGAACTTCGCCACGGCGTGACCATTGTGCTCACCCTGGGCACCGGCATCGGTTCCGGCCTCTTTCTGGACGGCAAGCTGGTTCCCAACACAGAATTTGGCATGATGGAAGTGAACGGCAAGATGGCAGAAGAGCTGGCGGCCGCCTCAGTAAAATGGCGCGACAGCCTTTCCATGCAAGAATGGGCCAAAGGCTTGCAGAAGGTCCTCAACCAGATCGAGCTCGTCCTCTCCCCCGATCACATTTTGCTGGGGGGCGGCATCAGCACGGAATTTGAAGATTTTCAAAAGTACCTCACAACCAAACATGCCATCCTGGCGCCTGCCCATTATCGCAACCAGGCAGGGGTCATCGGCGCCGCCATGTATGCAGCCTACAGGGTGGGAGAATACCAGTTTGATGAACCTGCCGCTGAAAAATCATATCCATAATATATAATAAGGGCCAGTGAACGCATTCAAGAATGAATCTCTAAAATATTGTTTTGGTTTTTCGTTTTTCTTAGGGGTTGTATTCTGTTATGCCGCCCTCTGGTCGCTGCACATTGGCATGAGCGCCGAGAGCTTGTTGGTCAGCTCACTGGATCCCTCTTTATGGATCACCTTCGCACTTTACACCATCGGTTTTGTCATTGCCTATCTATTACGCAATAAAGCGCCCGTGGCTTCCAGTTGGATCTTAAGCCTGGGCGCTTCTTTTTCTGTGCTCGTACTTATCACCACCAACCACGACCCGCGTTACCTGTACTGCCTCATCATCCCGTTTCTACTGGCCATCGTCCTGCTGGAGACAGTGGAATCGATTTTGTACATCGTCATCAACCTACTGGTGGTCGTGGTCGCCTCACTGATCCACTTCCAGAATTGGAGTTTTCTGGACCAGTATCTGTTCCCATTTGCATTACTCGCCTCCATCGCCGTCTTGCTGGAGATGATCTTTGCCCAGTTGCTCTCTTACCTGGCCTGGTACCACAACCGCTATTTAATTGCCTTGAACAATGAGCAGATCATCCGCGACAACGAGATCAAACTGCAGGCGCTGGTGAACAGCTTGAAAGATTACGAACGCTACCTCTCTGAGACCAATTTCTCGCTCATGCAGGCACGTGATGACGCCGAGCAGGCCCGTGCTGTGAAGCAAAACTTTGTGCAAAACGTCAGCCATGAACTGCGTACTCCGCTCAACCTCATCATCGGTTTCAGCGAGACCATGATCAACGCCCCACAAAGTTACGGCGAGGTCAACTGGACCCCCGACCTGCGCGGCGATATTGAATGCATCTACCAGAACAGCCAGCACCTCAAATCGCTGATCGATGATATTCTGGACATGGCCAGATTGGAAAACAAGCAGTATGAGGTAGAGATCTCAGATGTTGACCTCAACTCCCTTATAAACGAGATGGTGCTCATCACTGCCGGCGCCTACAACAGCAAAGGGCTATACCTTGAAACCGAGCTGTCGCCCTTCATAAAACTGGTTCGCGGTGATAGTGTGCGGCTTAAACAGGTGGTACTGAATCTGCTTTCCAACTCACTCAAATACACCAAAAAAGGCGGAGTAAAGATCACCTCTGAGGTAGAAGGATCCATGGCCTGCGTGACCGTGCAAGATACCGGCAAAGGTATCCCCAAAGAAGACCTCAACAAGGTCTTTGAGGCCTTCTTCCAGGTCGACAAATCCAATAACCGCGAAGATTACGGCACCGGTCTTGGGCTTTCCATCTCCAAACAGTTGATCGAACTTCTGGGCGGAGAGATCAGCATCAGCAGCGAACCAGGCAACGGAACAGCCGTGCAGTTCTGCCTGCCGCTTTCAAAGACCGTTAAAATGGCCCTCAATTCAAACTAAGGGGAATGGGAGACACAATGACATCTGGCAAGGTATCCGTTGGCATCATTGGAGTGGGTCAAATTGGCAAAAAACATCTGGAAACCTATCTGACCCTGCCAGAGGTAAAAGTGGCCGGCATTTGTGGACGCGATCCGCAAAAAACCGAAGCCGTGGCACGCGAATTCAACCTCCCCTTTTGGACCACCGATTATCGCGCCCTGCTGGACCGGCAAGACATCAGCGCGGTCAGCGTTTGTCTGCACAATAACCTGCATATGCCCGTCAGTGTGGCGGCTTTGCAGGCAGGCAAGCACGTGTTTTGCGAAAAGCCCATCGCCGGCAGTTATGCAGATGGTAAGACCATGCTGGATGCAGCACTGCAGGCCAAGCGGCTGCTTTCCATTCAGCTCTCGGACCTGTTCAGTCTGGAAACCCGTGCCGCCATGGAAGCCATACAAAATGGCTGGCTGGGCACCCCTTACCTGGCCCATTCCGCCGGGTTCCGCCGCCGCGGCCGCCCCTATGTGGATGGCTACGGCACGCCGTCTTTTGTGCAAAAAGAGACGGCCGGGGGCGGCGCTCTGTATGATCTGGGCGTTTATCACATCGCCAACATTCTCTATTTGCTCGGCAACCCGAAGCCTATACGCATAAGCGGTAAGCTGTATCAGCAGACAGGCATGGATGAAGCACGCCGCCAGGAAAGCCAATTTGATGTAGAAGAAGTGGCGCTGGGAACAGTGGCCCTGGAAAAGGACATCACCCTCAATTTCATCGAAACCTGGGCGATGCACCTCAACAATTTGGATGGCTCTTACATCACCGGTTCTGAGGGCGGCGTTCGCCTCAACCCATTCGGCCTGTATAAGAGCTTTGGCAACCTGGATCTGAACGCCAGTGCGGATCTGGCCGCCTTCGAGTTCAGGCAAAACACCGTTGGCCAGATGGCCGGTTTATTTGACGGCCCGGTGCAGCACTTCATCGCCGCGGTGCAGGGCTGGGTGGAGCCCATCCCCACCGCCGAGATCGCCCTCAACACCATGCACATCCTGGAAGGCGCCTCCCTCTCCGACAAGCTCAGCCGTGAGGTCAGTGCAGCCGAGGTGAACGAAAGCTCAAAGAGCACCTCTCAGTCACTGTAATATCCATTTTTTTTACTACAAGATAATCGCCGCAGTGTAATTGCGGCGATTGTTTGTTTAGATGATATTGACCAGGTTTTCACGTCTTGGTTTTGGCTCCGGGAATTCAGCCTTGTAGCCAAGCGAGAGCGTACAAACGTGTTTATACCCGGCCGGGAAACCAAGTTCGTGAACCAAAGTGCCTTCCTGATCGACATTAAATAGGATCACTGAAGAGGTCATAATGCAGGAACCCAGCCCCAGGCTTTCTGCTGCCAGAGCCATGTTCTCGACCGCGATGCCACCATCAATGAGCGCAGAACGTACCTTCTCATCGGCTGAGAGGAAGATCAATACCGGCGCATTATGAAAAGCCACAAAGCCTTCTGCGCTGGCACGTTCGACCATGGCCGGCACCCCAGAGTTGAGCATATTGTCTTTCATGATGTCGCGTAGTTTTTTCATCATTTGTGGGTCTTTGACCACAGTAAAATGCCATTCCTGCTGATTCATGGCACTGGGAGCATAAATGCCAGCCTCAAGAATCGCCTCAATGGCTTCGTCGCTGATCGGATCCTGGGTGTAACTGCGGATGCTGCGACGATTGCGGATTACCTTTAAGATTTCGTTTTCCATGATTGCCTCGATAATAGAATTTGTGATTTCATTATAGGAGATTTTTGTCAGAATTACGTTACATTGAGAAAAAGGCGCTCCTCTTCAGAGCGCCTTGACTTTACACCTTTCCAATTTTCTTCTGCACAAACTCATTGAAGAACAGCGAGAGCACCACGATGCTGCCGCCGATGAGCAGATTGACCCAATTGGCCTGCTCGCCAAAGACCAGCAGCGAGACCGTGACAGCCAGGGGGATCTTGAGGTCGTTGAAGATGGCCAGCGCCCCTGCGTTGACCTGGCGTGCGCCGAGGTTCCAGAAGAAGAAGCAGATGCCTGAAGCAAAAATACCCAGATAGGCCAGCGTCCAGATCTGTTTGGAGGTGAGGGCAATGGAGTACAGCGGGGTAAACATCAGCGTGACTAACCCGGTGACCAATACGGCGCCCAGGTAGAGAATGCCAAAGACATCGCGGTCTTTCAAGCCGTCTGCCGTAGACATCAGCTTGCGGTAGTAGACCTGGCCAAAAGCAAAGGCCAGGTTGGAGACCTGTACCAGCAGGAAGCCGTTGAGGATGCCATTAGAAAGGCTCTGCCCACTCTCCACCACCCAGGTACCCAGCACAGCCAGAGCAGCCGTCACCAGATGGACAGGGTTGAAGCGCTTTTCGATGGCGTTGTTGATGAGGGTCACGTAGATGGGGGTAAAAATGGTGAACAGCGCCACCTCATAGGCTTTGAGGGTCTTAAAAGAAGCAATGTAGGCAATGTACATGACCCCAAATTGAAAAATGCCCGTTAAAGCCAGTTTCCAACTTAATTTAAATCCGGTCTTCTTGAACCGGATGAACGGCAAGAAGACCAGAAATGAGAATGCCATTCGAACAAAAGCCACGAAGTTTGAGTCTACGCCGGCGAGGTTTCCTTTGATCAAGCCAAAGGAGAACGCCCAGGCCAGTGATACCAATAATAACCAGATCATCTCAACCTCTGTACAAGTAGGATTGCTCCAATTCTACTCAGCGGCAGGGGTCTCGTTCAAGTGAGCTTCTTCCAGATTGGCGGGAACCTTGTCATGCGTACCAGCTTTGGGGTCGCGTAAGAAGGTGATGACGCCCACGCAAAGTACCAGCAGAACGGATGCCAGCAGCAAAGAAGGGGTAAAAGAGCCGTCTTTGGTTTTCATGGCTTCCATAATATAAACAAACACCACAGAAGCCTGGCCGAACAACTGCATCAGGCCGTTGGAAGTACCTTCCGGCGTGGGTTGAGTGATCTCGGTGGCAAACTGCATGGCAATGGGGCTGGCGCTGACCAGGAAAAAGCCAAGGCCAAAGGAGCTGAGCATCAGCAGCGGCAGCCAATTGATGAAGATAAGGCCGATCAAGAAGGGTACCGCCAGGGAGACGCCAATGAGCAGGTATTTCTTGCGTTTGTGCTCTTTGTCTGAAAGGGCAGGCAGCACAATGGCGCCTACGATACCGCCCACCAGCATCAGCGCACCCAGATCGCCTGCGATGGTGGGAGCAAACCCTCTTGGACGCACAATGCTCTCGATCCAGGTGGTCAGACCGTTGAAGATGGCCATGCCCAGGAACTGAACAAAGACCAGCAGCCAGAAGTTGCGGTTGGAGACGGCGTTCTTGAGGCCATCCAAGACCAGGGCCCGCACTTTCTCTTCTTCCGGGGAAGGCGGCGTGGGCGGGTAATCGCGGGCGAAGAGGATGAAGACGAGCGCGGAAAAAGCGGCGATGGAACCGTAGATCAACTGGATGGTGGCCACGCTCATGGTCAGCTCAAAGATGGGGGTCAGCACCATGCCCAGGGCAATGCCGATCAGCCCCGAGAGGGTAACCAGCCCCACTGCCGTGGCGCGGAATTCTTTTTCAAACCAGTGCGCCGGCAAAGTGGTCCAGGAGTTCATCAACAGCGGTTGACCCAGCCCAATGCCGATGGTGCTGATGAGCACCAGGGTGTAGTTCTGGCCAGCCAGACCACGCAAAACGCCAAAGAGGCCCATCAGGACCGCACCAATGGCCACTGACTTGCGGAAGCCCAGGGTATCGATCATCCAGGAGGCCGGGATGGAGAGGGGAATATACACGATCATAAACGACATGGCCAAAAAGCCAATGTTCAGATCGGTTACGCCGTAGAATTTGGCAGCCGGTCCTGTGATGGGTGCATAAGATACCCACAGCAACTGCACCATCAGGTTCACAAACATAAATACCGCCAGAACGACCCAGCGGTAAGGGTACAAGCGGTTCTCTTGATTTTTCATAATTCCGATTTCACTTTCATTAATAAAAATTAATATCTGCTTATTCTACGCCTGTTTACAATAGATAATAAAGAAACACCTGGCAAGTTTCTTAGTTACTGCAAGCCAGACATATTACTTTGGATAGAAAAATGGAAATAATGCCCTTTTGGAGAACATGCTCTGCCATTCAACGAATATAATTATTCTGTTGTAATTTGAAAGCTCTTTAGGAGAAAAGTATGGGCAATTACCTTGAAGCAAAGAAGACCGTTGTGGAGATCTGCCAGAAGCTGATCTCAAAAGGCATTCTCATGGGCACTGGCGGCAACATCTCGGTGCGCGTACCGGGAGAAGATGTGTTTGCCATTACCCCCAGCAATTATGACTATGCCATCATGACCCCGGAAGATATTTGCGTGCTGCGCTATGACCTGTCTGTCATCGAAGGCACTCGCAAGCCCTCCGTGGAAAGCGCCATGCACGCTGCCATCTATGAGCATCGGCTGGACACAAACTGTGTCATCCACACCCACCAGATGTATGCCAGCACCCTGGCCCTCACCCATACCCCCATCCCTGCTTTATATGACGAACAGGTCCGTTTCCTGGGCAAAGCCGTCGATATCATCGACTACGCTCCCTCAGGGACGCCCTTCCTTAAAAAGAACGTGGTCAAGAAACTGGGCAACAAGGCCAATGCCTATATCATCCAAAATCATGGTGCCATTTTGCTTGGCCCCGACCCGGACCGCACCATCTTCAATGTGCAATTACTTGAAAAATGCGCCGTGACCTACCTGATGGCGTTATGCACCGAGAAAAAGATCACCAAAGTGCCAGCACCCATCCGCGAACTGGTCTTCTTTATGCTGCGCAAAGACGAAAAGAAAACCGAAGAAACCAACAAACTGGAGAATTCTAAATGAGCGAACAGAAGTACGCAATTTCTGAATATCACGATACCGCCGAGGTCTACCGTAAACTGGATGATCTCGTTTCTCAGCCTCCCCATCTGATCAAACGCGAGAAGATGGACGAGTACCTGAAATATTTTGAAGACAAGTGCCAGGGATCCAAGAAACTGACCGATGAAGCCAAGAAGTACATTCCGGGCGGCGTTCAGCACAACCTGGCCTTCAACTTCCCCTTCCCTATGGCAATCAAAAAAGCTGAAGGCGCCTACATGTGGGATGTGGACGGCAACCGCTACATTGATTTTCTACAGGCGGGTGGCCCCACCGTTTTGGGCAGCAATTATGCTCCCGTGCGCGAGAAGGTGATGGAAGTCATCAACGAATCCGGACCCGTGACCGGTCTTTTCCACGAATATGAGCTCAAATTGGCCGAGTTGGTCAACCGCCTCATGCCTAACATCGAGATGCTACGCATGCTCGGCTCCGGCACTGAGAGCGTCATGGGCGCCATCCGCGCTGCCCGTGCCCACACCGGCAAGAAGAAGATCATCAAAGTGGGCGGCGCTTACCACGGCTGGAGCGATTCCATGGTGTACGGGCTGCACGTACCTGGCACCGGCCGCTTTGAATCTGCGGGCATCCCCTTTGGCGCCACTGCCAATACCCAGGAGTTCTACCCCAATGACCTGGGCGAGCTCAAACGCAAACTGATCTTCAACCGTCTGATCGGCGGCACGGCTGCCGTTATTCTGGAACCCATGGGGCCTGAAAGCGGAACCCGCCCCGTTGCTCATGACTTCAACAAAAAAGTCCGCGAACTATGTGATGAATTCGGCGCCCTGCTCATCTTTGATGAGGTTGTCACCGGCTTCCGCATGGGCATGGGCGGCGCTCAGGGCTACTTTGACGTCAAACCCGATCTCACCGTCTTTGGCAAATGTATCACCGGCGGCTATCCCATGGCTGGCGCCCTGGGTGGACGCAAAGAGGTGATGATGCACCTCTCTGCCGGTATCGGCGGTACAGGCGAACGCGCTTACGTGGGCGGCACCCTTTCTGCCAACCCGCTCTCCTGCGTGGCCGGATATTATGCCCTGCTGGAAATGGAACGCACCAACGCCCCCGTCATCGCCGGACAGCAAGGCGATAAGCTCACCAAAGGCTTGCAGGCCATCATCGAGAAACATCACCTGCCCTTTGTCGCCTACAACCAGGGCTCCATCTGCCATCTGGAAACCGCTGCCGTCATGCTCCTCGACCTCAAACACCCCATCAAGATGGTCAAGGAACTCAAACCCCGCAAGCACATGATGGAAGAAATGGGCGCTGCCTACATGGCCTCCGGCCTCATCACACTTGCCGGCAGCCGCATGTACACCAGCATGGCCGACACCGATGAAGTGATCAACGACGCACTGGACCGCTTTGAATCCGTGCTGACCACAGTAGAGTAATCCCCTTTAAAAACGAAGAGGTGAGACTTAAGTCTAACCTCTTTTTGATTAAGCATAATTCCGGTATCGGCGGTTCGTGAACCGGCCCTTACATTATTTGTAGTGTTTTAATGTAATCAACAAAATTGGATAATTTCCATATTCCTCTTTTTTGCTCATCTGTATACGTGGCTTGTAGCGATTCAGGAATGACTAATTTGATATGTTCTGAACTAATTTTCCGAATTTGATCAGTTGTAATTGTTTGATCAAGAGTACATAAATGTTTATCAGGAATGCGAGCAGCCTCTGTCAATATTTGCGCCCATCTTTCCTTACAACTTGATTTTGATGCTAACATAGCTAATCTTTCCGAGGGATAACCTTCATCCTTATATTCCTTTATACCGGGAAAAATAAAATCGGGTTTATTTTTCCCTTCAGTGATTTTTTGAGATTCAAACTTTAGGCCGTTTTTTTGAAAAATCACTTCCAAATGATTTTGGAATGAATACCCCATCCTCGATTTTCTTCTATTTTGTACCTGTAATGAATAACTTATGAAATCATCAACAGAGTCAAACCCATCAGCCAACTTTTTTTGAACTAATATTCTTTCCATTGCATAAAATATCCGTTCTTCTTTATCCAGCCATGCGACCAATATGTCATCAAGGAATTTTCCATCTTCCTTTACTTGCTTTCGCGCGAAATCAGATACTGTTCTTGTTCTTGGAAAAGGTATTCCGGATTTATTAGCTTCATCAAGCAATCTTTTTGCAATAGATTCCTCATTTTCTGAGAACGACAATTCATATTCAATTCCTAATTCATCAATAATTCTTCGTTTGGAATATTCAATTTCATTTTTAGAAAGTTCGTCTTTTGTTAATTGAGCCGCATCAATAGAGATGTCTCTAAGGTTGAATAACTTTGCGGCGATTCTTTGCCAATTTGAACCATTTTGAAAAACTAATCCATGAATATCATTTGTGACAGTTTTTACCAGAATAAGCAAGTCGCCAATGGTAGCTCGCTCAAAAAATTCGCCTGAATAGTATAAGCGCCACTCACTTCTTCCAGTTCTTTCAAAAGACCTTGCACGTGCATCATAGAATGTAAAATCGCCAACCTGGGTAATAGTCTCATCATTATCACTAAAGAGGTGCCAGGTAATAGTTCCTGAAATTCGTTCGTCTGTTTCGAAGAAATCCCGTAAAGGCTGAGTTCCATTTATCTCATGTTGATGTGAAACGCCGATAACTAAATCAACTCCGGCTAAAGTTTTATAAACTACAGATTTGAATATTTTATTTAGGTCCATTTTTACCCTCATATAAACATAATTTATTCATCGGACATAAATCACAATTTGGATTCTTCTTACATTGAATCATTGAAAAATCTAAAATTGCATAATTGAATTCTTTGTTTTTTTGGATAGGAGTAAGTGATTTGGCCATTTCCCTAAACCACTGTTTTCTGCGTGTTTCTCCATCATAACTAAGATTGGCTAAACGGCATAAAAACCGAACAATATTCACATCAATTATTGTCCCTGGCTGCTGTAAATGAAAAATTAAGTAAGCAGAAGCAACATAATCCCCAATGCATGGAAGTTTCACTAAATCTTCATAATGATTTGGGATTTTGTTGCCAATATTCAAGATTTCGATTCCGAGCTGATGTATATATTTAGCCCTCCATGAAAGCCCTAAAGGAAAAATCACAGAAGATATTTGTTCTATTGAGGAATTTGCCAGAATTATTGGGGTTTCAAATTTAATAACAAATTGTTCATAGACAGGTAGTACATTATTGGCACGTGTCCGTTGCAATAATACTTCAGCGATCAACCCAAACCATAAATTTTGAGTTGATCTCCACGGAAAACTTTGGTAATTTGCTTCTCCCCAATTTAAGAGTATTTCTCGGATTTCTCCAAAAGTCGAGGAGTGTATTCCTGATGGTTCTCTGGATAAGGGTTCTGTAAGCATCGAATTATTTGCTCAGCAATCTTCTCTATTACCGGAACAACAACAGAATTTCCAAATTGCTTATAAGCTCTAGTATCGCTACAGACAATTTTAAAAGAATCATCAAAACCCATCAACCTTGCACATTCTCTGGGAGTTAATCGTCTTGGGTTCTTACCTTCTTGAGGAATTAATATTTCTGAGCCATCTTTGTAATATCTTGCACTTAGAGTTCGTGACACTCCATTGATGTCGGTTAATCCAAAACCAAACCCATTCCCCAGAGCTCGATGCTTGGCTGCATAGTTTTGTAAGTAACTCCAAAGCTTGTCTGTCAATGTGTACTTTTCTGGCACTTCGCTTTCTAGAATGTCAACAATCCTAGGATGTTGATCTTCGATTTCGGGAAACTGAAAATCTACCTTTTCTTTAAATCCAACAATATAGATTCTCTCTCGATGTTGGGGAACTAATTTCCGACCATCAATAATTTTGGTAAAAACAGTATAGCCAAGCTCTTCTTGTAAAGTTTTCATGATCACTGAAAAAGTTTTACCATGGTCATGATTTTTTAAGTTTTTTACATTTTCTAATAGAAATGCTCTTGGCTGCTTTTGTTCAATTATTCTTTTTACATCAAAAAATAGTGTACCCTGAGTCGCGTGTTTGAAACCATGCTCATGACCAAGCGAGTTATTTTTTGAAACACCTGCAATACTAAAAGGCTGACAGGGGAAACCACCTGTTAATATATCGTGGTCTGGAATTGAATTAGCGTCAATTTTTGTAATATCTCCATCCGGCATTTCATTGAAGTTGGCAAAATAGGTTTGTTGCGCATAAGAATCCCATTCTGAAGAAAAGACGCATTTAGCGCCGTTTCTTTCAAAGCCAATACGAATTCCACCTATGCCTGCAAACAAATCAATAAACTTGTATTGTGGGTACAATGTCATTTTTAATTCCTTTTCAACTATTGTACTCGTAAATTACAGGTTATTTATTCAATCTCTTATAGATCGCTTTGGTCTGCTGATAGTAGGTCACGAATTCAGCAAAGATCTTATCGTAGGTGGCGCGGTTGGCCGGGTTGGGGGTATAGACGGTTTCCACCTCAACGTACTGGTGCAGGTCTTCAAACTTGACCAGCCCCAGCGCTTCAGCGGCGATGAAGGCTGCGCCGCGGGCGTTGACCTCGATGGGGTCTTTCAACTGGCGGATGGTCAGGTTCATCACGTCTGCAAATATCTGGCACCACACCGCCGATTTTGCTCCGCCGCCCACCAGGTTGAGGCTCTCAATTTTGTGACCCAGGAATTTTTCTGCCGGGGCCAACATCCAGCGGGTGTTGAAGGCCACCCCTTCCAGGAACGCGCGGATAATGTCTTCGCGGCTGTTTTCCAGGGAGAGGTTAAAGATGGAAGCACGCACATCACTGTCTTCCACCGGAGAGCGCTCGCCGTAGATCCACGGAGTGTAGATCACCCCATTGCTACCAGCAGGTACCCTGGCAGCGATGCGGTCCATCACCTTGTAAACATCGGGAACGTGTTCTTCACGCAGGAGTTCGTCTTTGTGATACAGGATCTTGTCGCGCAAAAAGGTCAGGTTGCCGCCAGCCGTGGTTTGCATGATGATCATCAAGAATTTGCCGGGGATGGCGCAGGGCACGGAGGCCAGCGAACTGGTGATATCCGTCTTCTTGAAGGGTACATGGGCTGCGATCCAGGAGGAAGTGCCAATGCACAAATGACCTTCGTAATCGCCCACCGCGCCAGAGCCAATGGCTGCCGAGGTGGTATCAATGGCGCCCGCCACTACCTTTACCCCGGCGGGCAGACCCAGAGATTCCGCCACCTGCGGTTTCAGCTCGCCCACAATGGCGTCACAAGGGACGATCTCCGGGAATTTTTCGGCGTCAATGCCGCTGTTCTTGATGAGCGCATTGTCGTACTTCACATGAGCTGAATCGCGGTTATCTGTCACCCATGAGGTGAGAATGGAATCGGGGGTGGCCACGATGCGGCCAGTAAGGCACAGGTTCATGTAATCGAGCACATTGAGGAACTTGTAGGTCAGGTTATAGATGTCGGGCATCTCATCGCGGATGTAGAGCATGTGCGCGGCGGGATCTTTACCGGTCAAAGAAGGTGCGCCGCCGGTGAGGTTAATCCAGCGCGCCAGTTTGGTGGCATCATAGCCAGACACCATGGGGAAACCACTGGTGATCTTCTTCAGATTCTCAGCGCCGCGCATGTCCATCCACAAGATGCAGTTGGTCAAGGCGTTGCCGTCACGGTCTACCGGCACAGTCCCCTCGCCCTGAGTGGAGCAGCAGACTGCCACAATATTTTCTACAGGAGTCAGCCCCTTACCGATCAGCTTGCGTGAGGTGAGCAAAAATGCATTCCACCAATCACGCGGATCCTGCTCGGCGCCGCCGTTGGGAAGTACAAGGAGAGGAACTTCCATGAATTCCCAGCCCAACACTTTGCCTGTGGCAGTGATGATGGCGGTTTTGCAGCCGGAAGTACCCAGATCAACTGCGAGGATGCAGGGTTCGCCAGCCATGTTATTCTGCCTTCTTCAAATATTCAGGATCTTTGAGTTGGGTGATGAGTAGTGCGCTCACCAACAAGAGGCCAATGGCTAACAGCAAGGAAGGAGTAAAAGAACCATCGGGGGTCTTGATGGCTTCCATAATATAGACAAACACCACAGAGGCCTGGCCAAAAAGCTGGATCAAGCCATTGGAGGTGCCTTCCGGGGTAGGCTGAGTGATCTCAGCCGCGTACTGCATGCCGATGGGGCTGGTGCTGGTGATGAAGAAACCCAAAACAAAAGCGGAGACGTATAACAGCCACAGCGTCGGCGCATAGGTCACCCCGATCAAACCGGGGATGGCAGCCAGAATGCCAAGGAGCAGGTATTTTTTGCGTTTGTGCGAGCGGTCTGAGAAGGGCGGAACGACCACCGCTCCTATCACACCACCCACCAGCATGAGTGCGCCCAGAATACCGGCATCGGTGGTGCTGAAACCTCTCGGGCGAATGATGGCTTCCACCCAGGTGGTGATGCCGTTGAAGATTCCCATGCCTATAAAGGAGACGGCCAGATAGTACCAGAACATCTTATTGCGAACAGCGTTCTTGAGCCCATCCAGCATGAGAGCCCGAACATCCATCCCCTGCGGGCAGGGAGGCGTGGGCGGTGTTTCGCGAGCAAAAATGAGGAACAGCAAAGCAGAGAAAGCAGCCACACCACCGTAGATCAATTGTACGGTGGGGATGGGAAGTGTTTCAGTCAGGATAGGGGTCAATACCATACCAATGGCCGTACCGACCAGGTTGGAGAGGGTTACCAATCCCACTGCGGTAGCGCGGAATTCCACATTGAACCACTTGGCGGGTACGGTTGTCCAGGCATTCAACAGGAAGGGCTGCGCAATTGCGATCCCCACCGTGCTGAGCATGGCCAGTCCGTAGTTAGCGCCGGCCAGACCACGGACGATGCCAAAGACGCCCATCAAAATGGCGCCCAGGCTGACCGTTTTGCGGAAACCAAAGGTATCGATGCCCCAGGAAACCGGCAGGGATAAAGGAATAAATGCCAGCATAAAGGACATGGCAAAGAACCCAATTGCCTGGTCAGTTACATTGTAGAATTTCGCAGCCGGTCCTGTGATGGGCGCGTAGGCGATCCACAATATTTGAATGGTCAAGTTAATGAACATAAAAACCGCCAGGACCACCCAGCGGTAACCATAAAGCCGGTATTCCTTGTTTTCCATAGCTTACTCCAATGCAAGAAGTGGGATTTACTCTATGAAATTATATGCAAAAATGCATAAATTAGTTTATGCCAAAAGGTATATTTTTAAAAAGAGAGTGGTTTTTTACACCACTCTCTGAAGCTTTTACTTTTCAGGCAGGATGAACCAGATCTTAAGACCACCTGTTGGCACATTTTCGGCGCCGATCTTACCGCCCTGGGCTTCGATCAATTGTCTGGCAATGGCCAATCCAAGGCCTGCACCCCCATTGGAACGGGCACGGCTTTTTTCGTTGCGCCAGAACCGGTCAAAGATACGGCCGATCTCATCTTCTGGCACACCGCTGCCGCTGTCTGCAATGGAGATGTACACTCCATCTTCATGAGCAATTCCGGTGACGGTGATGGTTCCCTTTTCTTTGGTATAACGCAGTGCATTGTCCAGAATGTTGCCAATCACCTGCTCCAGGCGCTGTGGATCAACCCAAACTTTGGGTAGATCTGGCGCCAATTCCAGATTCAATGCCACATCCTTATCAACCGCTTCAGGCTTGAAAACGGTCATGGTCCGATCCAACAATTCATTCAGATCGATCTCGCGCTGCTCAAAGCGAAGCTGACGTGTTTCTGCCAAGGTCAACAACCGCAGGTCTTCCACAAGCCGTTCCAGCAAATAGGTCTCTTCCAGTGCCGGAGCGATATTGGCCTCATTGATGGGATAGATGCCATCTACAATGCCTTCCAGACGTCCACGCAAAACAGAAAGTGGCGTACGCAGCTCGTGGGCAATATCTGCCAATAATTGGCGCCGTTCATTGTCATTCTGTTCCAGAGCGGCCGTCATATCATTAAAGTGCTCCACCAGGGCCGAAAGATCATCACTGCCTTTTTTCATGGTGATGCGGGTGGAAAGATCACCCTTCGATACTTTCTCGGCGGCGGCAATTACCTCAGCGATCGGGTTCACCACCCGGCGCGTGAGCAAGATGCCGATGACAACAGCCAGGATGGCCAGGAAAACAGCCACTTCTGCCACCGGGTACAATGCTGCAATGGAAAGACGTAAAGGATGCGGCAGGTCGCGTAGATCGCGGATCACCCAGCCAACGACTTTTCCATTCACCTCAATTGTGCTGGTAGGTTGCCCGGGCGCTGGGGTATAGACCGTACCGATCAGGTCCGAGTTGGTCTTGCCATGATCAATGAGTACAACAGAATCCTGGTCCAAAACAATGGAATCATTCCAATCTTGAGCCGGAAATTGCTGATTGCTCGGCGCCGGTTGAGTCAACGGCTGTACATCAGCAGGGGTCTGCTGATCTGGCGGTTGCTGATCAGGCGGTTGCTGACCCGGGGTTGTATTTGAAGTTTGCGAGGCATTCACCAGCCGGTCGATATTGCTCCAACCGCCGTTGCCAATGTAAAACGCTTCCAGCAACATGGTGCTGGGAGATTTATAGAAAGGGTTGCTCTTGGTTTTATTATTCAACTCGTAGACAGTAAGCGCCAATAAGCTGATTACCGTTAAGATCACAACAATGGCAAAAGCCCGAACCACTGTCAGGATCAGGCGTCTGCGGATGTTGCGAATTGATTTAGCTGCGGTTTTTTCCATTCATTAATGACCTGCAAATTTATAACCAACCCCGTGAACAGTGACGATGTACTTGGGTTCACTATCGGCTGGTTCCAATTTCTTTCGTAAATTTCGGATATGAGAATCGATCGCTCTCTCATAACTTTCAAAAGCCACACCTCTTACAGCAACCAGCAATTGAGATCGAGAAAAGATCCTGCCTGGTTGGCTGGCCAGGGTGGCCAAAATTTCAAACTCAGTGGGGGTAAGGGCTACTTCGCCCTCGGGAAGGACAGCAATGTAACGGTTGCGGTCCAGGGTAAGATCGTTCACACGGATCACCTCGGCCGGAGAATTGCCCACGGCACGGCGCAAGACCGTACGTACGCGGGTAACCAGCTCGCGTGGACTAAAAGGTTTGGTCATGTAGTCATCAGCGCCCAATTCGAGGCCAATGAGCTTATCTGCTTCTTCCACTCTTGCCGTCAGCATGATGATAGGGGTGTTGTGTTCGCGGCGTACTTCCCGGCAGACATCCAGACCATCCATGCCCGGAAGCATCAGGTCCAGAATGATCAGATCGGGATTTTCACGGTCGACTGCGGCCAGGGCAGAAGGCCCATCGCTTGCGGTGACGGTATCAAAGAACGCAGCTTTCAAATAATCTCGGCAAATTTCCACAATCTTGGGTTCATCATCTACGATCAATATTTTTTTTGGCATATTTCCCTACAATCTACTCGGTTTTTGAGTATCTACTCTTTATTATCTTCTGAAACTTCTATCAATCAAGTACCAATTTGTTTCCCTGGCAACCTGTAATTTCTTACAGGTTGCCGGTTGTCTCAAATCTTTTACAATTTACTCGTAACGTAGTGCCACGATAGGACGCAGCTTGGAAGCCTGGTAGGCCGGATAGATGCCGAAGAACACACCAATCAGCGCGGCTGAGAAGAAGGCCAACAGAATTACATCTGCGGTGATCTTGGCGGTAATGAGACCCAGCCAGGTGACGACGAGCGCAATGCCAACCCCCAGCAGAATTCCCAGGATACCTCCCAGTAGCGCCAGCACCATGGTTTCGATGAGGAACTGGGTGAGGATGACACGCTGGGTAGCGCCAACTGCTTTACGCAGACCGATCTCTCGGGTACGTTCAGTAACAGACACCAGCATAATGTTCATAATACCGATACCACCCACCAACAGTGAAATGGCTGCGATAGCACCCAGAAAAGCGGTTAAGGTACTGGACACAGTGCTCAATGTTTCAAGCGCCTGGGCCTGACTGGCCACGGTAAAACCGAGGTCTTCAGAGAGCGTCAATTTATGGTTGGAGCGCAAGACCAGCTCAACATCACTGATCACGGTATCTACGGTTTCAGCAGAAGCCGCCGAGATCATGACGGTGGAGAGTGTTTGTTTGCCATTCGACATGGCACTGCTGCCAAAGATCTTGGAATAGCCGGTGCTGAGCGGGATCAGGATGATATCATCACCGCTGGTCATGCCGCCAGAACCACTTTCAGCCAAAACGCCCACGATCTGGAATTCACGATTGTTGATCTTGATGGTTCGACCAAGGGCATTCAAGCCTTCAAACAAATCCTCTGCAACGGTAGAACCTACAACAGCTACCTCATCATTGGCCAGGTAATCTGCTTCGGTCAGAAAACGACCTTGATCGATCTCGTAAGAACGAACATCGGTATAGTTCGGGGTCACACCAGAAACCGTGTAGTTGGAAGTGCGGTTGGTGCTGGCAACCTGCTCACGAGCTGAGTAGATCGGCACAATGTCTGCAATATTGGCGACAGAAGATTGGATCGATTCGTAGTCACTATACAGCAAAGTAGTGCTGTTTCCAGATCCACCCCCTGGACCAAATTGCATCTGGGTAGAGATGGTGATCAGGTTGGAACCCAAACTGGAAACCTGATCTGTGATATTGGCAGTTGCACCACGGCCGATGGAAAGCAAAGCCACAACCGCAGCCACACCAATGACGATACCCAGCACAGTCAATGAAGAACGCAGCATATTCGCGCGCAAAGCACGTAGAGCAATTTTGATATTTCCTAAAATGTTCATGCTGCCTGCTCCTTGGCATCTGCGGGTTTGCTTTTTGCAAAAAGGTCAGTTTCTTGCGGACGACTGGTTCCAGCCACCAATGGACTAGCAACTTTCTCGTCCTGATAGATCTTGCCATCCGCAATATGGATGATCCGTTCTGTATGTTTTGCTGTAAAAGAATCGTGGGTCACATAAACAACAGTTTGTTTTCGATCCTTATGCAGTTTTTGAAAAATTGCGATGATCTCTGCACCGGTCTTGCTATCCAGGTTACCGGTAGGTTCATCTGCCAGCAAAATGGAGGGTTCATTTACCAGAGCGCGGGCAATTGCTACCCGTTGTTGCTGACCACCCGAAAGTTGATTCGGGTGGTTATTCATACGGTCACTCAAGCCTACAATTTCGAGTGCTTCCTTGGCTCGCTCAACGCGATTTTTGGCACTCAAGCCATCGTAAACCAAAGGCAGCATGACGTTCTCAAGGGCTGTGGTTCGAGGCAGCAGGTTGAACTGCTGAAACACAAATCCGATCTTGTGGGCACGCAGGTTGGCAAGCTGGTCTTCGCTCATCTTCTCCACTTCCTGGCCATCGATATAGTACGTACCAGTGGTGGGAATATCCAGACAGCCCAAAATTGCCATCAGCGTGCTTTTTCCTGAACCAGAAGGTCCCATGATCGCGACCATTTCGCCGTCTTTGATCTGCAACGACACGCCATTCAGCGCACGAACTTCCTGGTCACCGATTTGATATACCTTGGTTAGATCTTTGACTTCAATCATTCACATACCTCTTTTATGTAAGGCAACGTTGTCACACTTTACCAATACAATTCTTTTTACTAGTTGCCACCAGGGCCACCACCAGAGGGAGCGCCACCAGAAGGCATACCACCGCCACCAGATACGCTGCCACCCAATTGCATGATGTTGCTGCTTTCCTGAGTAGAGGAAGTTGTGCTTGTAGAAGAGGTTGATAGCTGTACGATATCGCCAACACTCAGGTCACCTTTGACCACAACGGAAGTACCGGTAACAGTACCGCTCACAACAGAGACCTGTTCGGTCGTACCATCTGTGTTCACGCGGATCACATATTCGTTACCATCAGAATCGGTCTGAACAGCGGCCACAGGAACAGTCATCAAAGTTTCGGCAGCACCGGTATCGATCTCAACAGTTGCGGTTGCCCCCAGAAGAATATCTGGATTGCTCTCGTCCAACTGAACACGTACGGTGTAGTTGACCACACCGCTGGAGGATTGGCCTACCGGGTTGATAAAGGTTACTTTACCAGTTGCGGTGATGTCAGGCAAAGCATCAAAAGTCACAGTAGCGGTATCGCCGATCTCAACACGTGAGATCTCGGTCTCATCTACCTGAACATCTACATAGAGCATGGAGCGGTTGACAATGATAATGGCAGAATCGCCTTCAGCAACCTGATCACCTTCCTGAGTTTCAATGGCAACGACTTCGCCATCGAACGGAGCGATGATGCTGAGCATGTTCACAGTTGCCTGGGCAGCATCTACTTTTGCCTGGGCAGAAGCAATATCATCGGGGTTCGGGCCGTCTTTCACACGGTCATAAGCGCGCTGAGCATCTTCCAACTCGGCTTTAGCCAGATCAAGTTCTGCGGTTAAAGATTGCACATCCAGCGTATCCGGATTGGCTTTGTAATAATCCAAAGTAGATTTGATCGTGTCACGGTCATTTTTTGCCTGGGTCAGGTTGATGAGTGCCTGGGCTTTGCCGCTATCATTATCGGCAACTTCGCCTAAAGTATCGTAATACTTTTGCAGCTCATATACTTTGTTATCAGCCAACTGCAATTTTGCAGTGTAAAGGGTGATGTTGTTGGCTGTACCCTGGGTGGTATTGCGATTCCAGTAATTTCCCAAAGCGGTGTAGTAAGCACTCTGCGCATTGGCAAGGGTTACTTCGGCTTCCGCTCTGGCAGTATTAGACTGCTGGGCAGCTTCGAGAGCCTGTTTGGCACTTACCAAGGTAACAGTAGCTTGAATAATATCTGAGGGAGCCGTGGAGGGATCCAGGGTCATCAAGACCTGATCCTTGGTTACGGATTAATTTGATTTCACATTGACTGCACCCACAATACCACTGGTCTCCCAGCTTAAAGTGACAAGCTGTTTGGCGGAGATCGAACCAGAAGATTCGACAGTGGTGGACATGGATACTTGTTGCACCGTGCCAGTAGTGGCCGCTGTGCTTCCTGAAGATGAGCAACCCATGAGGATTGAAGAGATCAAAAGAAGAGCAAGTATCGATAAAACGGTTGATCTAAACGAACGCTTCATACATTTACTCCTTAAAATTTGTATAAAGTAAAGATACTCTGGATATGTGAATAAATTATGCAGACGAGAAAGAGAAGTGTTGAAGCCTTTAATGACACTAGGCCCGCACAAGGCAGGCCTAATGTCAAAAAAGGAATAGAAGATGGCAGTAAAATGTGGTGGAGAAGACCACGAAGATTAAATATTCGTTGAAATAATTTTCATAATCAGTTTATCACTTTTATAGCCTTTTCTTATGAGCTGATTAGAAAAATATTCCACCAATCATACACGAAAAATCTCATTTGACAATGCATCATTTTAATTGAATTTTATGCCTTTAAAGAGGTCAACCCCCATTTCTGAGGGTTGACCATACCAATAAAGAGAGAAGAGGTTTGTTATCCGTCAACAAGCTGAGTTTTTGGCTTTCGGCTTAAGACCAGCTTGATAAGGGTGAACAAAACTGTGGCGGCCGCGACAATACCGACGTTTTTGAGGACTTCCAACCAGGCCTGGCTGGATCCTCCACCTTCGTCCCCACCACCGTGCATCCCCTGCCCGTTTCCGGGGCCAGTTCCGTTACCCTGGCCCTGCCCACCGCCATCAAATGCGGGACGGTCAGAAGTGAGGGCAGTGCTGCTGCCAGTTTGGGTAACGATCAGATAGGTTGCACCGGCTACCAGGGCCACGGCCAACATCACGATCAGGATCTGAGAGATGATTTTCATTTTGTGTACCTTGCCTAATTTTCTTTCTCAATATTTACAGGAACAACGGCCAATTCAGGTTGTTTATGGAACATGCTTTTTACAGGATTACCAACATATTTTTTGAAAACACCTACAATCCAGCTCCAATGCAGCGCAAAGTGAGCTGCCACAAGGAAAATGGAAATTTCACTGGCCAGAGAATGAATCTGTTTCCAGGAACCTCCACCGGAAACCGAAATTCCCAATGTAGGTAAGACTGCCTTCGACATCATGACCCCGGTGATGGTAATGACTGTAAAAGCCACAAAGATCGAAAGGTCAACAATCGAGTTGATGCGGGTCAAAGCGGGCATCTTTTTAAAGAACTTCTTAACAGAATTGGTCACCCAACCCCAGTGCAGAAGCAGATGAGCCATGGCTGTGACGAAGAAACCCAATCCCAACCACTCATGCATGGTATCTCCGGTGATATGGGGTTCGGCTGCCAGTAAGAAGGCTCCAAATATAACGAAATCGATCAAAAAATTTCGTATGGTTTTCATTTTAATTTCTCCAAAGATCAGTTTATTTAAATCACTTACAAACCAAAATATAGCGGAAGGCTATGAAGATTTTATGGAGATTCGGAGGAGTTTTATCAAATTAATTCCAATTAACAAAAGACCCCTTTTACCATCGGGAGACTCAGCAGGGAAAGAAATGCACAGAAATCCTGGTTGGGTAAAAAGGGTTCCTCAGATTGCGGAATTAGTGTTTGAATTCTTCGATAAGTATCTCCTTTCTTCTGTGCTGAATATAGAATACCCGGCAAATATCACTTTTATGTGAAAAAACAACAGAGAAGCGTGCAGATGCGCGTTTCTCTGTAAAAAAATCATTATTCAATTACGTGACGAGGATGTTAGAGAAACATTCTCTATACTCCCCAAAGATGGATATATCCCTCGGGGTGGGATGTGGCTACGGTGAACTACATGCTGATTACCTGGATGCTCTCATCGGTTCTTCTTTGTAGTGGTCGTTTCTCTCTATTCCAATTCGATGTGAACAAAAACGGTCTGCCGGATAGACTCAGCAGAGGACACCAATTGGGTGAATTGCTGGCGTAATTGTGGGTAACTGGCAATGATCTGGGTCACCCCCTGTTGAATGCCTGTGGGGTTTTCACTCCCCAAAATGGTTTCTCCCCAGCCTTCATGCCAGCTTCCCTGCAGGCAGAGGCGAACTTTTGCGCCGCCGATCAGGTTCTTCCACCAGACCTTCTTTTCTGGAAAGCCCACCATGATCCAGACCGTTTTCCCTTCACGCGCATATTGGACGGGGGTGATGAATTCTTTGCCGCTCTTCTTGCCGGTGAAGGCGATCAATAAAAGTTCTTTGCTCATCAGGCCATGCAGCCTGGATTGTAAAATCCAGCGCACCAGCGGATTGGAAACATGATTCATGAACCACAACATTTTTGCCTCAATCTTCCCGGGTTTCTTTTACCCATACGCTCATCTTTGATTCTCCCCGATTTCCCCACAGGGAATACGGGATAAAAGTTAACACCTGCCCGCTGACCGCTCGTACCTTGAGCAAAACAATACCGCCAAACAGGTCACTCTTCTCTGTCGTGAAGTCGGCCTCAGGACGGATGGATTCAGTAAAAATGTCCACTTGCGGGTGATCTACGCTTTCCAGGCAATACACCAGCGGACCTCGGTGAACGGCCACCAGCCCATGGAGTGCTTTGGTTTTCTGGTGGGGGTGCAAAACACGGACGGGCATTTCAAAATGCAGCTCGATCTCATCGCCGGGTTGCCACAGACGTGTAACCGGCAGATCAAAGGCCAGACGCGGATCATAACCGGTGGCGGTTGGGTCAAAGCGGACTTTGCGGTACAGGGGCAGCTCTTGCTCTTCACCGTTGATCCACATACGGCTTTTACCGGCCCAGGCAGGCAGGCGCAGATGCAGGGTCAGCTCTCGCGCCTGCTCCAGCCCAAGGGTAATCTTCACCTTGCCTTCCCAGGGTAGCGCTGAGCGGATGCTCAGGTGCGTCTGGCCAGAAGGCTCGAGGGCAATCTCACTGCCAATGTACTGATGCAGCCAGACGTCTCCCTCAGCACTGGTGGCGATGTACTTGCCCAGATCGGCATAGGTTCTGGAAAGGTTGGAAGGGCAGCACGGAATGGAATACCAGGGTTGGCGCCGAATGCCGCCGCGGCAAAGGGTGGGGTTGTTGTAAAGATACGCATCTCCCTGCCAGCCCATGCCAACTGCGGCGGCGTTATAAAGCTGCCACTCAAACAGATCGGCGTATTTCTGCTGCCCGGTCAACAAGAGCATTTGCCAATTCCAAAACAGGCTGGCCAGCGCCGCACAGGTCTCATTGTAGGCTGTCTCAGGGTTCAACTGAAAATCGTTTCCAAACGCCTCAGAAACGGGCAGCGCACCCAGACCGCCGGTAACATCCATGCGCCGGGTCACCATGCGCTCCCAGCTCGATTGCAGCATTTGCAATAGTGCTTCATCTGCTTGCGGCCTTTCTGAGTTGAGTAGCATGGCAGCGGCGGTGTTGAGGTACCCCATGCGCACAGCATGCCCCACCGGTACTTGCTGCTGGCGGATGGGCCTGTGTTGTTGGAAATATTTGCCGCTCAACCCGCCCACGAAGAAACGCAACTGGCTGAAGCGCGGCTCTACTGCTTTGTTCATGGCAGGCACCCGGCTCACATCTTTTTCTCCCTGTTCGGCAAAATAATCGTGGCGGGCATGCGCTACGGCAGATTCCCTTTTGGCATTGGAGGCAAATTGGCCGACCAACGACAGCCCGAATAAAGGCTGCCTGCCGCGTTGTTCAATGAAGTGCTCAGCCAGACTGCGATATGATTCTTCACCGCTGACCTGCCACAGCTGCAGCAGCGCCAGTTCGATCTCTTCATGGCCGGGGGTGAATTTTGGACCGGCATGCAAGAAGCGGCTCACCAACAGATCTGCTGCTTTTCGGGCTACTTTGAGCATGCGCTCCTGGCCTGTGGCCAGATAGTGCGAAACCCCGGCTTCGATCAGATGGCCGTGGCAATAGAGTTCGTGTTCGATCTGTAAGTTCACCCAGCGTTGACCTGGAAAATGGATCTGATTGTACGTAAATAAATATCCATCCGCCGTTTGAGTTTTTTCAAGCAGTGAAATGAGAGTGTCCATGCGCTTGCATAGCTCCGGGTCATGCTGGTTGCGTTCAATGCGGCAAGCCGCGTCCAGCCACTTGGTGGCATCCGAATCGGCAAAGAACCAACCCTCGCGCAGCCCCACCTTCTGGCCGGCAGCAATGCGGAAGTTATCAATACAGCCGCTAGCTTCCAGCATCTCCCACTGATGGAAGATGGCCTGATGGGCATTTACATCCAAACGCGGGCTCCAAAATGCATCTTCAATTTTGCTTTGCTGCAATGAGATCTCTTTCATGGCTTTGTCCTCATCTATATACAAGTAAGTATAGCATTTCCATTCTCTGATCCGGGCAAGTCTCAAATCGAGGAATCGACGAAAGTTCAATATTAATGATGAGGATTTTTGTATGATTTTTGATGAGTTTCTGCGACAGGTTTTTGAAAACATCGTTATAATGCATATTGTAATTGTGAAAAAATTCACAGTATAAGATGAGTTATAGCTTATTTGTGGTTTATTGAAAAAGGAGAAAGAATGGTCGAAAAAATCAAGAGCACTACCAAAAAGATCGATCCCATCATCCAAAGCGCATCGACCGTAGAAGAACTGGACGCCATGATCGCCAGCGTCAAAGCGGCACAGGCCAAGTTCAGCACCTACACCCAGGAACAGGTGGACGAGATCTTCAAAGCAGCATCCATTGCCGCCAATGCAGAACGAATTCAACTGGCCAAAGAAGCCGTTGCCGAGACGGGTATGGGTATTGTGGAAGACAAAGTGATCAAGAACCACTTTGCGGCGGAATACATCTACAACAAATACCGTAACACTCAAACCTGTGGCGTCATCGAATCTGACCCCACTTATGGCATCCAAAAGATCGCAGAACCCATTGGTGTGATCTGCGGCATCATCCCCACCACCAACCCCACTTCCACCACCATCTTCAAATCGCTCATTGCTTTGAAAACCCGCAACGCCATCATCTTCTCACCGCATCCGCGCGCCAAACGCTCCACCATTCACGCCGCGCAGATCATTTACGAAGCTGCCGTCAAGGCTGGCGCTCCCGCAGGCATTATCGGTTGGATCGAGAACCCCACCATTGAGCTGGCCAATCACCTGATGACCCACTCCGGCATCAACCTCATTCTGGCCACTGGCGGACCCGCCATGGTGAAAGCTGCTTATTCCTCCGGCGTCCCCGCCATCGGCGTTGGCGCTGGCAACACCCCCGCCCTCATTGATGAGTCCGCTGATATCCGTATGGCCGTCAACTCCATCATCATGAGTAAGACCTTTGATAACGGTGTGGTGTGTGCCTCAGAACAATGTCTGGTGGTGCATAAAGATGTTTACCAGGAAGTCGTGGACGAGTTCAAAGCTCGCGACGCCTATATTCTCTCTCCTGAAGAGAAAAAGAAACTGACGGCCATTTTGCTGGACCCCAAATCTTGCTCCGTCAATCCGCAGATCGTCGGCCAACCGGCTGCCAAGATCGCTGCCATGGCAGGCATCACCGTCCCTGATCGGACCAAGGTCATTATTGGCGAGATCGACGAAGTCAAGTTTGATGAACCCTTCGCCCACGAGAAGCTCTCCCCGCTGCTCGGCATGATCCGCTGTGAAACCTTTGAAGAAGGCATTGAAATGGCCCGAAAACTGGTTGAATTGGGCGGCGTGGGTCACACCTCCGTTCTCTACACCAGCAAGCTGAACAAAGAACGCATCTCTGAATTCGGCGCCGCCATGCGCACCGGCCGTGTGCTATGCAACATGCCCTCCTCACAGGGTGCCATTGGCGATATCTACAACTTCAGACTCGAGCCCTCGCTCACCCTTGGCTGCGGAAGCTGGGGCGGCAACTCAGTAAGCGAAAACGTTGGAGTAAAACACCTGATGAACATCAAGACCATTGCAGAACGCCGCGAGAACATGCTCTGGTTCCGCGTCCCCCCCAAGATCTACATGAAAGCTGGTTGTCTGCCCGTCGCTTTGCAAGACCTGGAAGGCATGAAACGCGCCTTCATCATCACCGATTCTGCCCTCTTTAACCTGGGCTATGTGGACCGCATCACCAGTGTGTTGGAAAAACTGGGCATCGAGTGTGAATGCTTCCACCAGGTTCGCCCTGACCCCACCCTCTCCACCATCAATGAAGGCGTCCGCCTCATCAACGCTTTCAAACCGGATGCTGTCATTGCCCTGGGCGGTGGTTCCCCCATGGACGCAGCCAAGATCATCCGCTTGTTGTACGAACACCCGGATGTAGAATTTGAAGGCCTGGCCCTACGCTTTATGGACATCCGCAAGAGGATCTACACCTTCCCCATTGGCAACCAGAAGACCACCTTTATTGCCATACCCACCACTTCTGGTACCGGATCTGAGGTTACTCCCTTCGCCGTCATCACCGATGACCGCACCGGGCTCAAATACCCCATCGCCGATTATTCTCTGACACCTGACATGGCCATCATCGATTCTGACCTGACCATTGGCATGCCCAAACCGCTGGCTGCCGCTTCTGGCTACGACGCCATCGTCCACTCGCTTGAAGCCATCGTATCTGTGGCCGCCACCGATTACACCAACAGTCTGGCGCTTGAAGCCCTGCGCGTACTCTACAAGTACCTCGAGCGCGCCTACAATGATGGCGATCAGGACCTGCGCGCCCGCGAGAAAGTTCACAACGCCTCCACCATGGCCGGTATGGCTTTCGCCAATGCCTTCCTGGGCATCTGCCATTCCATGGCCCACAAGCTGGGTGCGGCGTTCCACATCCCGCACGGCATTGCCAACGCCCTGCTCATCACCCAGGTCATCCGCTTCAACGCCACGGATAACCCCACCAAACAGGCCGCCTTCCCGCAATACCGCTACCCTGGCGCCATCGCCCGCTACGTGCGCATTGCAGATTATCTGGGCCTCGGCGGTGACAGCAATGATGAGAAGATCGCAGCTCTGGTAGCCTCTTTGGACCAGATGAAGCGCGCCCTCAACATCCCGGCTTCCATCAAAGACTACGGCATCAACGAAGAAGAATTCCTGGCCCGTGTGGACCAGTTGGCCGAAGAAGCCTTTGATGACCAGTGCACCGGAACCAACCCGCGCTACCCGCTCATCAGCGAGATCCGCGAGTTGTACTTGCAAGCCTATTACGGCAAGTAAAACTTTATTGATAGAACAATATTATTGGTACAACAATATTCGGTCTGACTTCTGTCAGACCGAATTTTTTTTAACTCTGATTCTTAATTACAAAATCTGGCGACTCAGTTTTGATATTGAATAATGAAATAATCCGATTTTCCCAGCGCCTCTGGCAGTTGGAATTCTTGGACAGAACCAGTATCGGTGGATACCTGGTAAACAGAATCATCTGTGCCAATCAAAAAGGTGTCTCCAAAAGGACGAATTTGAATTTTAGTTGTGCCTTTCGCCAAGGCTTTTGCGCCTATGGTTTGGAACTCCTGCACTTGGTTCCAATTCTCAGAAAAGAGGCCAAATATAGGAGTGGGTGAAATTGAAGCAATTTCTGTTCTAAACAATATTGGCCGAAAAAATATTCCACGGTAATTTTCAAAAGAACCTATATCATTCACTTTTTCTTCTACGCCAGTTTGCCAATCATAGATACTGGTAATAGATGTGAGGGAGTCTGGGCTTTCAGACAGAATTTCATCATAAGATATATAAACCTTCTGCCAATTTTCACTTACAGATAGTATATTCATCCCATACCTCTTCTGCGATGCGTAAAACGGGAAGGGGGGTGCAAGAAAATCCGGTAAGCGGAGAATGCGCGGCTCAAGTTTACCTGTCAATGTGTTCACCAAATACACTTTCCCATAGGATTCACCATACCAACTGAATGTATTCCCAGGAATGAGCAAATTGAATTCAGTTTTATCGTCTGTCCGAAATTCATTCAAGAAAGTAACATTTTCTGATAGCGGTAATTGAAGTACACGAATCAAAGCGCCGTTTTTCAGCACGAACAATTGCCCTTCACTATCCATAAACGTGATCTGCTGATCCAGCGATTGAACAGGATGCAAGAAGGTCACGTTTTCCAGCCCACTGGAAGGATCAGAAAGTGAAATCTGCTTGAGTTGTTTCGTTTTGAAATCAATGAAGATCAGGTCACGCTTCTGCGCTATTTGATCGTTATTCTCAGAATCGCGTAAAGGACAATAGATATTGGAATCCTTATCTAGAATACAGTTAAATGGATCAATTTCATCAATTGTCAGGCTGTCGATTTGATAGTTACAATCCTTCGATTGCAAACAACTCACGCCCAATGATGGCTGAGAAACATCGCCCCCTCGATACAAAAACAAAATAACTGGGCTGCCTTGGTTTTTTGATGTATAAACCGTTTGAGTGCAAGCAGTAAGAGCAAGCAGAAGAAATAAAAAGAAGAATGCTTGAACAATATCAGGTCTTTTCAACTTTTCCCCTCCAAAATACATTGCTTACTTCCTGACTTTTCTTGGAAGTAATACTCGATTCGATAAATTATCCCCTACAACCAATATTATAGACACCAAAGCCATAAATACCAATTATCCTTAAAAATTGCAGGTAAGTATCAATATCTGCATTACAATTTTGCTATGAGCATAGATAAAAACGATGAATTTCAGAAAAGATTTCCGGCTTATCTTTCTACCCAAAAAATTGATGAACTACGGAAGCTAGATTACGCCCGACTAGATGCCGTTGGGCATGTTTACCTGGATTACACCGGGTCAGGGTTGTATGCAGAAAGCCAGATCGCATTGCATCACCGATTGCTCAGTGACAACCTTTTTGGTAATCCCCATTCTTCCAACCCCACCTCCATCGCCTCTACTCACCTGGTAGAAGAGGCAAGGTCTGAGATCTTGCGCTTTTTCAAGGCTGATCCGGATGAGTACGTGGTCATTTTTACCTCCAACGCCAGTGGCGCGCTCAAACTGGTGGGAGAGTCTTACCCATTTGAAGCCGGTAGCCGCTATCTGCTCACATTTGATAATCACAATTCAGTCAACGGCATCCGTGAATACGCTCAAGCCCGCGGCGCTGAGGTGACGTACATCCCGGTCTTGCCGCCGGAGATGGAGATCGACCCCGCCCGCATCAAAGCTGAGATGGAAAGAACTGAACCCGGCAAACCGCACCTGTTCGCTTACCCCGCCCAATCCAACTTCTCTGGCCGGTTGCACCCGCTGGAATGGATTGACCTGGCTCATTCCTATGGATGGGATGTGTTGTTGGATGCCGCGGCGTTCGCTCCTACCAACCCGCTGGACCTAAGCATTTACAAGCCTGATTTTGTGCCCATTTCCTTTTATAAGATGTTCGGTTACCCAACCGGAACCGGTGCCCTCATAGCCCGCAAGTCAGCCGTTGTGAAGTTGCACCGCCCCTGGTTTGCAGGCGGTACCATCACCGTAGCTTCTGTGCAGGGCGGCAAGTACTACCTGGCCGAAGCCCCCAGTGCTTTTGAAGACGGCACGCTCAACTTCCTGAATATTCCTGCCATCACCATTGGCCTCCACCACCTGCGCTCCATCGGCATGCCCGTCATCCATGAACGGGTGCACATTCTCACCGCCTGGCTGCTGGAGTCTTTACCGCAGATCAAACATAGCAATGGCAAGCCGGTATTCAAGATCTACGGGCCGCTCTCTGCGGAAAACCGCGGCGGAACGATCTCCTTTAATATGGCCAATGCCAACGGCCAGGTGATCGATCACCGCTTTATTGAAGAAGCTGCCAACAAGGCCAACATCTCTTTGCGCACGGGTTGTTTCTGCAATCCCGGCGCCGGTGAGATCGCGCTGGGCATCTCGAGCGGCGAATTACAATCATGCTTTACCCGGCCCGACCACGAAAACCACCTGACCTATGATGAGTTCCGCCTGTGCATCAACGACAAAGCCTCAGGCGCGGTACGCATCTCTCTGGGTCTGGTCAGCAATTTGAAGGATATAGAAACCTTCCTCGAATTTGCCAGATCGTTTATCGACCGATAAGAAAACTCCAGGGAAATTCCCCTGGAGTTTTTATTTAATCCTTGATCCCCGCCAGTACCTTCATTTCTTTTAGGGCTTCATCTTCCGCCACGACAACCAGCTTGTCGTTGGCGCTGAGAACGGTCTCTCCATGCGGCACAATGGTCTTGCGCCCTCGCCTGACAGAAACGATGATGCAATCACGCGGGAAGGGGATCTCTTTGATGGGTTTCCCTACGATGCTGGAACCTGCTTGCACCTGAATATCTACCACCGCCAGAGAATCCGCGGTGATCGCATCCAGCCGGTCAGTTTGCTCACTATGGCGTTGCTGTAAACGCCGTTCCGCTGCCAGGTTATAGGCTGTGATGATGTCTGAGCGCCGCACGACCCCCACCAGATGGCCGGGAGCCTCTTTGAGCACCACCGGGATGCGGCCAATATCCAACCGGCTCATGATGGCCAATGCATTGGCCAGTGTCTCATCCGGATAGGTCACTTCAACATGACGGTTGCAGGCTTCGCCAATGGTCCCCGGCTTGCCTTCATGGATCTCGTACCTGTCCATGTCTTGCAGGGTGATAATGCCCACCAATTGATTACGGTCATTTTCTACAAGGGCGCCATGAAAACGTTTTTGGTCCATCACCAACCGGGCGTCTGCCAGATTCATGGATTCTGGCAAGACCACCATATTGGTGCTCATCACTTCCCGAACTTTTAATTGCGCCAGCAGATCAACATCTTTGCCGTGCTTCACAAAGAACCCTTTGCGTGCCAGACCAATCTCGTACATCGATTGGCCCTGGATCTTCTGTGAAATAAGCAAGCTGACCGCCACTGAGATCATCAGCGGCAGGATGATGCGGTAATCGCTGGTCATTTCAAAGAGCAACAGGGCTGCCGTCAGCGGGGCGTGGACTGCGCCTGCCAGCACCGCCGCCATCCCCACCAGCGCGTAAGCTGGAGCGCTGATGCCCAACGCAGGGAAGAGATGCTGCATGACCATGCCAAACGCTCCCCCCAGGGTGGCGCCGATGAACAGCGAAGGCGCAAACACACCGCCGGCAAAACCACCGGCAATGCTGATGGGGGTCAGTACCAGCTTGGCGGCCATCAATATGAGCAAAACACCAAGTGTCAATTTTGTGGCGGAGAGGATGGAGGTAATGGTATCATAGCCCACCCCAAACACCTGCGGGTAGAAGATACCCACCAGCCCCACGGCCAAACCAGCCATGGCGGTCTTGGTCCAACGTGGCAATTTGATCTTCTGAAAAAGGTCTTGCGTCCAATACAACAAACGAACGTAGACTGCCGAAATTGGACCGGCCAACAACCCCAATGCTGCGTACAGAAGAAGCTCATACCCAGAATTGAAGGTGTAATAATGTGCCAGGAATGCCGGCGCAGTGCCGCTGACCCATTGGGTGAAAACCGAACTTGTCACAGCCGAGATCAGGATCATGCCCAGAGAGGAAGTGGTGATATCACCCAGAACGATCTCAAGGGCAAAGAAAACACCTGCAATAGGTGCATTAAAAGCAGCCGCGATGGCAGCCGCCACCCCTGCTGAGACCAATACAGTGATGCGCTCTTCTGAAAGACGCGTCCATTGCCCCAGCATGGATCCCAGGTTGGCGCCAATAGACACAGAGGGGTCTTCCGGGCCGACTGAAGCGCCTGTTCCGATGGAAAGAATGGCAGCAGCAGTTTTGACCGGCAAATACTTGTAGCGCAGTCGGCCTCCATCCACGCGGATGGATTGGATCACCCGACCGGTTCCTTCTATCTTTTCATGGCCGCCCCAGTAATGCAACAGCAACCCCACCAGTACACCGCCAATAACAGGCAGGAGAGCAACCGTCCAGCCACCCAGCGGGCTGAGGGCCGACCCAAACGTTGAAAATGAAAACTCCTTCACTACTCCGATCAGATACTTGAATAACCAGATGCCTGCCCCGGTTGCCAGCCCCACCAGTACTGCCAAAATACCGGTAATAACAGTCATAGACCGAGGGATTCTTTGGAAAAACAGTCTGCCTTCTTTGATCATCAATAATTACGCCTTAAGATATTTTCCCCTAGTATAGTCCAAAAATGCTCGTTTCCTTGACCTCACCCTTACTATTTGATAGAATACTACCGTTTCTGGCGACGTGGCCAAGTGGCAAGGCAAGGGTCTGCAAAACCCTGATCATGGGTTCAAATCCCATCGTCGCCTCTTTTCTTTTAAACACAAAAAACATGATCATGAGTTTCACCGCAGGGGTGACGTGCAAATCACATCGTCGCCTCTTTTTGTTTAAAAATACCATCCACGAATTTTCACGAATTCCGACAAATTACACGAATGTTTCCATTTTAAAACCCAAAAAGAAAACCGACCTCTAAAGAGGTCGGTAATTTGTTTATTGAGTGATCAGTTTGTAACCCAGGCGACCGATGTTATCGATGATGTTCACTTCCGGGTCGATCTTGGTAAATTCCTGCCGTAACAGGTAGACCAGGTATTTCAGACGATTGCGGATGGAGACGCTGTCTTCTCCCCATATCTTTTCGGTCAGTTCCTGGTAGGTCACCAGGCGTGGAGCACTCTGCATGAGCAGGTAAAAGACATCGTACATCTTATCGGTTAACTGAATATGCTGGTCCTTGAAGATCACCTCATGGGTGACCGTGTCCAGCATCAGGTCCAGCTTTTCAATGCCAAGCCGGTTGACCTTGCCATCGCCTTTGACCCGGCGCATTACGGCTTCGATACGCGCCAGCACTTCTGCCTGGTTAAACGGCTTGGTGATGTAATCATCAGCGCCCACTTGCAGTGCGTGAATGATGCTATCCACCTGGCTGTTGGCTGAAAGAATGATGATTGGGGTATCCGCGATCTCGCGGATCTTGTCGATGGTCTCCCAGCCGTCCATCTGCGGCATCATCATATCCAGCAACACCAGAGAAGGCTGAATTTCCTTCATCTTGGCAACCGCTTCAATGCCGTTGTACGCCCCGGCTACATCATAGCCATCGTGGCGCAAGATGTGCTTGAGCAGCACCACGGTATCAGGTTCGTCGTCTACCACTAATAATTTTCGGCGTGGAGCTTCCGGAACGGTATCCAGATCCACTCCCTCGCCTTGCATAACGCCTTTAGGATTTTTGACCAGTGATTCCATACCAACTCCTTTTTCACAAAAGCCAAAAACTTTTCTTGTTGAGAGGGCCTGTGAGCGATGGTCTGCCCGGGTACCCTTTTGAGAAGAAGGAGAAAAATTCTAACCCCGTATTGATGTTGCCATGAAGAATTATTCTCTGCGAACCAACAACTTATAGCCCAAGCGATCTACATTCTGAATGATATCCGTTTCGGGATCCACATTCAAGAACTCTTTGCGCAAGAGATAGATCAAATACTTCAGACGATTGCGAACGGCCACGCTGTCTTCATCCCAGATGGTCTCAGCGATCTCCTGGTATTTCACCACGCGTGGGGCAAATTTGGCCAGCATCACCAACACCTCGAACATTTTGCCGGTCAACTGGATGCCTTTGCCTTTATAAACGATCTCATACGTTTTGGTATCAATGCTGAGACCGGCTTCAGGGAAGACATATTGGGTAACGCTGCCTGATTTTTCAGCTCGGCGCAGAACCGCTTCTACACGCGCAACCAGTTCTTCCCCGTTGAAAGGCTTGGTCACGTAATCATCTGTGCCGGATTTCAAAGCGGCGATGATATCTTCCTTCTGGCCAACAGCAGAGAGGAAGATGACCGGTACATCACTGATCTTGTGGATCTCTTCCAATGTTTGCATGCCGTTCATCTCTGGCATGAGCAGGTCTAAAAGGATGATCGAAGGATTGACTTCAACGATCTTGCGCAGAGCATCTTTGCCACTGGTGGCCCCGGCAACATTGAAGTTATGAGTCATGAAAATGTGCTTGATCAGGGTGATGGTATCTGGCTCATCGTCCACAACAAGCACAGTGCGACGGCTGCTCTGAAAGATGTTGTCCAGGTCAACGCCGCTGCTATTTAAATTGTCTTCTCTGCTCTTTGACTCATTAATGCTCATCTGACTCTATCTCCACCTTCGAAATTTACTAACGATCATAAAAAAGCGAAAAACAGGTTATAGCGAAGTAAATTTATCGTATTTACGTAAATTTTACTCGGTAATAAAATTAAAGCAAGTGCTTTAATGTTTCAGTAATCTGACCTTCTATCACATGATATACTGCAATCATACTTTTGGCAAATTGAGGGCACATGTTAATTCTGGTCTCCACCCCAATCGGGAATTTAGGCGATATCACTCAGCGTGCATTGGACACTTTAAAGGAAGCTGATCTGGTCATCAGCGAGGATACCCGCAAGACCGGTTTCCTGCTCAACCATTTTGGCATCAAAAAGCCACAGCTTTCTTTCCGAGAAGACAACGAGCAACGTGTCTTGCCCAAGATCATGCAAGAACTGGCTGAAGGCCGCAATATCGCCCTGGTGACGGATGCCGGCACGCCCTCAGTTTCTGATCCTGGCTTCATTCTGGTGCGTGAAGCCATTGCCCAATCCATGCCTGTGACGGCCGTGCCCGGCCCCACGGCTGTGATCATGGCGGTGGTGCTCTCCGGCCTGCCGGTTCACAGCTTTACCTTCCGCGGTTTTGGCCCTCGTAAATCTGGCCCCAGAAAACGCTGGCTGGCCATTGATGAACATTCCCCCCACACCCTTGTATTCTACGAAAGTCCCTACCGCCTGGTCGCCTTCCTGGAAGATTGCCTGGCCGTTTACGGCGATCGGCCGACTGTGGTTGCGAACGATCTGACCAAGAAATTTGAGACACTTTTACGCGGCAAGACCAGTGAGCTGATTGAACAGCTTAAAAAAGAAACCCCGCGGGGCGAGTACACAGTGGTCATCGGCGGCGCGGGGGAAACCATTCCTCAAGAAACTGAAGACTAACGGGTTGGGAAGATGTTAAAGCGCGTCTTCACGTCGTAGAAATCTTCATTCTCAGCACGTTTCAATTTCCCCACAACCCAATAAGTGGCCGGGGTCATGAGCACTTCGATGGAAACCTTGAAGATGTAATTGGTCACCACCAATGTCCAGAAGATCTCCCAGGGGAACACGCCAAAAACACTGGCCACGCTGATGAAGATCAGCGAATCCACCGCTTCACCCACCAGGGTGCTGCCAATGGTACGCGACCACAGCCATTTGCCCCTGGTCACGACCTTCATTTTGGCCAAAATCACTGAATTGGTAAACTCACCCACCAGATACGCTGAAAGGCTTGCCACCACGATCCCGCCTGTGCTCATTCCGCCCAGGACGTTGTTAAAGGCCGCCTGGCCAGTTGTGGCCTGCCAGACCGCCTCACCCGGCATGATGCGCACCAGCCACAACACGACCGCGCTGAAGGCCAGGCAAGAAAAACCCGTCCAGATGACGCGACGAGAACGTTTGAAACCATACACTTCGGTTAGAACGTCCCCAAAAATGTAGCTGATCGGGAACAGGATGGTACCGCCATCGAAGGCCAGCGGCAATCCAAAGATTGCAACTCCCCAGTCAATGATCTTGGCTGATGAGGCGATATTGCTGACAATCAACACGGTCACGAACAAGGCCATGATCAGATCGAAATATCTAAAATTTCGTTTCTGCTCTTCCTTAATACTGGTTTCTGCTAGGGTGTCTTGTGAATTCATATTGGCAAGTATAATCTGAGTAGATTAAAAAACGCGGAGTTTTATGAACCGATTTTTCCTTCCCCCTTCCAGTTTTGTGAACGATGAGATCGCCTTTCCGGAAGCAATCTCCCGGCAGATCGCCAGCGTTTTGCGGTTAAAACCCGATGCACAGGTGACCGTTTTGGATGGCAAGGGAATGGAATTTAGCGTACAACTACTGGAAGTCTCTCCAAAACTGACCAGTGGTAGGATCCTCTCTTCTCAGCTTAATTCAACAGAGCCCCAGACCCAAATTCGGTTACTGCTCTGCCTGACACAGCGGGAAAAGTTTGAATGGATGCTGCAAAAATGCACCGAGCTCGGCGCCAGCAGCTTTGTACCGGTGATCAGCTCCCGCAGTCTGGTGCAATCTGTGCTGGAAGCTCAATCCAAATACGAACGCTGGCAGAAGATTCTCAGCGAAGCCGCAGAACAAAGTCACCGCGGCATTGTACCCACCCTGGAACCGCCCCTCAAATTTGCTCAATTGCTGGCAGCCCTCCCATCCACTGATGTGTGCCGGCTCATCCCCTGGGAAGATGAACAAGGCACCACCCTGCACCAGGCGCTCAATGCGTACGCCGGAAACAAGGTGGAAATTCTCATCGGGCCGGAAGGCGGATTTTCTGCTGAGGAAGTCAAGCTTGCCACGCAGGCCGGCTTTAGCGCGGTCACATTGGGCGCGCGTATTTTGCGCATGGAGACCGCAGCCATGGTGGCAACTGCGCTGGTGCTTTATCAGCGCGGCGACATGGACGCTCGTTCAGGCCAGGCGGCGCAGTAAAAGGTTCTTGAGTCGGTCCTTGAGCGCTTTACCGCGCCCCAACACCAGCCCATCTTGCCGGCAAACGATGAAGACCTTGCCTTTTTCTTCGCTTCCTACCACCGGATCAAAACAATCTTCCCCCTTCAACCAATTCTCTGCCTGTTCATCCGTCAAGTACACCTTGCCTGAGCCAAAACGGCTGCCAAAACGGGAGACCCATTCATGCGAGAGCGCGAATTCATTGTTGCTGGCTTCTCCCAAAAGAAGACCTGCATATTCCAGCGGCAGTTCGCCAAAGGATCCCAGTAGTTTTTGCGGCATGGCAATGATCTTTTCGTAGCGTTGCATCAGCACCAGATCATATTGGGCCAGGGTAGCAGCCAGATCAAAACCGTAGTCCTGCAGCAATTGCTGGCTGATCTTCGCTTCCAGGGCATGGGCCGTGTATACAAAGCCAGCTCGTTCCAGTGGTCGTGCCGGCGCGGATTGCTGCGGCAGTTCCAACGGGGCGGTCTTTTCAAACAGACAGGCAAAGAACCCCGCCGTGCCCAGGCGGTGCGGCCACAAACGCAGGCTTTCTGCCACGTCTGGCAGATACTGCTGGTCTCCATTTTGGGTAATCCCGGCAGCAGAAGCGGGCAGTTTCTCTGCCACGTTGACGATGCGTACGCTCTTGCCAAATTTGCGCAGCACTGCATCCACTACACCTTCATCTTCTTCTGGCAGCAACGTACAGGTAGAATAGACCACCTGCCCGCCCACTTTGACGGCTTGCAAGGCGCTGGTGAGCAGCGCGGTCTGACGTTTGGCCAGGCTGAGGCTTTCTTTCTCCGTCACCGGGCGGGTACCATGTGATTCGCTGGTGCGCAGTCCCTGCATGCTGCACGGAGCATCAATAAGGGCACGGTCAAACACTTCTGTAAACCAGCTGCCGAGCTTTTCGCCGGGGAACTGGCAGATGGCAGAATTGACGGCACCCCAATTTTGCAGCACCACCCGCAAGGCCGGAATACGCCCCGCGCTGGAATCGTTGGCCAGCACAAAGCCACTGTCTTGCCCGCGCGCAATGAGATGGGTGGTCTTGCCGCCCGGGCTGGCCGCCAGGTCCAGAGTCAAACCGGCATCGCCTGCCGGAAAATCGAACAGTTCCACCGGCACCATGGAGGCAGCTTCCTGGATGTAATAATGTCCCAATTTGTGCTCGGCGGTCTGGCTGACGGCGGTTGCGGCGGAATCTTCCACTTTATAGCCACTCCCGCAGAACGGCAGGGAACTCAATTGCCAGTGATAGCGTTCCTGCAAGCGCTGGACCAGGTCAGGGGCAGCCTTGAGCGGATTCACACGGAAGGTGGGCGCAAGCGGTTTGTGCACCTCTTCCAATAACAGGCCAAATTCTTGCGTTGAGAGCATCGGCTCAAAGCGTTGCAAGGATTCCTGTAAGAACTGCTGTGGATCCAGATTCTGGACGTGCTGTTTTTGTTTTCGCTTCATGAGCCCTTCTCAATGCAAAAGACCATTTCATTTTCAAATTCAATTTCATGCACCTGCCAGTCCAGGCCGGCGATGGTATCGAACACCAGGCGGCGGTGCTGATCCACCTTGGAATGCCTTCCTGTCAGGCTGGCAGTGGGCAGAGAGACCAGCAAATGGCGAGCATGGAGGCTCTGCCAAAAAGCCCTGTTGCAGCCCTTCTGGCGGATCTCAAAGCGATGCGCCTCTTTAAAGAAGAAAGCAATATCCGCCTCGATAGCAGGCGGCTCTACCAAAATATCCTGGCGGATGGCCAGTTCAGGCATGTGGTTGAGTCTGAACAAGCCGTTGATGGCGTCCAGACGCGGTTGGTGCAGATCGTAAGCGTAATACTTCACGTCCGCAGGCAAGTTCATCCAGGGCAGCGCAAAGGGGTTCAGGGCACAGGCCAGGTCGAGGATCACTTTGGGCGTGCCGGTATGCTCAAAAATGCGCGCGTAGAACGGCTCCAGGATCGGCAGGCGTTCTTTGGTGGAAGCATGTGCCGAAAGGATCTGGCTGCACACCGCTTTTACCTGGCCAGAATCGCCGCTAGCATACGCCTGGCTCAACTCGGCCAGACAGGCCGCGTAGTCGGGGTCGCCCAGGTAGGCAGCGATGATGTTGTGCAGCTTTTCCCGCACGATCTGTTCCACCTCGCGCGGGTTCTGGCTGTGGCTCAGCGCCTGTTTTACCAGGTCTGCCACCGTCGCAACGGGAATGTTCAGATCACGGTATTTGCGCGAGCTCAACAAATGCTCGGCAAGCGTCTGCACAAACGCCGCATCCTCTACTGCCAGTGTCTTTGTTTTTGCCATTCTTACTTTCGCACCAGAAAAGCCAGCTCCCCGGGAAACTCAAAGCGGGTCACCTGCCAGCTTTTGCCGGCGATCAATTGATTGAAATGGGCTTCGTAGTTTTGGACCATCCCCTTGGAGCGCCCGCCCAGGCTGCGAGACGGGAAGGAAACCAGAATATTGGGGGCCTGGATGCCTTCCAGCAAGCGCTGACCGGCGTTCTTGTCGATCTGTTCCAGACAGGGAATTGTCTTGAGCAAAAAGGCCACCTGCACTTCATCACCCGGAATCGTATGCGTTAGGTCGCACAGGCTGGCTTTGCCTTTCAATCCAAAATGGGAAAAGACCAAATTGAGATAATCCACCATATCGGCGTAAATATCCACAGCCAAATAAGTACAACCTGGCGCGAGCGGCATGGAAGTACGGTTCAACGGGTTCAGCCCGCAAGCCAGGTCCAGCACAGAATCAATGGGGCCGAGTGCCGCCAGCGTCTCTTTGAAGAAAGTTGCGGCTATGGCTTCGCGCTCCTGCGTGGAGGCGTGCATCCTGCGGTTGGCAGCTAAAAACTCCTGCACGGCCGTCTCACCGATGGCGGTGGGCAGGCTTGCCAATTGGGTCTTCCACCGGGCGTACGGAATGGGCACTTCCTGGTAGGCAGAACCCACCTGATGCAGCTTATTACGGGTAGACTTGACCGCCTCTTTGAGTGAGCTGCGCTTGCCCAATTCAGCCCGGCCGATAGCCGTGACAAGATCTACATCAATGGCAGAGTATTTATCACTGGCGCGAACCTGCTGCACCAGTTCCTGTAATGCAGCCTCTGTTTCCGCCGTCATGCCGCCCTCGCTTGAATGCGCTCACACAGTTGTGACATGAAGCGCAGGTTATGCAAGGTGGCCAGACGCATGAACAGGGAATCTCCCATCTTGAAGAGATGATGCAGATAACCGGCAGAATAATGCTTGCAAACGGGGCAATCACAATACTCAGAAAGCGGCCCACCATCGTGGATATAAGGCTCATCGTTGATATAGCGGTACTTTAGCCAATTGCCCGTCAAACCGGCCTGTGGGTCGTCTGGGGAGGTTGTAAAGGTATACAGGCGACCGTGCCGGGCATCACGTGTGGGCATGGCACAATCAAAAATATCGTAGCCCAGGTCAAAGCAGGCCAGCACATTCTGTGGGTGACCAATTCCCAGTGCGTGCATGGGGAATTCGGTGGGGATGATCTGGCGGGTATAAGAAATGATCTCGGTGAGCAGGTTGTTGTCTTTATCCAGCGGCCAGCCGCCGAACCCGTAGCCATCAAAGCCGATCTCCAGTAGGGCTTCGGCACACTGCAAACGCAGATCTTTATAGCCGCCGCCCTGCACCACAGCGTAGATGCGCGGGCGCGAGGCTTCATCCAGCTTCTTCTGTTCGATGAGGCGCAGGTATTCTTTTTTACATTTCTTGGCCCACTGGATGGTGCGTTCCACGGAGATCTTTTGCTCCGCCTGCCCTTCATCCACGTGGGTGCAATCGTCCAGGCAGATGACCACGTCGCTGCCAAAACCGATCTGCAGTTGGATGGATTTTTCGGGGGTCAACTGATAGGTGCGCGTGCTGCCTTCCGGTTTGAAGTTGATGCCCTTTTCGTGCAAAGTACCAAACTTGGGATTCTGGCGGATGAGCGAATAAGCTTGAAAGCCGCCTGAATCCGTGACGATGGTACGCTTCCAGCCGCTCATGCGGTGCAAGCCGCCCAGAGATTGAATGGTAGAGGAACCGGGTTTGAGCATGAGGTGGAAGGTGTTCATTACCACTGCTTCCACCCCCACCCCCTCCAGGTCCTGGGCATCTACGGAACGGACCACCCCAAAGGTGGCATCGGGTAAAAAGATGGGCGAAGGGAAGGTGCCCTGTGACAGGGTCAAAGTTCTTGTGCTCATTTTAGTTTCACCATTACCGCCACCCAATTTTCATTTAATGAGGTCATTTTTGCTGCCTGCCAATTCGTTCGGTTCAAATAGATCTTCAAATATTCACGGTCCAATTCTGATACGCCATTGCGGTTCTTGCGCGGGTAGGCCACCCAGAAAAGGCTGCCATCGCGCAAAGTCCCGATCCATCGTTCAATTTCCTGGTTGAGCTGGCTTTGGTCTTTGATGAACGTGAGCACAACGTCGGCTGGTTCCACCTCAGAGATGATCCTGGCAAAGGTGGGCAGCGGGCTCAGCGCCTCTGCAAAACCAGCAGGCGCGTTTAAAAGGCACAGACTGCGCCCGGCCTTCAATATCAATTTTTCGCTGATCGTTTTTTCAACCATGGTTTCTTTCTCTGACTTATTATAAATGAGAGAACAGGCAAAAACGCCTGTCCATGCAGAATTGCATGTTACAAATTCTGATAAAAGAGATACAAATTACAGAACGACCTGCCAATACTTGCGGGTATAATTCCGTTGCCAGGGGTACAGCAGCCCCTGCGCTGACCTAATAGAAAAAAGTGGAACCAGACTTGTTTTTTCAAATCCAAAACCTTACCTTCAGACATCCAGGCGTGGCAGAAAGTGCAGCGCCTGCATTAGTGGATATTTCGCTGGAAATTCGTGAGGGCGAATGGGTGGCGCTGGTAGGGGCTAACGGCTCCGGCAAGACCACGCTGGCCAGACACCTCAACGGTTTGTTCACGCCCGGCCAGGGCAAAGTGCTGGTGCAAGGCCTGGATAGCGCTGATATGCGCAACCTACCTCAGATCCGGGCCAGGGTGGGCATGGTCTTTCAATCGCCTGAAGATCAGATCGTTTCATCGCTGGTCCGCGAAGATACCGCTTTTGGGCCAGAAAACCTGGGCATCCCCGCCGAAGAGATCCACAAGCGCGTTGAAGAAGCGCTGAATCGGGTGGGCATGTGGGAGCAGCGCGACCGCCCTCCGCATTTGCTTTCGGCTGGTCAGATCCAGCGGGTGGCACTGGCAGGGGTATTGGCCATGCAACCGCGCTGCATCATCTTTGATGAGACCACCGCCATGCTCGACCCCATCGGCAAGCGCGACGTATTGGAGCAGATGCGCCAACTGCACGCTCAGGGCATCACCGTGGTGATGATCACCCACTCCATGGAAGAAGTGGCTTTCGCGGGTCGGGCCATCCTTTTGCATGAAGGCCGCCTGCGCTTTGATGGCACTCCGGCCGAATTGTTCGCCCGCCCGGACCTGCTCAGCGCCTGCCACCTGGAGCCGCCCCCTGCCATACTGGCAGGTCAGCTCTTGAGCCGCCACTTTACAGGATCAACCTTCAATGCCCTGACGGTGACCGATCTGCTAAAAGCGCTACCTCAGAACCCACACGGCCGCTCCGGCCGGACACCCAACGTAGAATTGACCTGTACCGCCTCCGACGACATGATCGTCGTCGAGGGGCTGGAACACGTCTACATGTCTGGTACGCCGCTGGCACACCTGGCTATTCAAAATATATCCCTCTCCACCCACAAAGGCTGTGCCCATGGGTTGGTGGGGGCGACAGGCTCCGGAAAATCGACCCTCTTGCAGCACCTCAACGGGCTGTACCTGCCGCAAAAGGGCAGCGTGACGGTTGGACCCTATTCTTTGAACGACCCCAAAGTGGATATGCGCGCCCTGCGTCGTTTTGCTGGGTTGGTCTTTCAGAACCCGGAAGCCTATTTCTTTGAACAATACGTGGGCGATGAGATCGCCTTTGGTCCCAAACTGCTGTATGGCCGCGAGGGCTTGCGCGAACGCGTCAGCCCCGCCATGGGCTGGGTGGGCCTTGATTTTGAAAAATTCAAAGACCGCTTCACCTCCACCCTCAGCGGCGGCGAAAAACGTAAAGTAGCCCTGGCCAGCGCTCTTGCCATGGAGCCGGGGTTGCTGATCCTGGATGAACCAACAGCCGGCCTGGACCCGTTCTCAAGAAGCGGTTTGCTGAAGACGCTCAAACAATTACAGGGACACGGTATGGAGATCATGCTCTCTTCGCATAATATGGAAGACATCGCCGCTCTCACCACCCAGATGACTGTGCTCTCTCACGGAAAGAGCCTGCAAACGGGCGCCTCCGCAGCTTTATTCGCAGATGCCCCTCTGCTCAGCCAGGCGGGGTTGATTGCGCCGGCGGCTGTGCGCGTTGCCAAGACCCTGCGTGAACTCGGCTGGCCGGTGGATGATTCCGTGCTCACCCTCGCTCAATTGGACGCCTCTCTGGCTGCGCTCGACCTAGCGAGGTCAGCATGAGCCAGTTTGAATTTCTGCCGCTGGTGACCATTGGTCAATACCTGCCTACAGACTCGGTTTTAAACCGCCTGGATGCACGCATCCGCGTGATCATCTTCAGCGGGCTGCTGCTGGCGCTCACCTTCACCCCCTCCTTGCGCGGATTGATCCTGGGGCTGGCATTTCTGCTGCTGGGGTTATTCCTGGCCCGCATTCCCATCCGTTACGCCCTAAAGGGGTTACTGCCGCCGTTGCCGTTTATGCTCTTCATTGTCGTCTTACAGGTGCTCTTTTTCTCTTCCCAGGTCAACACACTCACCTATTTCGCCTGGGGACCCATTCACATTACCCTGGCAGGTTTGTGGGCGGCGCTGCAATTGTTGCTGCGTTTCATGGCGTTGATCCTGTGCCTGAGTTTGGCCAGCTTCTGCACCTCCACCTCAGAGCTCATCACCGGCATGGACAGGCTGCTCAGCCCGCTCAACCGTCTTGGCATCCAAACCATGGACTTTGTCATGGCCATTCAGGTGGCGATTCGTTTTTTACCCCTGCTGGCCCAATCAGCGGAGCGGATTGCCAAAGCACAGGCTTCACGTGGCGCAGAATGGGGCATGCGCTCCGGCGGCATCCTCAAACAGGCCAGACAGATCGTCCCGCTCATCGTACCACTCATCCTCACCAGTCTGCGCCGGGCTGAGTCTTTGGCGCTGGCCATGGATGCACGCGCTTATGGGCTTAAAAAGGATCGCACCAGCCTGTATCAGTTAACCTTTACCCACAACGATGCAATTTTCCTCGTCATTGGCCTGGCCGCGATCTGCCTGATCATTCTTTTGTAAGAAGTGGGAAGTTAAACAAAAAACCCCTTTTCAGGGGTTTGCTTGAGCGGGCGATGGGACTCGAACCCACGACCTTCTCCTTGGCAAGGAGACATTCTACCAACTGAACCACGCCCGCAGGGCTTACTCACAAGCAAGAGCGATTCTACACGAAAATAATTCAGTCGTCAACCCTTTTCCCCTCAATTGAGCAGAATTACTTTTTACCCCTCGGTGCCTGTGAGGGTGACCGGTAATTTTCCTTGAAACGGAATCTGCCCAAACAGCGCCCGGGCAGCCGCGCGCATGGAAGGCTCCAAAATGCCGTAGGTACACATGTAGCAATCTACCTGCGGAAAGGCGGCCAGGTCATAGGGGAGGCGCATGGCAACGACAATAAGCTTTTTCCCACTCGCCTGTAGCGCATCCACCAACGCAACCTGTCCGGCTGAATTGGCGGCGTTGATGGTGCCAATGACAACTACATCCACATCATCGACTTCCTTAATTAATTGTTCAATGATTTCTTGAGGAGGATCAAGCGGGATCAGATGTTGTACCGTGTTTGCATGAATCTTGTGTAGTTCACCGGCTAATTGTGGAATGATGTAGGAGGAGGTGTCTGCTGGGGTCAAATTTTCTGGTTGTGGCACAATGACGGCCACCTTGTCTTCAGGCTGCAAACGCAGGGGTAAAAGTCGCTTGTGGTCCTTCACCAGTGTTATGGAACGATCAGCAATCTCATCTGCGATCTTGCGATGCTGCTCACAATTTAACACCTCCAAACCATACCTTCTGGCGTGATTCCTTGCCCAAAACTTAAGGTTCAACACCCGCTGAATGGACTGTAACACCTCCTCACGGCTGACCATACCCTCGCTGAGCGCCTTTTGCATACCCCTGGCTGCCCGCTGATGGTCTTCGGCATTGGCGGTCATCAGCAGCAGATCCGCGCCAGCGGCTACAGCCAGAGCGGTTTGATCCACCAGCGCCTCCCCCTGCAAAATGGCGTGCATATCCATGGCATCAGTGATAATGACGCCCTCAAAGCCCAGCGTGTGGCGTAACAGATCGGTCATAATGGTTTTTGAAAGGGTGGCAGGCAAAGTGCGATTGGTTTCGATCTGCGGCAAGCCCAGATGGGCTGTCATGATGACCTTGCAGTCACTGGCAATGGCAGCTTCAAAAGGTGGCAGAGCAGCCTTCCTAATTTGATCCAGTGATTGGTCTACCACGGGCATGTTCACATGCGAATCCACGGCCACATCTCCGTGGCCCGGGAAGTGTTTGGCAGTGGCGGCAACCCCTTCAGATTGAATGCCGCGGATCATGGCCGCCGTCAGGCGTGCAACTTCGGCGGGATCTTCACCAAAAGAGCGCACCCCCACCACCGGGTTGCGGGGGTTGATGTTCACATCCGCACAAGGGGCATAATCGAGGTTAAGGCCCAAAGCTGAAAGCTCCCGCCCCAACACCTGGCCTGCCTGATAGGCCAGATCTTCAGATCCGGTTGCTCCCAGGGCCATGTTGCCAGGCAAAGGCGTCCCCTCCCCGATTGCCATGAGCTGACCCCCCTCCTGGTCAGTACCAATGAGGAACGGAGGTAACCCCACTACTTCAGCTTCTTTTTGCAGATGCTCCGTCAGATGGCGTAATTGTTGGGGAGAATCAATATTGTTGGCACGGAACAAAGTAAACCCGGCAGGACGCAACTCCCGGATGGTTTTCTTCATTTCTTCGGGTATGTCTTCATGGCCCACAAAGGCCAACATCAATTTTTGACCCAGGTTCTGATCCAGCTCCATACTTAGCCTTTCAGACCAGAGACCACCACGCTATCCAAAATGTAACGCTGGGCAAAGAAGAAAACGATGATCAGTGGTACCGTGGTAAGTACAGCCGCCGTCATGATGGTCGGCCAGGGCTGCACTGTCTTATTAATGTTATACAATGTCGAGATATAGACCGGCAGAGTGTAAAGATCTACCGTTTGCAGGTACATCAAAGGGGTCAGCAAACTGTTCCACAGGCCAACAAAGAGGAAGGTGGCAATGGTGGCAATAGGCGCTTTGACCAGGGGGAGAATGATCTCCCACCAGATCTGAATGCGGGATGCTCCATCTACCAGCGCTGATTCATCCAATTCCTTGGGAATCTGTGCCATGGATTGTCTTAGCAGAAACACCATGGCCGCTCCACCGGCAAAATACCCCGGAATGACCAGTGGGTTGAAGGTGCCGATCCAGCCCAGTTTATTGAAGAAAACATACTGGGGAACGATCAGCGCCTGTGATGGGATCATCATGGTGGAAAGCATCAGGAAAAAGATAAAGTTTCGCCCTGGCCACTGAATACGGCTAAAGGCATACGCCACCGCGGCGATGGATATTAGCGTGCCCAGCAATGCCAGAGTAACATAGAACGCTGAGTTGAAGTAAGCACGCAAGAAATTCTGGTTGTGGAAGATCTCAACATAGGCCGCCAGTGTGGGATGCGACGGAACCCAGACAATGCCTGCTGAGTTTGTCTCATCCACGGTTTTCAGTGAAGAAGAGATCATCCAGAACAGCGGAAAGCTCATCAAGATCGTTGCCGCCGTCAATACGATATAGAGAAAAACACTTTTTGCAATGTTCCAGAAGGATTTCATCTTTCGCTCCTAGTAAATATCGTACGTAACCCAACGATCTTGAAGTTTGAATTGAACGAGGGTGAAGACCAAAATGATCACTAATATGATCCATGAAATAGCCGAACCGTAGCCTATCTCAAAGTGGCTGAAGCTCTTTTGCCACAGATAGTACACAACCGAGATGGCAGAGGAGACCAGGGGCTGGTTATCGCGGTACAGTACAAAGATCGGTTCAAAGATCTGCAGTGAGGCAATGAGACCAACTACCAAGTTGTAGAAGATGTAAGGGGTGAGCAAGGGGAAGGAGATCTTCCAAAAGCGCTGCGTGGGGCTGGCGCCATCCACCTGGGCTGCCTCATGCAATTCTTTGGGGATATTGTTCAGTCCGGCCAGGAAAATGAGCATCATTGAGCCGCAGATCCAGACCATGAGCAGTACAACAGAACTCTTCGACCACAACGGGCTCTGAACCCATAATGGCACCCGGTTGGCTGCGGGGAAACCTGTTTCGATCACTTTGTTGAGCAAATTGAAATTGCTATTGTTGATTCCCAAAAAGAATGCAGAAAATACTTCTTGCAAATAGATCAAAGCACGCATCAAATAGCTAAACGGCGCAAAACTGGAAAGCGCCCGCAAGATCTGATTGATGATGCCTGTACCCGTGTTTAACATTAACCGCCAGCAGAGCAATACAGCTGTATTAAAGCCCAGTACAACCGGCAGATAGAAGGCCATACGGAAGATGCGCTCGCCCTTTGTCTTCTGGTTTAGTAAGACGGCCAACAACAGCGCCACTGCCATCTGCAGGGGCAGACCAATAACGGTCAGGTACAGGGTGTTGACCAACGAGGCACGAAAACTGCTGTCATTTGTCAGCAGGGTAATGTAATTCTCAAGACCCACCCAATGCGGAGCTTCGTTGGAGATCACGCGATAGTCTGTAAAACTCCAATAAAGCGAAAAACCCATGGGTACCAAAACGAAGATCAAAAAGCCGATGATCCACGGAGCTGCGAAAAGGTAACCAGCGAACACATTCTCTAGTTTTCTGGGAGTGCCCCCTCTTAACCTGGCAATCCAGCGGGCCAGAGCCCCCAGCCCAAAACTGCTGGCCACGATAAAGAGAATTGTTAGAAAGGCTGTTAGCAATAAATTGAGATATGGATTTGTGGGCATGATCTTCCTCTAGTTCATTTGAGAAATTTGGAGGGGCTTACGCCCCTCCAAATATGATACACCTTACAAAAAAGCTTACTTGCCCAATACTGCAGCGTAATCGGCCTGGATCTTGGCCACAACATCTGCGGGGGTCAACTCTTCAGTGATCAGTTTGCCTAAGGCATCCTGCATGATGGTGGAAAGCTGGGCAGATTCTTCAATGCCGGCGAAACCAACACCATACTTGCTGGCGAGTTCAGCTTCGGCTTTCAACTGCGGAGATTCTAGCACGTAACCATACTGGCTGTCGTTACGAGCGGGGATGAGGCCCATGGTCTCGTTCCAGCGGTTATTCGCTTCTTTGGAGAAGGCAAGCTTCAACCAATCAGCGGCCAGATCTTTGTGCTTGCTGTAGTCAGCCACGGCCAGCCAGTCATTGAAGGCCAGTACAACCGGTTTGCTGTTGGGGAAGTTAGTAGAATCACCATAGAAGGGATCGATGCTGATATCTGACCAGGTGGCGCGGGTAAAAGCAGGAGCCGCCCAACCAGAGTGAGCCAGACAGACAGCGCCATTGCTCTTGCCAGTGGCATCGTCAACATCGATGACGGAACCCTGTCCGGTGGGTAAAGAACCAACTGCGTTCACAGAAGGACCGTAGGTAGCCTGGCGCATGTCCAGTAAGAACTGGGTGGTTGCCAAAGCTTCGGGGCTATCAAAATTAGGAGTACCATCGGCTTTGTAAAGCTGTCCACCAATGGAGTAGTACACCAACAACCACCACTGCCAATCGGCCATTGAGCCAGCATCCACGGGCACCAGAGCCTGTTGGGTCAAGGAATTGGTGGCGGGATCGATAACAGAGAGTTTCTTGGCAAAATCTACCCACTCAGCGAAGTTCTGAGGAGTGCCGGTGGTCCAGCCACCTTCGGTCATCAGGTCCGTGCGGCAAAAGACGTAGCGCGGGGCGGTGAAGATGGGCAGGCCACGGAGTTTGCCGTCATACTTGGCGTTTTCCAGAGCGGGGCCAAAATTGGTGATCTCGGGCCAGGCAGCTTCGCCCAGGTAAGAGTCCATATCAGCCAGGCTCTTGCCATACAGGGTGTTCATTTCAGAGCCGAGGTTGATGATGTCAGGGCCGTCGCCAGCAGCGAAGAAACCGCTGAACGTGGTATCCCAACCTGACCAGGAGCCTTCGGTGATCTCAACGGTCACACCCGGGTGGGCAGCTTCAAAAGCGGGATTGATATCGCTCTTCAGCCAGGCAATCGTGTCTTCAGTGTAGTCAAGAAGATAGATTTTCAAAGTAACTGGCTCAGTACTGGCAGGGGCCTCGGTAGCGGCTACTTCAGTAGCAGGAGCTTCGGTCGGAGCAGCAGTGGGTGCACCACAGGCTGCAAGCATCATGGCTGCGATGATAATGATCGCAATAATCGGGTACTTTTTCATTTCTTCATTCTTCCTTTCAGACTTAGGTTTTGTGTTTTTTGACCAAAACAAAATTGCCAAACGGTGACCAATGATTCGCTTTAACCTCCTGATGATTTAGCTACTGGTTTTCTTTCATTGAATACCAGACCAAAGAAGCCGCCCCCAATGCACTCGAGTCTAGTGATGATTTTTTAATGGTTAAAGAACGCGTGTTTTGCGGAAAACATCGGCGCTGTAATTCTTCCATGGCTCGATCCAGATAAAGCTCAAATGCTGATATTCCTACGCCTCCACCAATGACAATGCTGGACGGGTTCAAGGTCATGACCAGGTCTGCCATTAGTTCTCCCAGATAGCTGCCAAATTCATTAATCAGAAGGGATGCTCTAGGTTCATTCTCTCTTGCCATCCCAATCACCTTCTCCGCACTTATCTCCTCCCCATTTAAATTGGGGGCCTGTACATCTGGACGCCAACCTGGAGAAAGATAGGTTTTCAGCAACCCAGGTCCAGAAAGCAGTGTCTCAGCACAACCAATTCGCCCACACCCGCACATGTTCTTCAGACCCGTTAGGGCCAGATGGCCGACTTCCAGAGCACCATGATTGCTTCCGATTAATAGCTGCCCATTTATCAAAGCACCAGCACCCAGACCTGACCCAATACCCAGATACACATAATCCTTTTCACCAAGTGCCGAACCATAATAATGCTCGCCCAGGGTCTGAGCAAAGGTATCGCGTTGTAAGAAAATCGGAACCGATAAATGAAGCTTTTCCCGGATAATCTCCACCAGGTTCACCCGATCCCAATTAAGGTTGACCGCATTTTCTACAATGCCCAGTTCCGGGAAGACCAGCCCGGGCACGTCAATACCGATGCCGCTGACCTCAGCCTGCCCTTTGAGAACACTGGCGATGCTTTCGACCACACGGTTTATCGATTCTTGCGGACCCTGGTCCGCCGCCGTCATTCGATAATCACTGTTAATGATCTGGCCGGTCGGATCGACCAAAATACTGGCAATCTTCGTACCACCAATATCAACGCCCACTGCGAAGTTTTGATTGTTCATTTTCCGTTAAAAAAGACCCAGAGTAGATTGTTGGACCAGTGCCGCAGCACCAATTTGAACGATGTTTGTTCCCAGATTTGAAACAAGGATCTGGGTTTGTTTTGAGAGTGCGTCCAGCGCCTTCTCTTGCATAGAGGCAAGGATGGGCTGAACCAGTACATCCCCCAAAACCGTAACGGGACCCGCCAGCACGATCTTATGAATGTTCAAAAGCCCCACAATGTTGGCAACGGCCAGACCGAGGTAATCACCGGCACGGCTGACAATCCGCTTGCTCTCTGCATTCTCAGCGACGATCAGCCCAACCAGCTTTTCCAATAACAGCTCATTGGTCAAGCCATCGCTACCCGGCAGGATCTCACGGGTCATTTGAGCCAGGGCACGCAAACTGGCCACCGTTTCAAGACAGCCAATATGCCCGCACCGGCATAGCAAACCACCCGGTTCAACGCAAATATGTCCCACCTCACCGGCGCCATTGCCATCTCCAAAGAAGATCTTGCCGTCGATGATCAAACCCGCCGAAATACCCTCACCCACTTTGAGGAGCACAAGGTTTTTCTCATTGGGGTCAACCCCATAAATGTATTCTGCCAACGCAGCCACCTGGCTATCGTTCGCAATGAACACAGGAATATCAAACTTGTCTTGCAGCAAACTGCGCAGCGGAATCTCTTTCCACTGGTACTTCACTGCCCGGCGAACGATACCTTCTTCAAAAGATACAACGCCAGGGCTGCCCAGGCCGATGCCAAGCAGTTGTTTTCTGTCTACATGTTGCATCAACTGGGCGATCAGTGTATTGATCTGTTCCAACGCTGCATCCCCCACCAAATTACCCGAAATGCTCGCTGAGTATTTGATCTCACCGCGTAAATTGATGAGTGAACCGTGAATGCCGTTATCTGCCAGGTCAATACCAATGGCAAATCGACTTTCAGAAGGGACCGTGATCAAGGTAGGGGGTTTTCCGCCCACGGATACACCAAAGCCAACCTCGTCCACCAGACCGTCGGTCAGAAGAACTTCTACCAGATCTGAAACCGTAGTGGGGGTCAGCTTGGTAATACGAGCCACATCGGCGCGCGAGATCGTACCTGCTTCGTAGATGGTACGCAGGATGAGACGCATGTTGTGGAGCTTGGTTTGTTCGTGAGTAGTTTTTTTCATTGGCTCGACTTAGTAAGTACAGTGTTCTTACTAAGTTTATTTTAAGGATGATTTCAACCAATGTCAAGTACCAATTATGAAAATTCGAAAACTTGTTACATTAATCCCTTCACTGCCTTATTGGAACCACAACAACGCCCCTTCCTCCCACCAGGCAGAGTGGATGTAAGGTATAATTAGTCGGTTATAGACTGAACCCCGAGGGAGAGTTATGGATATTGGATCTGTAAAACAAGTAGATATCGACGAGCAAATGCGGTCTGCTTATCTCGATTACGCCATGAGCGTGATCGTTTCGCGCGCCTTGCCCGATGCCCGCGATGGTCTAAAACCTGTTCACCGCCGTATTCTGTTTGCTATGTCCGATATGGGCATTCATGCCAACAGTGCCTACAAAAAATCAGCCCGTATCGTGGGCGAAGTTCTTGGCAAGTATCACCCACATGGTGATGTGGCCGTCTACGATTCCATGGCTCGTATGGCGCAGGATTTTTCTTTGCGCTATCTGCTTGTGGATGGTCAGGGTAACTTTGGCTCCATTGACGGTGACTCGCCGGCAGCCATGCGTTACACCGAAGCCCGCCTACACTCCCACGCTGAAGAGTTACTGGCCGATCTGGATAAAGACACTGTTAACTTTGTGGACAACTTTGATGGTTCCCTCAAGGAGCCAGAAGTCCTGCCCGCCCGCCTGCCCAACCTGCTCCTGAACGGTTCTTCCGGTATTGCAGTAGGTATGGCCACCAGCATTCCCCCTCACAATCTACGCGAGATCACCGGCGCAATTGATTATCTCATCGACCGCTACGACGATATTGAATCTGTCACGATCGAAGAGCTGATGCAGTTTGTCCAGGGTCCCGATTTTCCTACCGGCGGCATGATCGTCGGTAAAGACAACATCCGCCAGGCCTACTCTACTGGTCGCGGACAATTGGTGGTGCGCGGTATGGCCCACATCGAAGAGATGAAGGGCAACCGTTACCAGATCGTCATCACCGAGATCCCGTATCAGGTGAACAAGACCACCCTCATTGAGCGTATTGCAGAGCTAGCCCGCGAAGGTAAGATCGAAGCCATCTCTGATCTGCGCGATGAGTCTGACCGCCGTGGTATGAGCATTGTTATTGAGCTGAAACGCGGCGCCCAACCCAAGCAGGTGCTCAATCAGCTTTACAAATACACTCCACTGCAATCTACATTCAGCGTGCATTTACTGGCCCTGGTGAACAACGAGCCGCGTTTGCTTTCACTTAAACGGGCGCTGCAGATCTACATTGAACACCGCCAGAACGTCATTACCCGTCGTTCTGAATATGAATTGGCTAAAGCCAAGGCCAGGGCTCACATTCTGGATGGTTTGCTCATCGCCCTCAATAACCTGGACGAGGTCATCCGCACCATCCGTGAATCCAAGGATGTGGAAACCGCCAAAGAGAATTTGATCACCCGCTTCAAACTGAGCGACATCCAGGCGCAGGCCATTTTGGATATGCAATTACGCCGTTTGGCCGCATTGGAACGTCAGAAGATCGAAGCGGAATATAAAGAGATTCTCGCCCGCATCGCCTATCTGGAAGAGCTGTTGGCCAACCCCAAGAAGGTGCTTGAAGTGGTCAAAGCTGACCTCAACGAGCTGACCGCTAAATACGGCGATGAGCGCCGCACCAAGATCAAGGGTGAAACTCATGAGGAATTGAAAGAAGAAGATCTGGTGGCCGATGAAGCCGTGCTGATCACCTTTACCCAGAAGGGCTACATCAAACGCGTTGCTTCCAGTGTTTATCGCACGCAGGGACGTGGCGGACGCGGCGTTTCTGGTCAGGCCATCCGCAATGAGGACGAAGTGATTCTCATGCTGCCGGCCCGTACGCTGCATACCATCCTCTTCTTCTCTGATAAAGGCAAAGTCTACTCAGAGAAGGCTTACCAGATCCCGGATGCCAACCGTACCGACCGCGGCATCCCCATTGTGAACGTACTGGCCCTCGGCGCCGATGAACGCATCACCGCAGCGGTAACCGTGCCCAACTTTGAAAACTCCGCTTACCTGACAATGGCAACCATCTCCGGCCGCGTAAAGCGGGTGGCGTTGTCTGAATTTGCCAGCGTGCGCCCCTCTGGCCTCATTGCCATGACCCTGGATGACAAAGATGAACTGTGGTGGGCCAGATTGACCAATGGCAATAACGAGATCATGCTCATCACCCGCGCCGGACAGGCGCTGCGCTTCAAAGAAAAAGAGATCCGCCCCATGGGCCGTCAGGCTGCCGGTGTAGCAGGCATCAAACTCCACGAAGGCGACCGGCTGGCTTCCATGGAAGTCATTGAACCCGGCGGCATGCTGCTGGTGGTAACAGAAATGGGCTTTGGAAAACGCACCAACCTGGATGAATATCCCGCCAAGGGCCGTGCCACCGGTGGTGTGGCCACCATTGATATCAAGAATCTGCCCAAGATCGGCAAGATCATCGGCGCCCGCGTAGTACAGGTAGAAGATGAGCTAACCTTCATCTCCTCCAACGGCATTATGTTGCGCCTGAAGACCAAAGACATCTCCTCCAGCGGACGTTCCACCCGCGGCTTCAAGTTGATGGATCTCGGCAAGGGGGATGCTGTCGCCTCTCTGGCGCGTATCGCCGCCGCAGATCTGCAACAGGCAGACGCTGGTCCTGCAGAAGCGAGAGCTGCGGAAGAAAAAGCAGCCGAAGCGAAAGCAGCAGAAGACATTCTGACAGAAGAGAAACCTGCTGAAGAGACTTCTTCTGAAGAGAATCAGGAATAAATAAATAAATTGAAAGCCGGTCGGAAAATTCCGACCGGCTTTTTGTATTAGAAGGGGAAGTACACTTTTTGGAACAGAATGAGCAGGAAGACCCCCAGGATCATGACCATAAAAAACAGGAAAATAGACACCACAAACCGCTGCGGAGCGGTCATCCCCAAGAAATTACTGGAATTGATCTTGGGTTTGGCGTTTTCTTCCTCAATGGGTTCTTCATCCAAAAATGGAGAACCGGCCGAATTTCTAAGGTCATCAAGCATGGTTTCTACCCTCCGGTGTGTGCTCAGCGGTCGTCCTCAGGTGAACATCACCTACTTCGACCGCAATTTCCTGTCCGTCACTTAATAATAACAGAAGATTCCCCTGTGAATCAATCCCTGTTACTTTACCAATTATAGGCTCTTTTTCCATTTGTTCAATGCGCACCTCTTCGCCCATAAAAGCCAGATGGTCCTGCCAGGTGGCAAAGAATTGCGGCGTGGCAAAGTTTTGGCGCCAGTCCCGCAAGGTGTTCAACACCCCTGCCAGCAGATCAAACCGGTCCACGGCGCTGGGGGTGTGCGCCTCCAGCCAGGTGGCCGGGAACTGGCTCACTTCTGCACCCTCTGGCAAAGAAGCGACCGTGATGTTGATGCCGATGCCCACCACAATGCCCTGCAAATGATCTCCCAGCCAGGAACCCTCAACCAGAATTCCGCAGGTCTTCTTGCGTGCCAGCAAAATGTCATTGGGCCATTTGATCTGCGCCTGGAGCCCCAGTTGGTCTTCCAGTGCCTGCCTGACGGCCAGCCCTGCCAGTGGCGCGTAGAGGGAGATCGGTTGGCGCTGTTCCGCCTGGTTCAGCCGAAAGAGGACCGTAAAAGCCAGTGAGGCGCCTGGTTGGGTGATCCAGCAGCGCTGAAAACGGCCCCGACCTTTTGTCTGCAGGTCAGCGATCACCAGGCTGAAATCGGGTGCGCCTTCCTCAAGCCAGGCCAGTGCTTCATCATTGGTGGAACCAATTGTTTCATAGGCACGCCACTCGCTCACGGGGGTGTCGGCTAGAGATCGTTTGAGTTTGTCCAGGTCCATAAACCAAGTATACAACAGACAAATAAAAACCCGGCCGAGTGTGCTCTCGGCCGGGGGTGTTCCACACGCAGTGGGATGTTGTTTACTTATTTGGCAACAACTTTGATGGTGCGCGGTTTGGCCTCTTCAGCCTTGGGAATGCGCACGCTCAAAATGCCACTACTCATGCTGGCTTCGATCTTTTCGGCCAGGACGGCGTCACTCAGTTCAAAGCTGCGGGCAAAGCGGCCGCTGGGAAATTCATCCACCAGGGGTTCTTCGCGGTTCTCTGCCACTTTGTACTCGCCTTCGATGGTGAGCACATTGCTGTTTAGCTCAATGTTCACCTCTTCGGCACTCATACCGGGCAGCATAGCACGCAGGGTGTATTCCTCATCCGTCTGGCTGAGTTCGACCGGGAAGGTCATCACGCGGCCGTTATCAAAAGAATCGGCCACCATACGGCGCATCATGCGTCGGCGAGCTTCCATTAAGGCATTCGGGTTTACGTAAAGAGTCATTTCAATCCTCCATTTGTATTGATTGATTGTTTCGATTTCATGTTCTTATATTAATCTTCGTGTGTAGGAGAACGATTAACACTTTATCGAAACTTTATAAGAGATTTTCAGTGGAGGAGGTTTGCGATCTATGGTATGATACCCACCGAGGAAAAAATGGACGATCGCATTACTATTATTGAAGGCCCCCCGCCTGTATTTGAACATGTAGATGATGGCTGGGCGCTCGGCTTGAACGAGGCTCCGGCTTTCTATGGTTTGGCGCTCACCCGCCTGCGCACCTTCAACGGTCAGGCGCTGGTGGAACGTTGCCACCGTGCCTGGAGCAGTAAAGAACCCATCTTCCTGCACTATCGCAATACACTGGGATTGGAAGAAAAAGTACCCATCCTGGCCGCTCGCAGCGCTGAGATGGACGGTGGACAGGTCCTACTGCTCTGGATCCGCAAGCCTGATTCTGAATTCGATGAAGAGGATTTTGATGACGAGCTGGGTGACGGCGACGACATGGACGGCCCTGACGACGGTCTGAATTAATTAGAAATCGGGAGAAGTGATTCTCCCGATTTTGTTTGGTTAATAATTTTTGCCTTTAAATGACAAACACCCGGGTGAGGGGGGCACCCAGATGTTCGTCACATTTAATATACCAAAATGGTCAAATATTTTCAATAGTCCAAACTTAAGAGTTTCCTAAGAAATAAGTGCCCCAGGAGGGGATCGAACTCTCAACCTAAGCGTTAGGAGTGCTTCGCTCTGTCCAATTGAGCTACTGGGGCTTACGCCAGATTATAGCATCCGGCCCCCTCCCCAACAAGGGCAAAACGGAGCGGCATCAGGTACAATAGGCTGTGAGATTTTCCATCCGGTTGAAGGAGCCAGTATGCAAGAAACATTTGATGTTCGCCTGAACGATTTTATCTTTGGTGGAGATATGATCGGCCGCCTGCCGGATGGCCGGGCCGTCTTTGTGCCATTTGGCCTGCCCGGCGAGCTGGTGCGGGTCCACCTGGTGGAAGAAAAAGCCAACTTCACCCGCGCTGTCATCGACAAGATATTGGAACCCTCCCCGGTCCGCATTGCGGCACGCTGCAAGCACTTTGGTACCTGCGGCGGATGCAACTATCAGCACCTCAGTTATGCTGACCAGTTGGCCGCCAAGAAGGCCATCGTCAAAGATCAACTCAAACGGCTGGGCGGTCTGCCAGATTTTCCGGTCGCTGATGTGGTACCTTCGCCAGACCCGTGGAACTATCGCAACACGGTTCAATTCAACGTTTCACAAGAAGGAACGCTTGGCTACCAAAAAGCCAACTCCAATGAATTTGTGGCCGTTCGGGAATGCCACCTGCCCTCCCCTGCCATCAACGACCTCTGGCCGCAGATCGAACTGGAAGCCGAAACCGGCGTTGACAGGGTAATCTTACGCGAAGGGATTGAACAAGACCTTATTCTGGGACTGGTTTCCAAAACTGACCTTGCCCCCGATTTCAGCGTTGATTTTCCCATCTCGGCCGTCTACATCAGCCCCAACGGCACCACTCCCCTCTCCGGTGATGAATCGGTGCTCATGCAGGTAAATGGGCGTGATTTCCGCGTTTCCATCGAGTCTTTCTTCCAGGTCAACCCGGCCCAGGCTGGCGCCATGGTGGAGCACGTGCTCAAACTGGCCGGCAACTTAAAAGGCAAGACAGTCATCGATGCCTATTGCGGCGTGGGTCTCTTCTCTGCCTTCCTGGCACCCAAAGCCGCCCGCCTCATCGGCATTGAGCTTTCAGAATCTTCCTGCGATGATTACGCCGTCAATCTGGATGAATTTTCCAACGTGGAACTGTATCTGGATGCCGTGGAGAACGTACTGCCCAGTCTGGACCTCAAGCCCGATCTGGTGGTCATCGATCCTCCCCGTGCCGGCCTGGAGAGCCGCGTCATCACCGCCCTGGCCGAGATGAGCCCGGCCCAGATCATCTACGTGTCCTGCGACCCCGCCACCCTGGCCCGCGATCTCAAACGCCTGCTGCTGAAGGGCTACACGCTGGAAAGCGTCACCCCCTTCGATCAGTTCCCGCAGACGTATCATATTGAGTGCATCGCAAATTTATCGAGATCAGAAAATACAACATTCTAATCATCAGAAGTCTCAACAGTAGATAGAGCTTTTAAGATCAAAACAAAAATCGCATGGATAAACGACCCCAACCAGATTTTCCAGAGGTTTTAAAGACTATATCGTCCATAATCAGCAATTGTGAGAAGTTATTACCAAAATTTGATGCCGGGTCATCTCAAAATTCACTCCTACAAAACAGGCTTCAGGCAATGTATATTTCCAAAGCCTTGGTTCAGGAAGAAGATGTGGGCAGCCATTATTCAAAAGAAGATCTGGAGCATGCCCTCCGACCAATCGACTCAATCATCCATAAATGCAAAGCTGGTCAAGCAAAATATGCAGTAGAGAACTCGACCTTTGTACGATTGCAGAAGATCATAGATGCTATGATAATCGCCCAAATGTTGATCCAAGCAGAAATCAGGACAAAAAGCTGAAGCGTGTCAGAAGAGTGGCATTTCGAGCGATGATATGCGAAGAAGCTCCGGGGAGGGTTTTCCGGAATCAACACAATGATTTCTAACCAACCCGCAATATCATGCTTTGTCACAAAATTTCTACGGCTGTACAGTAAGTATCAATGAAAAGACGCTTCATTGATAATCTATGTTGGTACTTCATCTCTGCGACAGATTGCCTTCTATCAAATCAAAACCAATAAAAACATATAATCCCAAAACCAGACTAAAACCCTGGCTAGAGAATATGCAGATCCGTTCCATAAGGCCACCATAACCTAATGGAGCAACTACCATTCCTACTGTACCAATAATTAATCCACAAAGACAGATTGCTGCAATTATTGCTATGGATTGGTATTGTTTACTTCTAAATCCTCCAATTATGAAAAGAATAAACATGGTAATGGATAAGGCCAGGACAGCGAATGTCACAATAAATACATGCACAACATCCTGAAGAGTCCCCGCATATCCACTTTCTGTAAGTGGGAACAAAGTGTAGCCTATTGTATCGACCCAACTTAATATGGCGAATAAATAAATACCGGTCCGTAACGTCTTATTCAGACGGTTTTGTGCATAAAGACAGGTTAGCAAAGCAAATGAAAGTCCGCAAGCACTAGAAACAAACACAATTTGCATCCAAAGTTCGCGGGAAGGAGCACTTAGCGCACTCAGATCACTTATTGCCTGCCCCATCCAGTCATAGCCAGGGTAAGCTCGCGGCGAGATAAAAACGGCCAATAAGTAAGTGATAAATCCCATCACACCAAAGAGTCCAAACCAATTTTCAAGCTTTCTACTTTCTATATACTTCATCGAAAGATCCCTCGCATATTTACCTGAATTATTGTCGGGGCAAGTTAAAAAATTGCCGACAGGCCAGACAATTTTTCTAAACTATTCTTTACAATTATAAAAAAATACTACAATTGTGATAGAAGCTAAATTATCCCAGTATATTTTGTAACAGGCAGGTTTCACAATGACTACAAGGGGCAAGGATAATCGTTATAAAGAACTGGCTGATTTTTTAAAGACGCGCAGACAAAACATTTCTCCTGAACAAGTCGGACTTCCAAAAATATCCAACCGAAGAACACCCGGGTTAAGACGAGAGGAAGTCGCACAATTATCAGGAGTCGGTTTGACCTGGTACACCTGGCTTGAGCAGGGACGCCCGATTCATGTTTCCGCCTCAATAGTCGAAAGCTTATCCAGAGCATTATTGCTTGATAATTCTGAACGCAAACACCTCTATCTTTTAGCTAACCAGCCGTTTCCATGTGATCTCGTAGGGAGCGAAAATCCAATACGTCCTGCACTCTTACATTTTGTAGAGAGTCAAATGTTTTGTCCATCATTTATTACTGATCTTCGGTGGAATATCATCAAATGGAACTATGCAGCAGATTTGGTATTTACAAATTTAGCTCAAACGAATGCCAAAGAACGAAATATTGTCAGGATGATATTTACCGACCAAGACTATAAAAAGCTCAGTATCGACTGGTCAACTAATGCAAAAAGATTACTGGCAAATTTCAGGGCAAGCTGTGGGGAATACATAGATGACCCATGGTTGACCTCATTTATCGAAGATTTACAACGGAGATCTCCAGATTTTCTAGAATGGTGGAGTTTGCATGAAATTGATGACAGTCACGAGATCTATAACAAATTAAATCATCCTACTGTAGGTAAGTTGGAATTTGAAGTAAACAATTTCACTATTACAGATGATCCGGCATTGAGACTAATTATCCATGTGCCCTCACCGCAAACAGATACTGCCGCCAAAATGAGACTTTTACTCAAATCATAAGGACCGTTTGCATAGATCTTATTAATGAGTGTGTAAAAGGACCATTTATGAGCAAAGGGGGAGCATCGCATAAACTTCGTTCCTCTCGGTCCGTTCACGCAAATCTATTATATTTAGTGCTTCGCCCACCTAAACCTCACATCTGATCCAAATGCTTGATTTCTTGTATAATCAACTCAAGGGTGAATATGGACATCATTTTTCGCAACAACGTGGGTAAATTCAAATTCCGCATCGCCGGGCTGATCTTGCACAAAGATCAGATTCTGCTGACCCGTGATAACGACGGACCTTATTACTATCTGCCGGGTGGAAAGCTGCGGCTAAACGAAACTTCCATCGAGACCATTGTGCGCGAAATGCAGGAAGAGATCCAGGAAACCGTCACCGTTGAGCGTCTGCTCTGGGTGGTGGAGAACTTCTTTCAGGAACAGCGCAACCATGCTTTTTACCACGAGTTTTCGCTGTACTACCTGCTCAGCATTCCGGAGACCAGTAAGATCCTGGCAAAGCCCATCACCACCTTCTATGAGGCCAACCAGGTCAAGATCGAGATGAAGTGGGTGCCCATCAACGATTTGCAATCTATGCCCGTCTATCCGGAATTCCTTAAAGAACGCGTCTTTAGTCTGCCCCAAACCCCGGAACACCTTATTATTCGCTCCTAAAATGACCCAATAAATATGAAATTTTGATTTAAAATATTCGCATGATACTTGCAACGAAATGGTATAGTTGCAATATAATTGCATCAAGAGATTGACCTGTCCTTACAGGAGGAAAATATGAAAAAAGTTGTTATCGTTTTAGTTTCTTTATTGACCCTCATGCTGGCGCTCACCGCTTGCAGCCTGCCATTTGGCAACCAGCCCCAACAGGTGGTTACCCCCAACCTGACCCTGACCGCCCTCTTTGGACCGGCGCAGACCATGCCCGCCACGGTCACTCCCGTTTATGTGGTGGTCACCAACACGCCTGAGCCTGCCACTGCCACCCCGGAGCCCACCAACACCACAGCTCCTACTGCCACCAACACCACAGCCGCCATCATCACCTCAGTGCCGCTCATCACCTCTATCCCGCCCACCTCTGCCCCTGTGATGGCGCGTGGCGACAATCTGATGACTGCCGGCTATATCAACTTTGAACCCAGCATCGATGGTTCCTGGTCTGAGTGGAAAGATTACACCACCCAGTACCCGGTTGCTTCTGTTGTTTACGGCAAAAGCAACTGGACCGGGCCGGATGACCTGCAAGCTTCTTACGCAGCCGTTTGGGATTACAACTACCTCTATCTGGGCGTAAAAGTGTACGACGACAAATACGTTCAGAATGCCACCGGTCAGGACCTGTATAAGGGCGACAGCGTGGAACTCCTGCTCGATGCTGATCTATACAATGATTTCTACACCAACAAGCTCAGCCCTGATGATTACCAGTTGGGCATCTCTGCCGGTTCAGGCGGTTCCAACCCGGAAGCCTTTCTGTGGTTCCCGTCCAACGTGGCCGGTTCCCGCAGCAGCAAGGTGACCACGGGCTTTACCACTGAAGACGGCCTGTACCGCATAGAATCCAGAATTCCGTGGTCCGTGTTTGGCATCACCCCTTATGCCGGTATGCATTTGGGCATCGCCGTCTCGGTTTCTGACAACGACGATTCCGGTTCAAACAAACAGCAGACCATGGTCTCTTCTGCTCCCTACCGCAATCTGCTTGACCCCACCTCCTGGCGCGAGATCGTTCTCAGCAAGTAACGCCTGACTATTCAAAAATGATGGGCTGTTGATCTCTCAACAGCCCATTTCTATTTAAGCTTATTCGCCGATAATCTTTACCAGCACCCGCTTGCGACGGCGGCCGTCAAATTCACCGTAAAAGATCTGTTCCCAGGGGCCAAAATCAAGACGGCCTTTGGTGATGGCCACCACCACCTCACGGCCCATCACCTGACGCTTAATATGCGCGTCGCCGTTATCCTCGCCTGTGCGGTTATGATGATAATTCGAGAGCGGTTCATGCGGCGCCAGCTCTTCCAGCCAGGCGCCGTAATCATGCAGCAGACCAGGCTCATCGTCATTGATGAACACAGAAGCGGTGATGTGCATGGCATTGACCAGCACCATTCCTTCTTCCACCCCACTCTCCCGCACAGCGGCGGCCACCTCACCGGTGATGTTGATGAAGCCCATTCTCACCGGCAGGTCAAAGATCAATTCTTTACGATAACTCTTCATATTCCCTCATTTGATTCCTTATTAAGGTAATTATACAGAACAAATCACCCACAAGAAAATGCCTCGTGGGTGATTGAGATCTCAATGAGTGGGTAAAACAATTCTTACTTGGGGTTCTCCCAGAACTTCACAGTATCAAAGTTGACGGTGTACGGGCTGGACTCAGAAGAGGAGCGCACAAACACCCCGAAAAAGCCAGCGGTAAAGGTGCTATCAGAGACGGAGGCTTGCTGAACACCATTGATGTAGATAGTGAAGGTATGATCGACCGTTTTGACGCCCAGGCGATTGACCTGGTTGGCGCCGGTCACAATATCGCTGCTTTGTTTCCAGGGCACCAGCACAGTGGCCTGACCGGTGGGTGCAACCTTGCCATCCCACTTCCAGAGGCGGTAATAGCCGTCACAGGTGACCTGGAAGAGATACCCCTGGGTGGGGTCTTTGAAGACCGGTACGCGGAAGATAATGCCGTAACTGTCTTTATCTACGCAGGATCCGGTATTGACGGTGGTTTCAATATATGTGTTCACCTGCTGGGCCAGCAAAGGCATACGCCAGCCCGCCAGGGTGGTTTTGCCGGTCATTTGCATCATGCTGTTGCTGAATGTGACCTTTAAAAAGTCATCTTCGCCGGTCGGCCAGGTCCATTGTGAGGCATCATTCATGTTGTCGAGGCCGGTAGGGGTACCCAGGTAATAAGCCGGGTCACTCGCTGACGGGGTAGTGGTGGGCGCTGTGGTGGCTGTACCGGTTACTTCTGGCGTAGCAGTCACATCCGGTTCAGGCGTATCCGTCCACAGAATGATATCGGTGGTAGTCGTTGTAGTTGTGGGCGTCACATTTGCCTCAGCAGGGGTGGATGTGGCCATCTCAACCACAGCAGTTGATGTAGCAGTCGGGGCCAGGGTGGGTAATTGCACGGTCGGCGTGGCGGTTGGAGGGAAATCGATCTCAGTGGTCGGGGTGGTCATGGTAAGCAACAACTCTGCCACACGGGTTGCCATC
>JAYFNV010000023.1:0-19825 GCA_034933225.1 Anaerolineaceae bacterium | reverse complement strand
ATAAAAAGTACCGATGCACCGCCTGCGGCATTTGCGCCAAAGTCTGCCCGCCACAATGTATCTGGATCACCCGCATGACCGATGCTGAGACGGGTAAACCGATCCCGCAGCCTGAAAACTATCAGATAGACACGGATATTTGCATGAACTGCGGTCTATGCGTGGAGTATTGCCCGTTTGATGCCATTAAAATGGATCATGATTTCGAGTTATCCTCTTACGACCGCCAGAACGGGGCACATATCTACGACAAGGAAAAACTTGGCAAACCGGTCGAATATTATGCTAAAATTCGACCTGAGAATTTTGCCCGCGAGGAAGCGGTCAAAAAGGCCAAGGCGGGCGCGGCTAATCCTGTTTGATGAAAGTTGACGATCATGTTCAATTCAGATACTGAATTGTTTTTCCCGATCCGGGTTATTCCGAGCCTTACCGGTTTACGCGGCAAGGAGTGGGAAGGGCTGGTGCAGCACCTCAGCTCACCGGAGGCGACAGAAGGTGAACAGATCGCATTTACTGATCTTGTGGTTCATTTGGCTGGCTGTGCCGGCTGCGATGCAGATTCTTTTCGGGCGATGCGGGGTTGTACCCAGTGCGCCAGATTAGTGATCCGCAGGTTTAAAGGGACCGATCAAGAATTATTGGAGCAATATCAACAGTGCCAGGCAGAAGTAAACGAATTTCTGCAAAAACGTACTGGTTGATCAAAAGGAAAACTTAATGATCACAGCGAAGGATGTTTTAGGTGCTTTGGGCACTGTAATGGAGCCTGAACTGCACAAAGATCTGGTCACCCTCAACATGGTTGAGAACGTGACCATCCAGGACGGAAAAGTACGATTTAAAGTGATTCTCACTACGCCGGCTTGCCCTTTACGCGGCAAGATCGAGCATGAAGCCAAAGAAGCCGTCTTAAAGCTGGACGGCGTCAAAGAAGTTGTAGTGGATATGGATGCCAAGGTCATGTCGGACGGCAAGATCCGTGAACTTCTCACTCTTCCCATTCATAATGTTGTAGCGGTGGCTTCCGGCAAAGGCGGCGTGGGAAAATCTACCGTAGCCGTCAACCTGGCCGTTGCGCTTGCACAAAAAGGCGCCCGGGTTGGACTCTTGGACGCTGATATTTACGGCCCCAACATCCCCACCATGATGGGGGTGGACCATTTGCCGGCTCCCAAGGACAACCGGCTGCAACCGGCCGTTTCTCACGGCGTAAAGATGATGTCTATTGGATTTATGGTGCGCCCCGGTCAACCACTGATCTGGCGCGGACCCATGCTGCACACGGCCATACGGCAGTTTCTAGCCGATGTGGAGTGGGGCGAGCTGGATTATCTGATCGTGGATATGCCACCTGGTACAGGCGATGCCCAATTAAGCCTGATGCAATCAGTGAACTTGAGCGGCGGCGTGATCGTAACCCTGCCGCAACAAGTTTCCATCGATGATGCCAGCAGGGGACTTTCGATGTTTCGTGAGATGAAAGTACCAGTACTGGGTATAATTGAGAACATGAGCTATCTGGAAATGCCAGATGGCACAAAAATGGATATCTTCGGTCAGGGCGGCGGTGCTGAACTGGCCAGAGCGACCAAAACACCTTTCCTGGGAGATATTCCTATGGAAGCGGATGTTCGTATTGGTGGTGATTCTGGAAAACCCATTGTGATGGCACAACCTGATTCAAAGGCGGCCAAAGCTTTGGTAGAGATCACCGAAAAATTGGCTGCCCAGATCAGCATTGCTGCATTTGCAGCCAGAGCTGAAAACAATTAGAGAGAGAGTCTCATGGAGAACGTTAGTACTCCCAATATCGTTGGGGTTCGCTTTAGCAAAGTAGGGAAGATCTATCATTTCGACGCCTCCAAGATCGAGAATTACCGCAAAGGGGATGTTGTGATCGTGGAGACGAGCCGCGGCTGGCAGCTTGGGGAGATCATCGTTTCCAAAGTGGAAGATGCTACTCCGCCCCCTGAGGGCACCTGGAAGATGATCGAACGGCTGGCCACCCCGCGCGATCTGTTACAGCGACAGTCCTGGCAAGAAAAAGAGCCGGAAGTCACTGTGGTGGCACGTGAACGCGCCAAAGAATTGCGGTTGAATGGTATCAAGATCATCTTCTCGGAATTCAGCTATGATGGCGCCAGATTATCAATCTTCTTTAGCTCTGATTCTGAGGACAAGGCTGAGCTAAAGTCATTACGGTCTGACATGCAACGCAATTACGGACCTGCCCAGGTGGACGTGCGCCAGATAGGTCCGCGCGACGTGGCAAAATATCTGGGTGGAATGGGCGCCTGCGGCATGGAAACACGCTGCTGCTCCATGTTCATCACCGAGTTTAGCTCCATCTCTATTCGTATGGCCAAAGAACAGGGGATTTCTCTGACGCCAACCGAGATCACCGGCATGTGCGGACGTTTGCGTTGCTGTTTGATCTACGAATATGAAACCTATGTGGAAGCCAGAAAACGCTTACCCAAGAAGAATAAACGTGTTATCACCCCCAAGGGTGAAGGCAAGGTGGTAGATCTGATGCCTTTACGCGATGGTGTGGTCGTTGAGTTACAAGATCTGGGAAGAATAGAATTTAAACTGGAAGAACTGAAACCCGCTGAAGAATACGAAGCCTTTGTTCAAAAAGCAGAAAACCCAAGCTGTGCAAGTTCTTCTGGCGGCGGAGGCGCATGTTCACGCTGCAGACAGAGGTAAAGAATGGTTTTTGAACCTGAAGGATGGAATGAAAGTAAGAAAATTCTGGTAATTCTGGCTCACCCGGATGACCCAGAATTTTTTTGCGGCGCCACATTAGCCAGATGGAGCCAACAGGGTCACGAGGTACGTTATTGCCTGCTTACTAAGGGGCAAAAAGGCGCCCCTGATCTTTTGCGTACCCCCGAGGAATTAGCCGCCTTTCGTGTAGTTGAGCAGAAAGCAGCAGCCGCTTCTTTAGGTGTTCGATCCGTTGAATTTTTGGACTACGTGGATGGCGAAGTGACACCTGATCTGGTCATGCAAAAAAAGATCGTTCGCGTCATCCGGCGCTGGCAACCGCAAATTCTGGTTACAAGTGACCCCTTAAACCTTTTCCCCACCGATACACGGATCAACCACCCGGATCATCGGGCAGCAGGGCAGGCAGTGGTAGATGCAGCCTTCCCGGCTGTGGGAAACCCTATGTTCTTCCCGGAGTTGATCCTAGAAGAGGGATTGCAGCCCCATTCTGTAGAAGAAATCTGGCTTTCAGCAACAGCCCAGCCCAACCTGTTAATAGATGTTACAGAGCAATTTGAGGCTAAACTGGCTGCAATCCATTGCCACCGCTCTCAGATCAGCGTTCCCCTTGAACAATTTGATGCCATGATGCGTCAGCGTCTGGTAAAAGATAGTGAAACCGGTAAAGAAGTGTTTAAAGAGCAGTTTAAACGCCTTAAATTGGTATGATTTTCTGCAAAACTTCCTAATAATCAGATTAATAAATCGAAAAGTGATCAATAACAGGCTTGAATTCCTTTTTCAAGCCTGTTATAATGATGAATAAATCGGAATAATCAGATTATATTGTGGAGACGCCGATGGAAAATCGTAAACCTACATTCTCGAGTCTTTCTGAATTCTTACAGTTTATTGCTGCCACCCCTGAAAAAGGGGACAGCCGAATTCCGCCTTTAAACGAACTCAGCCAGATACTGGGTATTAGTGTGGCTACATTGCGCGAACAACTGGAAGTAGCTCGCATGATGGGCATAGTAGAAGTGAAACCCAAGGCAGGAATCCACAAAATTCCCTATTCCTTCAAACCGGCAGTGATCACCAGTTTAAATTATGCGCTGGCCTCTGAATCGACCCAATTTGTTCAATATGCCAATTTACGGAAACACCTTGAGGCTTCTTACTTCATGGAATCAGTCAAATTAATGACACCTGAAGACAAGAATGAAATGGAAACCATCGTGACCCGCGCTGAAGAGAAGCTCAGCCGCCGACCGGCAGTGATTCCTACAACTGAACACCATGATTTTCATATGCTCATCTACAAAAGATTGGAAAATCCATTTGTAACCGGTCTTTTGGAAGCCTACTGGGAATTGTACAAAGCGGCTGGTTTTGAGATCTACCCAGACATGGATTATGTGCACCGTATCTGGCAATACCACCGCAAATCGGTAGAGCTGATCAAGGCACAGAATTACGAAGAAGCCCATCGATCGTTGATGGAGCACATGGAATTGATCACGTTACGAGAAAAGAAAGTCCCCAGACAATCTTTTGAATAAGTTTGACAAACCCATATTTACTGGAGAAGCTTTGATGGAAAGTCAAAATTCGATCGTAAATGATTTTTGTATCACGTTCAGTACTGTGAATGGTTCGGGGAGTGCAACAGCTAATACAACTATCATGCGGGCTCTCTTTAAAATGGGGATCCCGGTTTCAGGGAAAAATATTTTTCCTTCCAACATTCAAGGTCAACCCACCTGGTACACGCTCAGGGTGAGCGAAAAAGGCTATCTGGCCCGGGTTGAAAAAGACGATATTATTATTGCCATGAACGCCTCCACATTGGCCAGAGAGATCAGTTATCTGGACAAGGGAGGTGTTTTGCTGATACCGGATGACCTCAAGGTGAGCGAGATCCGTGAAGACATTGTGGTTTATCCCATGCCCGTCAAGAAACTCATTCGTGAAGCAGAAGTCCCACCGGCTTTACGCGATTACATCTCAAACATGGTCTATGTGGGGGTCGTGGCCTGGTTATTGGGCATCGACCTGGAAATGATCCGCCAGGCACTTGATTTCCATTTTAAAGGCAAACAAAAAGCTGTCGATTCCAATTTCAACACCGTGAAGGCCGCTTTTGATTGGGCAACCGCCAACCTGGTGAAGCGAGACCCTTATAAAGTAAAGAAACTTCCTCAATTGGAGGGATACATCCTTTCTGATGGCAACACCGCTTCAGCTTTGGGGGCTATTTATGGAGGGCTGCAATTTGCAGCCTGGTATCCTATTACCCCTGCGACCAGTCTGGCTGAAGCATTAAACGAATATGTTCCGGCATTGCGTAAGGACCCGGATACCGGCAAAGATACCTGTGTCATTGTGCAGGCTGAAGATGAGCTGGCGGCCATCGGTATGGCAATCGGCGCTGGTTGGGGCGGCCTGCGTGCCATGACCTCCACCTCAGGGCCAGGGCTCTCTCTCATGTCCGAATATATCGGTCTGGCCTACTTTGCTGAAGTACCTGTCGTGATCTGGGATGTGCAACGGGTGGGACCGAGCACAGGAATGCCTACCCGGACAGCCCAGGGGGACCTGACCATGGTCAACTTCATCAGCCATGGGGATACCCAGATGATCACCCTGATTCCGGGGTCGATCAACGAGTGCTTTGAGTTTGGCTGGAAGGCTTTTGATATTGCAGAACGGCTTCAAACCCCTGTGGTGGTGCTAACGGATTTGGATTTTGGCATGAACCAGTGGATCGCCAAGAATTTTGCCTACCCGGATGTACCGTTGGATCGGGGTAAGGTCCTCTGGGAAGGCGAACTTGAAGCCAAGATGAAAGAATGGAACAATACCTGGGGTCGTTATCTGGATGTGGACGGGGACGGTATTCCATACCGAACTTTACCAGGAAACAGAGACCCACGCAGTGGATACTTTGCTCGCGGCACCAGCCATGATGAATATGCCAAATATTCAGAATCTCCTGATGTTTGGGAGCGGGTTTTTGAACGGATCAGCAAAAAGTTAAAGACTGCCCTGCAATACATTCCCAAGGCTGAGGTACAGACCATGGTTGGCGCAAAGATCGGCATCATCGCATCTGGTTCCGCACATCCGGCCGTGGAAGAAGCGCGCGATATGTTGGCGCAAGATGGCTACAAGACCGATTATTTGCGCATCCGTAGCCTCCCCTTTGGGGAAGAAGTAAAGGAATTTCTGGCTGCCCACGAGCAGGTCTTTATTGTTGAACTCAATCGCGATGGTCAGATGAAACAATTGCTTACCATGGAATTTCCTGAATACGCCGAAAAAATGGTCAAAACGGCCCACATGGACGGGTTGCCATTGACAGCCAAATGGGTTTGCGAACAAATATTAACCAATGAGGAGAAATAACATGGAACAACAACCAGTTGCTTCTCAAGGGGTAAATTCGACCAACAATGCAGGATTGAGCCGCAATGATTATCGCGGCGCGCCTTCAACGCTTTGCCAGGGCTGCGGTCATAACGGTATTGCGGCTCAGATCGTGGCCGCTTGCTATGAGATGGATGTGGTACCTGAGAAAGTAGTAAAGTTCAGCGGTATTGGTTGTTCCAGTAAAAGCCCTACCTACTTTTTGGGCAGGTCATTCAGCTTTAATGGTTTACACGGGCGTATGCCTTCTCTGGCACTTGGCGCGTTATTTGCTGACCATACGCTGAAGGGCATTGGCGTCAGCGGCGATGGTGATTCCGCCAGCATTGGGCTGGGACAATTCAAGCACCTGGTGCGCCGTAATTTACCCATGGTTTATATTGTGGAGAACAATGGCGTTTATGGACTGACCAAGGGTCAGTTTTCTGCTACGGCTGACCGGGGTCTTTCCATGAAGAAACAGGGTACAAACCCTTATTTACCGGTGGATATTGCCATGGAAGCGCTTGTGGCCAACGCCAGTTTTGTGGCCAGGTCCTTTGCTGGTGATCCGCGCCAGGTGAAGGAACTCATCAAGGCAGCCCTGGCTCACAACGGGATAGCAGTGCTGGATATCATCAGTCCATGCGTGACCTTTGGGAACCACGAAGAATCTGTGCATTCCTACTCTTATGGCAAGGAGCATGAAGAACCTCTGCATGAGATCTCTTTTGTGCCGGCACGCGATGAGATCACCGTGGAAGATTTTGAGGAAGGTACCACCCGTGAAGTGACCCTGCATGATGGCAGCCAGGTGGTCTTAAAGAAACTGGAAAATGATTACGACCCCACCAATCGCTGGCAAGCCCTGCACATGCTCGAAGATGCCCATACCAATAACTGGCTGGTTACCGGGCTGATCTATGTGGATCCAGATATGCCGACCATGTATGACCTGTATAATTTACCGGCAACCCCTTTGAACCGTATGACGGAGAAAAACATTCGTCCCTCCAAAGAGTCGCTGGAAAAAGTCAACCAGATGATGTTCTAGGCAAGACGTTTGAGATGACCAAAACCTTATGGGAACCCCATAAGGTGTTTTTGTTTGACAAAGGAGCCTTAAAATCGGTAGAATGAGATAACTATTGTCCGAATAGTACATTCAAAAGGAACCTGAAATGAAAACACATTGGATCATTGCACTGGGGGTACTTTATGCTATCTCTGCGTGTAGCCAGATTAATCAAACAGCGCAAGTGACCGATTCTTTACCGCCAACCGTAGAACCAACCCAAATCGTGATAACGCCAACCCTAACGGTGCCGGTTGAAGTTACCAACGCGGTTGTCCCAACTGTGGTAGCGACCAATCGCCAGACCGACTCTCCGATTACATTACCGGAAGGGTTCCAGATAGGCGTGTACGTCAGCGGGTTAGCCGGGCCGCGCATGATGACCGTTGGACCGGATGGCGCTGTTTATGTGGCTGAGCGTGGCGCCAACAGAATTGTGCGCCTGGCTGATATCAACGGGGACGGGGAGGCAGATGGAATTGAAGTTATTGCGGATGGATTAAACAAACCAGACAGTCTGGCCTTCTATTCAGATGGATCCCTTTATGTTTCTGAACCAACCAAAGTCATTCGATTCAGCGCTCCCAACAGTGATGGGGTTTTTCAAGATCGGGAAGTGATCATTTCCGGCTTGCCCGGTGGCGGACATGCGACCCGGACCTTGCTGTTCAGCCCGGATTTCAGCAAGTTATTTGTGGCAGTTGGCTCTTCCTGTAACATCTGTCTGGAAACCGACAGCAGACGGGCCACCATTATGCAATATGACCCGGATGGAAGTAACGGAACGATCTATGCCAGCGGATTACGCAATGTGGTGGGGATGTCATTCAAACCGGGAACGGAAGAGCTTTGGGCGTCCAACAATGGACGGGACAACCTGGGGGATACTAATCCACCTGAAACGATCTATGCGATCCAGCAAAACGCCAATTATGGCTGGCCCGTTTGCCACGCCGGAAGGATTATCGACCCTGATTTTGGCTCAAGTGATAGTTGTAATGGCGTTCAAACCCCACAAGCCGAACTTGCAGCCCATATGGCGCCGCTAGGAATAACATTCTACGCAGGGAATCAGTTTCCGCAAGACTACCAGGTAAACCTGTTTGTTGCATTGCATGGTTCCTGGAATAGCACCGTTCCGGTGGGGTACAAGATCATGCGTATTCCTATCAACGCGGATGGCAGCGCAGGACAGCCTATCGATTTTGCGACGGGCTGGTTAAGGAGTGACGGGGTGGTCTGGGGCAGACCGGTAGGGATAGTGGAACTCCCTGATGGCAGCCTTCTCGTTTCTGATGACAAAGGCGGAACGCTCTTCAGGATCTACTACAAAGGTTCGTAGGGTAGGCGAATTACTCACCAGTAGCAATGGCATGTTTGGGATCGCGGATCCATTCGCTCCAGGAACCGGCATACAATTTGGCCTGGGGTAATCCGGCAATAGCCATGGCTAACAAATTGTGGGCAGAAGTGACACCTGAACCGCAGTAGATGACCGTTTTCTTGACCGTGTGGCCGGCCAGTAATTTGATAAATTCTTCGCGCAGCTCACTTCCAGACCGAAACGTGCCATCCGGGTTTGAGTTCAAGCCATAGAATCGGTCAATCGCTCCTGGAATATGACCGGCTTTGCTGTCAATGGTCTCCTGCGCGCCAATAAAACGTTCGTGGGCGCGAGAATCGACCAACAGCCAGTGCGGATCGAGATGAATGGACTCCACTTCTGCAGTGGAAACGATCCTCTCAGGGTGTGGCTGACCGACAAACTTGCCGGCAGGTTTCTCTTCCCAACCCGAAGATGTGGGAAACCCGGCGCTGAGCCAGGCTGATAGGCCGCCATCCAGGACGGCCACCTGGGTGTGCCCAAAATAACGCAGCAAAAACCACAGGCGGGCGGCAAAGCTGCCTGAGGTGGCATCATAAGCGATCACCTGGGTCTTATTATTGATTCCCAGGCGGGCGAGGGTGGCATAGAATTTAGCAGGATCCGGCATGGGGTGGCGCCCTGTCTGTGGAGTTATGGGACCGGAAAGATCTTTATCTATGTGGGCGTAAACAGCGCCTGGTATATGCAGCGAGCGATATTCTTCTTCACCCCAGGACGGATCCATCAGGTCAAAGCGGCAATCCACAACGATCCAATTGGGATCATGGATATGTTCTGATAGTTCTTTTGTTGAAATAATGGTCTCCCAGGGCATCTTGCACCTCCACATAGATATTCATTCTATTTTATACGATTTAAAATCGTTAGCAAAAAGGCTCTCTTAAATTGAGAGCCTTTTATTTGTTTAGTGAGAAATTACTACATTACTTTTTCGCCAATGGTATGCAACAGGGCCAGGTTGGGCAAGTGGATGGCTGGAACGGGGAAGCCAGAGACGATGACCACCTGCTCGCCGGGTTTGAGGTTGTGCTTTTCCTGCAGAAGCTGATCTACTCTTTGGGCAATTTCTTCCAGTGAATTGGTGAAAGGGATCATCACCGGGGTGACGCCCCAGAACAGATTGACGTAGTTGTAAACCTCTTCATGCGGGGTAAATGCCATAATCGGCACGCGCGGATGGACTTTAGACATCAACAAGGCAGTACGGCCGGTCTGGGTGAGGACCGAAATATTGGCCACTTTACGGTCATGGGCTAATTCTTTGGCAGCCCGGGTCATGGCAATGGCATCATCCTGAGTAACATCTTTGGGGGTTTCATCTGCATGACCCCAATCTTCAAAATGGGCTTCGGCTTCGCGGACAATGGCATCCATCATCTTCACGGCTTCTACAGGGAAGTTCCCTGAGGCTGTTTCACCAGAGAGCATGACGGCGTCAGTGCCATCAAACACTGCATTAGCTACATCAGAAGCTTCAGCACGAGTAGGACGGGGATTGTGAATCATAGAATCAAGCATCTGGGTGGCGGTGATGACGATCTTGGCATGGCGGTTGGCCATGGTGATGATCTCTTTTTGCATGATCGGTACTTCTGAAGCAGATGTTTCAACACCCAGGTCACCGCGAGCAACCATGACGCCATCGGTGGCGTGCATGATCTCATGTAAGTTGTGAATGGCTTCAGGACGTTCCAGTTTGGCAATAATATTTGGACCGCGTTTGCCTTTGGTGAGGCGTTTGATCTCAGCGCGGGCGATCTGAATATCATTGGCGGTTTCGACGAAGGAAATTGCCACAAAATCGACGCATTGTTCGATGCCAAAGGCAAGGTCTGATTTATCTTTTTCAGTAACAATGGGGATCTGCAGATCTGCGCCGGGGAGGTTGACCCCTTTGTGCGAGGTCAGCACACCGCCAAAAATGACTTTGGTTTTGACTGTTTCACCGATCACATCGGTTACTGATAATTCCAGGTTACCGTCATCCAACAGGATCCGATTACCTTTCTTCACAGCTTTGGAAAGCTGTGGAACATCCAGTTCAAAAGAAATCTCGCCTGGAATTTGCGCCGGAGCGGGGGTATCGGTTGAATAAAGGTTCACCACTTCATCTGTCTTGAGGAGAATTCCATCAGGCGGGAGCACTCCCACACGCAGCTTGGGCCCTTGCAGGTCCTGCAAGATGGCGATAGGGCGATTCATTTCTTTGGAGACTTTGCGAATAGTAGCGATGAGCTGGGCGTGACTTTCATGGGTTCCATGCGAAAAATTCAGGCGGGCGACGTCCATTCCTGCTGCGACCAGTTGACGAATGACAGCTTCATCCGATGAGCTGGGGCCTAGTGTACAAACGATCTTAGCAAAACGGGTCATTATCCAATCCTTTAAAAAAATAAAAACTCGTGAAAATCATAACTCAACTTCGAAGAATCTCCAATTAACTTAAGGTTGAAACCTAAAGAATAGACCCCGGCATTTTGCCGGGGTCTATAATCATCATTTCATTTTGAGAACTTCACTGATCCGTTCCATTGCCCAATCGATGGTCTTTTTATCGATGATCAAAGGTGGAGCAAAGCGGATCACGTTATCATGCGTCTCTTTGGCAAGAATGCCTTTTGCCATAAGGGCTTCACAGAAGCGTCTGGCGCCGCCCGCCTGCGGGTAAAGCTCCACACCGATCAGGAGGCCTTTGCCACGTACTTCTTTGATGTGCGGGCTATCCACTGCGCGCAGTTGGGACATGAAATACTCTCCCATATTGGCAGCGTTTTCTGTCAGCTTTTCTTCACGGATCACTTTCAAAGCGGCACGGGCAACGGCTGCTGCCACCGGGCTGCCACCAAAGGTGGAGCCGTGCTCACCGGGTTGGAAGAGGCCTAACACCGGTTTATCAGCCAGAACGGCTGATACAGGGTAGAAGCCGCCAGACAGCGCTTTGCCGATCACGATCATATCCGGGCGAATGCCCTCGTGGTCACTTGCAAAGAGCTTGCCGGTGCGGCCAAGGCCGGTCTGGATCTCATCTGCGATGAAGAGGACGTTGTGCTTCTTACAAATATCTGCCACGGCCTTCAAATAGCCAGCCGGAGGAATGAGCACGCCACCTTCGCCCTGGATCGGTTCCAACATGACTGCGGCAGTGTAGGGCGTGATGGCCTTTTCCAATTCGTCGGCATCACCATAAGAAACGCTGGCAAAACCAGGTGTGAATGGGCCGAAATCGTTTTTGTAGAACTGTTCGGAAGAGAAAGTGACGATGGAGATGGTGCGGCCATGGAAGTTGCCATTGGCCACGATGATCTCAGCTTTGTGGCGGGGAATGCCCTTGACCACATATCCCCATTTACGGGCTAGTTTGAGGGCTGTCTCCACAGCTTCAGCGCCGCTGTTCATGGGGATGGACATCTCGTAGCCGGTCATCTCAGAAATTTCTTTGTAAAAGAGCGGCAATTGATTGTTGCGGAAAGCCCGTGAGGTGAGAGTTACTTTCTGGGCTTGCTCGATCATGGCTTTGAGAATGGCGGGATGTACGTGACCCTGGTTCAAAGCGGAGTAGGCACTCAAACAATCGAGGTACTTCTTGCCTTCTACATCATAAACCCAAACGCCTTCACCTTTATCGATCACGACATCAAGCGGATGATAATTGTGTGCACCATAGCGTTCTTCGATTTCGATGTATTCCTGAGTTTTCATATTAGTCCTTGAGCAGAAGTTTGTATAAAACAGCTTTCTGGGCATGCAAGCGGTTGTGAGCCTGTTGGAAGATGACAGAGTGCGAGCCATCTGCTACTTCATCTGTCAATTCCTGGCCGCGATGGGCAGGCAAACAGTGCATCACAATTGCGTCTTTGTCCGCTTCATTCACCAGCGCTGCATTTACCTGGTAAGGAGGGAAGATGACCTTGCGTTTTTCTGTTTCGGCTTCCTGGCCCATGCTGGTCCAGGTGTCGGTATAAATGACATGAGCGTGTTTTACCGCATCGTGCGGATCGGTGATGAAGGTGAGTTTGCTGCCTGAGGCTGCCGCAAAGGACCTGGCAGCTTCAATGGCTTTGGGAGTGATTTCGTAGCCTTCAGGTCCAGCGAAGGTAAAGTTGGCACCCAACTTGGCGCAGATGTGCATCAGAGAAACGGCTACATTGTTGCCATCCCCCAGGAAGGTAACATTCAGACCTTTCAGGGCGCCGAATTTCTCTTGAATGGTGAGGGCATCTGCCATACCCTGGCAGGGATGGTTGTAATCGCTCAGACCATTGATGATGGGCACTGAGGACCATTTGGCGAGCTCCAGCACATGCTCATGGGCGAAAACGCGAGCCATGACCACGTCCACATAGCCGGCAAGCACGCGGGCAACATCTGCGATGGATTCACGCTGTCCCAGACCGATCTCAGCGGGGGAGATATAAAGGGCATCTCCGCCCATGTGGCGCATGGCCATATCAAAGCTGATACGGGTGCGCAGGCTGGGCTTCTGGAAAACCATGGCCAGTGTTTTGCCGTGGAAGAGGGGTTTATTGCCGCCGTTAAAGTGCTCTTTCTTGAGCGTGACCGCCAGATCAAGCATTTCTTGAAGTTCGGCAGGTGAATAATCGGAGACTGCCAAAAAGTCTTTTTTCATGTATTCCTCGTCTAAAATGAAATTGATTTCTTAAAAAGTATAACATAGGCTTTCAAGCCTGTCTTCTTGAAGACGATACTTGAAAGCCTGCTGTTTGTCATATGCTGCCTGGAAATTACTTGCCGAATTGGATCTTGCTGATGGCTGAGCGGACCATCCAATCCATGACCGGGTAAAGGGTGCGGCCAAAAAGGTTCTTGGCTGTGTAGAGCAGTTTTCCCTCGCCGCCGGGTAAGATCACATAGGTCCCGCGAGCCAATTTCTCCAACACCTCTTTGGCTACAGCATCAGCAGACATCAGGTTAGCTGAGCCAGCCACCTCTTTGGTAATAAAGGGTTTGAATTGGCTTTCGTATTCCAATTGAGGGGTCTGGGTATCAGGGGGAAAGACGATAGAAACCTGAACGCCGTAGGGTTTTAGCTCGGAACGGAGCACGTCTGTCAGTCCACTGACCGCATATTTTGAGGCGCCATATGCTGAATACCCGTAGACGCCGATAAAGCCGGCGATGGAAGAGATATTGCAGATAGCGCCAGAATGACGCTGCTGAAAATCGCCCACAAAGTTTTTAAGCACATTTACGGTGCCGAAGTAATTAACGTCCATCATCCAGTGAAAGATATCAGGATTTAGCGAACTGAACTTGCCCGGGTGGGCAACCCCGGCGGAATTGATGACCAAATCTGGCAGACCCACCTCCGATTTGAACTTGGTCAAGATCACGTTCAATTCTTCAGCGTCGGTGATATCTGCCTTCACCGCAAAAACCTTCTGGGTCTGATCCTTTTTGATACCCTCGAGCTCATTTTTGGCATTAGAGAGACCATCTTCATGGCGGGCTAAAATGGCAACATCTCCGCCTCGATCAACGATCCCCTTTGCCAGGGCAAGCCCAATACCGCTGGATCCGCCTGTGATCAATGCCAACTTACCAGAATAATAGTTCATAATGATCTCCTTTTTGTTAATGTCCACAGGATGAACAAGAGCCACCAGAGCAACCACCACATCCACATGAAGAGGATGAGGAGGAAGAATATTGTGAAGCATGCCCGGCATTGACGTTGCAAACGCTCAGTTTACGCTGAGTGTCCTGCGAATTGCAGGTAACACAGGCTATGGGGGAATCGGAGTCCTTCATGGAGCGCAATGCTTCAAAAACATGACCACATTGATGACATATATATTCATAGGTAGGCATAGGGTCCTCGGTCGTCAGAATATGGGGAATATCTTAGCACAAATTGTAGTATCAGAGCGTTAGTGAGTGAGGGTGTAAATTGCAATGCCAAAGGCCACCGCAACGTTGAGGGAATCTTTTTTACCCGCCATGGGGATATGCAAAATATGATCTGATCGCTGCAGAATTTCTGGGTCAACCCCGCTGATCTCATTGCCCATGACCAACAGAATGGGGGAGTCGATGGACTCTCGCTGTCCAGAGAAAATGTCTGCAGAGTTTTGCGTGGCTTCAATGGAGAGGATGGCATACCCGGCGCTTTTCTTACTCAGAACCAGATCCAAGGCATTGGGAGCATACGTCCAGGGCAAGAAATCTTCAGCGCCGAGGCTGGTTTTGGCTATCTTGGGGTGGTCAGGGGTGGGAGTGGTGCCACAACAATGAATGTGGCTGGCGCCGGCACCATCGGCGGTGCGGAAAATGGAGCCAACGTTCAGGGTGGAGCGCAGGCTGTCCAGCAGCACTTCCACTTTTTGTGGCGGAACTTTGCCTTTTTCTGGTCCAACCAGACGGGCATTGGAAAAAGGTGCTCCTGAAGGTTCAAGAGCTTCCCCACAAAGGGGGCATTTGGTAAGGGTGCGCATGCTCAGATTATTGGCGAAGCGGAAACGGCAAGTGGGGTTGCCGCACTGGTACATCTGAAAATCCGATTCAGCCATTGTTAACCTTTATTTGAGCAATATCCCTGTGCGGTCAATATCCACGCTAAATGGATCGATGCCCAGCTCTTCCAATACTTCCTCGGGGCGTCCTGTGGCAGAGGGAAGAGAAGTGAGCTGCATGGACAAGGTAAACGGATCGGTTTTGGCAACTTCCAGGCGTTCCACCAGCGGACGCAGATCATATTTCTTGCCGCGGCGTTCGCGCTCAATGGTCGGTTTGGCCAGTAATGCAGCGAGCTTGTCCGTAAATTCAACACCAGGAAGATCATCAAATTCAACCAGGTAAGTGGTGGCGTGCACCAGGTTGGGGAGCGCTTCGCTAAACAGTTCGATGCTCTGCACTTTGTGGATGGTCAATCCAGGCTGGGTGGTGTCCGTCAGTTTACGGGTGATCACATCCAATGCGTCATCCGTATCCAGCCAAATATCCACGATCTCGGCGTTGCTGGTGAAGCCAAGCGGTAAGGGCGCAGCCTGTTGGATCTTGGGTTGAGGGTGAAAGCCCTGCGAATAGGCCAGGGGTAATTTGGCTCGTCTAAAGGTGCGTTCCCAGACCTTGTGCATGTCCAGGTTGCCCGTATATTGCAGTTCGGGACCCTTTTGATAGAAGATGCGAATGCGCTGCATTATTTTACCTCCGGGCAGAGCCAAAGATCACCGGGGTTTTCACGGCGTAAGGCATTAAAGGTTGGCAAAATACCGCAGGCGTAGCAATTATCGCGACAATCGTCGGTCAGTTCGCCATCAAGGGATTTTTGATACTCTTTTTCAAGGTATTTGCGGCTGACACCCGGCTGAATGTGGTCCCAGGGGAATATTTCATCCAGATCACGGGCACGGGTGACATAAAAAGCGGGATCCACTTCACAGGCAGCAAAAGCTTCCAGCCAGGTGGTGTATTTGTACTGGTCTTGCCAGGCATCGAATTTGGCGCCTTTTTGCCAGGCAGTATAGATCACCTCGCCCATACGGCGGTCGCCACGGGAAAGGGCTGCTTCCAGGATGGTCTCTTTGGGGTTGCTCCAGGTAAATTTAAGCCCGGGACCTTTGAGGTTGTCCCGCAAAAGTTTCTGTTTAGCATAGACCGATTCCTGATTGTCGCAGGGTACCCACTGGAAGGGAGTATGCGGTTTTGGAACGAAAGTGCTTACGCCCGCGTGAAGATTGGCTTTCTTGCCGAGGATCTTACGCCCTTCACCAATAACCGCTTTGCATAAATTCACGATCGCTTCCACATCTTCGATGGTCTCATCGGGGTGGCCGATCATGAAGTAGAGTTTGATGGTCGTCCAGCCGCGGCTGTAAATGGCCCGGGCAGTCTCTAAAAGGGTCTCTGTGGGGATGGGTTTGTTGATTTTGTTGCGCATGCGGTCGGTAGCGGCCTCCGGGGCGAGTGTAAATCCGCCCGCGCGGGCTCCACGAAGTTTTTCCATCAATGAAACGGAGAAGGATTCGATGCGCAGGGAGGGTAAAGAGATGGTCAGATGTTTTCCTGCGAACTTTTCGGTGATGCTATCCACTAATTTCTCAATCTGCGTATAGTCAGAAGAAGAGAGAGAAAGTAGCGCAATTTCCTCATAGCCGGTGTTTTCCAGAGCATCTTCAATGCCTTTGACGATCTGCTCCACAGGGCGTTCGCGCACCGGGCGGTTGACCATGCCGGCATGGCAGAAGCGGCAGCCGCGAGTACAGCCGCGCATGATCTCCATAGCGATGCGGTTATGGACCACATCAATGGATGGAACAATAAAGTGGGTAGGCGGATCAGGCAAGATGGGGGTGATGCGCTTGATCACTTTGGCCGGCACTTTTTCATTCTTGATGGATAAACTGGAGATCGTGCCGTCAGAATAGTATTGCGGCTCATAAAAGGAAGGAACATAAATGCCAGAGATTTGGCTCATAGCGAGGAGCAAATCTTCTTTGCTGCCGTAAGCGTTTTTCCACTTTTGATGAACTTCAACAACCTCTGGAAGTACCGGTTCACCTTCACCGATCACAAAGGCGTCAATAAAGGAAGCCATTGGTTCGGGATTGTAAGCAGCATGTCCGCCTGCAATGATGAGGGGGAATTCAGGGCCTCGTTCTGCACTCCGTAAAGGGATACCGGATAAGTCCAACACGTTCAGAGCGTTGGTATAAAGGGTCTCATATGGCAGGGTGAAGCCGAGGATATCAAACTCTTTTAACGGGTGGAAGGTTTCAAGCGAGTAAAGCGGAATGTTTACCTTACGCATCTCTTCTTCCATATCCAACCAGGGAAGATAGGCTCTCTCGCAGAGGGTATCGGTGCGCTTGTTCAACAAGTCGTACAGGATCATCACACCCAGGTTAGGTACGCCGATATCATAAATATCTGGGAAGACCATGGCAAAGTGCGTTTGCACGCTTTGCCAATCTTTTACTACCTGGTTGAGTTCTCCGCCCACATAGCGGCCGGGTTTCTGTACCCTGGGCAAGATACGTCTGAGCTGTTTACGAATGGTTGGTTGTGACGGCACCGATAAATCTCCTTAAAGCTAAGTTGACGCTCTATTGTACCTGAGAATTGAGACTAAAACGGGTGGAATTACAGCAACCCTTTGACAGTACCCCCGTCAACAGAGATCATGGCACCGGTCAAATACGAGGCGGCTGGTGAGACCATAAATGTTGCAACGTTGGCAAATTCTTGAGGAGTAGCAAGACGTTTGAGCGCGCTTTCTGCAGCCTGCTTCTTTACTTCCTCTTCAATTGAGGAGGAGTTCATCTGCGCGCGGGACTTCATCAACTCTTCCACGCGCTCCGTGCTCGTCCACCCCGGCAGAATGGAGTTGAAACGGATTCCGGTGTCACCCAGCTCCAGAGAAAGAGACTTAGTCAACCCAACTGTGGCAGCCCGAATGCTGTTGGATAGGATCAGGTTGGGAATGGGTTGTTTGACGGAGTACGAGGTGATTGTCAGCACTGAGGGAGTCTGACTCTTCTTTAAATGGGGAAGGGCAGAACGGATGAGCCGTACGTGAGCAAAGAGGGTGGATTCCACGGCTTTTACCCAAACCTCATCGCTGAAAGATTCAAAACGGCCTGCTGGTGGCCCGCCTGCATTTGTGATGAGAATATCCAGGCCGCCGAAGTGTTTGACGGTTTCCTCAATGAGCTGAGCAGGGAAATCTGGCAGGGTGATATCTCCGGCAAAAGTCGCCACCTCAACACCAGATTGGGCTTGAATTCTGGCTGCGGTTTCTTGCAGCTTTTCCGGATTACGGCTGTTGATCATTACTTTTGCGCCCTCAAGGGAGAGAGTCTCAGCTACAGCAGCGCCCAGTCCACGTGAAGCACCTGTAACAATAGCGATCTTATTTTTGAGTTGGAGATCCATGGTTTACCTGGCCTCAATATGGGTTTCAGTTACTTGTTCATCAGGCCAATTCAGTTCAATGTATTTGACAACAGTCTGAAGTACCTGTTGGTTATGAACAGCATCATTGGAGACCACTGCAAATCCAAGCCAGGCAGATTGCCAGACGTCTTGCAGTCCGATCTCAGAAACAGAAAGGTTGAATTCTTTGTGAATGCGCTTCAAAATGGGCTGTAATCGACCGCGCTTCTCTTTTAAAGAGTTACATCCAGGGAAGAACATTTTTAGTGTAAGTAAGGTGAGCATTCAGACTCCTTAAAGCAAAAACTTGCTTTTCGATTGGCGCAAGGTTACAATGCCATCATTAATATAATCTAGAAATACGAAAAAGAGTATGGACAACGAAGAACAAAAATATCAGAATGCTCTTGATTATTTATATCAATTTGTCGATTACAGTTTAACCAAACAAGACCGGTTGGCTGCCGCCAAATTTGACCTTCAGCGCATGTTCGACCTGATGCATCTGCTGGGTGATCCACAAAAAAAATACCCCATCGTCCATGTGGCTGGGACCAAAGGCAAGGGATCCACGGCTGCCATGATTGCCAGCGTTTTTCAGGCGGCGGGTTACAAGACTGGCCTATATACTTCTCCCCACTTGCAGGATTTTTGCGAGCGCATTAAGATCGACGGGAAAAATATCTCGCATGAAAAACTGGTCGAGCTGGTAGAACAGATTCAGCCCTCGGTTGCCAAAATTGAAGAATTGACCACGTTTGAGCTGACAACAGCCCTCGGGTTCAAGGCTTTCGCAGATGCCGGTGTGGAAATTGCCGTCTTTGAGGTAGGTCTGGGCGGAAGATTGGATGCGACCAACATTCTCTCTCCGCTGGTCTCTGTGATCACTTCATTATCTTATGACCATATGGCTGTTCTTGGCGACACATTGGCGCAGATCGCCACTGAAAAATCCGGCATCATCAAACAAGGTCGGCCTGTGGTTTTGGCTCCACAAGAAGACAGTGCCCGTAAAGTGGTAGAGACCATTGCCAAAGAGCGGTCGGCTCCAATCACCATTATTGGGGAAGACCTGCACTACGCCTCTCTGGAACATTCATTTCGCGGACAGATCATCCAGCTTTGGGAAAACACTGACCAGGCGAAGATGGATGATCTTATTGAATCTCCAGAAAAGACAAATTGGCAACCGGTCACGCTCAAATTACCGTTGCTTGGCTATCACCAGGTGCAAAACGCCGCCACCGCCTATGCCGCCATCGAGATCGCCCGCAGCGAAGGGCTCCAGATCAGTGATGAGGCAATCAAAGAGGGTTATGACACGGTAGAATGCCCCGGACGTTTTGAGA
>JAYFNV010000022.1:0-36521 GCA_034933225.1 Anaerolineaceae bacterium | reverse complement strand
CGATATCTTTGATGACTTTCTCACCTTCATCGAGCCGCGCCTGCTAGAGGCCAAACGGGTGCTCAAAGCGAACGGCAGCCTGTACTTCCACATCGATTACCGCGAGGTGCATTACTGCAAAGTGCTGCTGGACCAGATCTTTGGGCGCGATTGTTTCTTGAACGAGATCATCTGGGCCTATGATTACGGCGCGCGCACCAAAAAGAAGTGGCCTGCCAAACACGATAACATCCTCTGGTACGCCAAAGACCCCGCCCACTACACCTATAATATAGAGGCCATTGACCGCATCGCCTACATGGCGCCGGGTCTGGTGGGGCCAGAGAAAGCCGCCCGCGGCAAGCTGCCCACAGATACCTGGTGGCACACCATTGTGGCCACCAACGGCAAAGAGAAGACCGGCTACCCCACCCAGAAACCTCTGGGCATTCTGCGCCGCATCATCACCGCTTCGTCCAGGCCGGGCGAAACCGTGCTGGACTTTTTCGCCGGCAGCGGTACCACCGGCGCGGCCTGCCTGGAGCTGGATCGGCACTTTATTCTGGTAGACAACAACCCGCAAGCCATCGCCACCATGACGGAACGGTTTGACGGGGTGAATACGATCGATTGGATTAATTTATGACCCCAACACTCGCTGAAATGATGGACAAACTCAATTCCATGGCCAACCCCACCAATGTGGCTGGCCAACAGCGCTTTGGCATTCAGGGCGAAAAGATGCTGGGCATCTCCATGTACGACCTGCGCGCCCTCGCCAAAGGCATCACGGATCATGAGCTGGCCCTGCAACTATGGCAAACTGGCGTTCACGAGGCGCGTATTCTGGCCGGCGAAGTGGATGACCCCCAATTGGTGACCCGTGAGCAGATGGAAGCCTGGGTGAACGATTTTGATTCCTGGGATGTGGTGGACCAGGTGACCGATGAACTCTTCATCCATACCGCTCATTGTCTGGAGGTTCTGCCCATCTGGGCGAAACGTGAAGAAGAATTTGTGCGCCGCGCCCCCTTTGCCATGATCGCCGCACTGGTGGTGCACCGCAAAGACATCCCCGATGAGACGGTGCGCGGTTTCTTCCCGCTCATTGAGGCGGCCGCCTACGATGATCGCAACTTCGTGTGGAAGGCCGTCAACTGGGCGCTACGCAATATTGCCAAATGGCGCCCCGCCCTGCGCGCCGAGGCGGTGGCCTGTGCCAAACGGGTACTGGCGCAAGACAGCAAAGGCGCCCGTAAGATCGCCAATGACGCTTTGCGTGAATTTGAAAAGAAATTCGGCAGCGAGTACGTTGCCGCTATTCAAGGATAAACCATGACCGAGCTATTTCCCATTTTGGAATTTGATCCCGACCGCGGGGCCATCCTCAACCCGGATGCCTTCAAGGCCAACCTCAGCGGGCCAGTGCCCAACGTGGGCGTATTGTGCTTCTTTAATGAGGTCCTCGCAGAGATGGCAGAACGCGGTGAGTTGAAGGTTCTGCTGCACCTGGGTTCCGAAATCGGCGCCAACCCGGTCTATACCTACAATGTAGATGGCCGCGACATCACGGTCTGTCACCCCGGTGTGGGTGCTCCGCTGGCTGCTGGATTCATGGAAGAGCTGATCGCTATCGGCGTGACGAAGTTCGTGGTCTGTGGCGGCTGCGGCGTGCTCAACCGCGAGATCGCTGCCGGCCACCCGGTGATCCTCACCGGGGCGGTGCGCGATGAAGGCACCTCGTACCATTACATCCCGCCCTCCCGTGAGGTGGAACCGCGCGGCAACGTGACCCGTGCCCTCATCGATACCTTTACTGAGGCCGGCCTGGATTTCCGCGTGGGCAAAGCCTGGACGACGGACGCGCTCTACCGGGAGACCAAAGGCAAACGCAAGGCGCGCCTGGAAGAAGGCTGTGAGGTAGTGGAAATGGAAGCTGCCGCTCTGTTTGCCGTAGCCCAGTTCCGTGAGGTGAGCATCGGCCAGGTGGTGTACGGCGGCGACCTGGTGGTTCCAGAAGGCTGGGACAGCCGCAGTTGGGCCAACCGTGGCGATGACCGCCGCCTGCTCTTTGATCTCTCCGCCAAAGCGGCGCGCAAGTTACTCTAAAAACATCCCCCTGCCTTTATAAAAGACAGGGGGTTCTTTTTACTTCAGGGTTTGGCGTGCCTGGTGTACCAGGGCGTCCACGCGGGTATTGTACACATTACCGGCGTGGCCTTTTACCCATTGCCAGGTCACTTTGTGCGGTTTCTTAGCTTCTAATAATTCCTTCCAAAGGTCCTGGTTGAGCACCGGTTTGCCGGTACTGGCCTTCCAATTGCGGGCCAGCCAGCCGCTCATCCATTCATCAATGCCTTTTTGCAGGTACTGAGAATCGGTGTACAGCGTCACCGTGGAGGGAGCTTTGAGGGAGCGCAGCGCGCGGATGGCGGCGGTCAGCTCCATGCGGTTATTGGTGGTATCCGGGTCGGCTCCCATCAGTTCGGTCTTCTGGCCGTCCTGCAAGATCAGCGCCGCCCAGCCGCCGGGGCCAGGGTTGGGGTCACAACCCCCATCCGTATAGATCACGATCGAATCTGTCATTGAGCGTTTCCTGTCAGTTCCTTAAGGGTAACATCCATCTGCTTCACCAGATCCGGGATCTGTTCGGCGGTCAGGTTGGCTTTGAACAATTGCCAGCTTGCATCTTCCCAGATCATCTTGGCCTGGTTCCAATCGGCGCGGGTGGGCACCGCAGTGGCATCGGGCAGCAAGTTTACCACATCCACCCATTGCGGCAGGCTGTCTTGCAGTTCCACCGCGTACGGAATGGCATCATCGCTGAGCGGCAGGGTCACAGAGGCCTTCACCAGTTTGCCCTGCGCATCCAGTGAAGACATATAACGGATGAACAACCAGGCGGCCAGTTCTTTCTCTGGCGTGCTGGAAAGAATAGCGTAAGAGGCTCCTTCGGTCAGCAAGTGGGGCTGATTGGTAGTGGGGAAGGCAAGCACCGTCCAGGTATCAGTGTTGCCGGCGCTGCCCATGGCCTGCTTTTGTTTAAGCAGGTCCTGCAGGTCAGCGCTGTAAACAAGCGCCTGGCGCGCGGCAAAATAGGCGTACGGCGATGGGTCTTTGCTGTTCCAGGCGCAGCCCTTATCCAGCAGGCCGCGCAGATAGTTGAGCGCAGCGATGCTGTGCTGGTTGTTGAAGTTGCTGAGATCAGAGTTGAAGGCCACCGCCCAACTGGCCATGCTCAGCGCATCTGTATCAATAATGTAGCCACCCAGACCGTCATTCTGCGAATCGTTATCCTTCTTGAGGGCAGCGTTGGCAGCACAGGTCTGGGTGAAGAAGTCATCGGGGGTTAGCGGCGGCTGGGTAAAGCCTAATTCCTGCGCCCAGGTCTGGTTGTACACCAGCACTTTGGTATTGCGCTGCGCCGGAATGCCCAGCCGGACACCGTCTTTTACATCCTGGTCCCAAAAAACGGGCAGGTAGGTGCTGCTGAGACCCCAATCTGCAGATTCTACAAAGGGGGTCAGGTCCACCACGGTCTGGGAATTCTTATTCAAACCCAGCAGTTCATCCACGGGAGCAGCCACCAGTTCAGGCAGGGTGCCCTCTTGAAGGTCAGAAATGAGGGTATTCTTCACCTCACTGGCAGATCCGGCCGCCTGGGTGCTGACCACAATGCCCCATTCATTGCTCTGGTTGAATTGCTGCACCAGATCGTTGATGGCGTCGTTCATCTGGCCCATCCACGGGTGCAGAAAGGTGATCTTGATGCCCTGCAGGTGTTGGGCAGCCTGGGCCAGATCAATAGTAGGGGTGGATTCTACCAGGGTGGATTGGGCTGCCAGGGCACTGGTCGGCTCAGGGGTGGGCGCAGGGGTGGCGGTTTTGGTTCCTGTACATCCGGCCAACAACATCAAAACCAGGGTGGCCAGAATTGTTTTTTTAAAAGAGTTCACCGTTAATCCTCAATTCAGGGGGTCAATCAAAGTCAGTGGGTAAGGCGGGGTCTTGATGATGCACGAACATGCGCTTGATCTCTTCTTCTGTCACCCGGGTCTCAGAAAGCTCAGGCAGGTTCTTGAGCGCGAAGAAGGTGGGGTCGGCGGTTTCAATGGGGTCAGGGGTGGCTTCTGCGATGAGATCGCAAAGCATGAACATTTTATAAGCATGGAAGGGATAGGCCGGGTGGCCGTGTTTGTTGCGGTCCAGCACCGCGGCCAGCTTGCTGGCGTGGACGATCATGCCCGCTTCTTCGCGCACTTCACGCTCTACAGCATAACTGAGCGGCTCATTGATATCTGCCCAGCCGCCCGGCAGGGTCCAACGTCCGCCGTCCAGCAGCTCGCGCACCAGCAGGATCTTGTCGTTCTTAAAGACCACACCGCGCACGTCGATCTTGGGGGTGGCATAACCGGTCTGCGCCTCAAAAATGGCGGCCACCTCTTTGACGGGCGTATCCGTGGCCTGCGCCATCAGCTCAGCGGCGATAGCCTCGATCTCCAGAAAGCGTCCCTGGTCAAATGGATTGTTGGTGTAGGCCAAACCACTCTGGGCAATGGCCTGCAGCCGCTGTGCCCAGGTGAAGTTGTTGTGCTCGGTCATGAGTTCCCTTTCAGACGGGGGTTAATTCGTCGTCCGGACAAACATTGACGAATCTCCTGCCAATTTGTATAATCAATACATCAATTTTATACGAGTTAGGTCAAAAGGAGTAGGTTGGCAGAAAACTGCCAGAGAAGGTGGCCTTGGCTGAAAGCCCCCACTGTGATCTCCAACCGAAGTCATTTGACTCTCTTGCCGAAGAAATCCATTCTGGAAAATAGACCGGCACGGGCAGCCCGTTACAGCGAAACCCGAATGATGGTTTGGGTGAGCGTGCCGTACAGACGGCAAACTGAGGTGGTACCGCGGAAGTATTCCTTTCGTCCTCTTGGAGGATGAAAGGTTTTTTATTTAATCTGCATTTTTGGGAGAACTGTCATGACAGAAGAGTTATCCAAGACGTACGATTTTCGCTCTACCGAACAACGGCTGTACAAGATGTGGGAAGAGAAAGGCTACTTTAGCCCCTCCAACGACCCGGCCAAACCCGGTTTTGACCCCAGCATCAAGCCGTTCGTCATTTCCATCCCGCCTGCCAACGTTACCGGTGAGCTGCATCTGGGTCATGCCATGTTCGTCTCTATGGAAGATCTGATGATCCGCTACAACCGCATGAAGGGTATCCCCACAATGTGGCTGCCCGGTACCGACCATGCCGGCATAGCCACGCAGATGCTAGTAGAAAAAGCCCTGGCCAAAGAAGGCATCCGCCGCGACGACCTGGGCCGTGAGGAGTTCCTCAAACGCATGTGGGCCTGGAAAGAAAAATACGGCTCTGCCATCACCCGCCAGATCCGCCGACTGGGCGCCTCTTGCGATTGGAGCCGCGAGCGTTTTACCCTGGATGAAGGCCTCTCCAAATCGGTGCGCGAAGCCTTTGTGACCCTTTACGAAAAAGACCTCATTTACCGCGGCCCACGCATGATCAACTGGTCGCCCTCGTTACGTACCGCCGTCTCTGATCTGGAAGTGGAATATTCAGAGGAGCCCGGTTTCCTGTACTACTTCAAATACATGGCTGCCGATGGCAGCGGTGAGTTCATCCCCGTGGCCACCACCCGTCCTGAGACCATTCTGGGCGATACCGCCGTGGCCATCCACCCTGAAGATGACCGCTACAAAAAGTTCCTGGGCAAAGAGCTGGTGGTACCCATCATCGGCCGCCGCATCCCGGTTATTGCGGATGAATACGTGGACCGCGAGTTCGGCACCGGCGCTGTGAAGATCACCCCCGCCCACGACCCCAACGACTACACCATCGGCCAGAATCACAATCTGGAGAGCATCAACATCCTCGATAAAGAAGCGCACATCAATGAGAACGGCGGCCCTTATGCCGGGTTGGACCGTTTTGAGTGCCGCAAGAAACTCTGGGAAGATATGCGCGCCCAGGACCTGGTGATCAAAGAGCAGCCTTACACCCTCAACGTGCCGCGCTCTCAACGTGGCGGCGAGATCGTAGAGCCCATGATCTCCACACAGTGGTTCGTGCGCATTCAACCGCTTGCCGATAAAGCCCTGGCAGCCGTCAAGACGGGTGAGACCAAGATCGTGCCAGAACGTTTTACCAAGGTCTATTACAACTGGCTGGAGAACATCCGCGATTGGTGTATCAGCCGTCAGTTATGGTGGGGGCACCGCATCCCGGTGTGGTACTGCGCTGACTGCGGCAAAATGACCGTGGCCCGTGAAGACCCCACTGAGTGCGCTCACTGCCACAGCAAGAGCATCCAGCAGGACGAAGATGTGCTGGATACATGGTTCTCTTCCGGCCTGTGGCCCTTCTCTACCCTGGGATGGCCGGAAAAGACTGCTGACCTCAGCTACTTCTACCCCACCTCAGTGCTGGAAACCGGCGCGGACATCCTCTTCTTCTGGGTGGCGCGTATGATGATGTTCGGCATCGAGTTCACCGGCAAGCCGCCCTTCCACACCGTCTACCTGCACGGTCTCATCCTCGACGAAAAAGGTCAGAAGATGAGCAAGACCAAGGGCAACGTCATCGATCCCATCACCGTCATGGAAGACCTGGGCACAGATGCGCTGCGCTTTACCCTGCTGGTGGGTTCCACCCCCGGTAAAGACAGCAATTTGAGCATCAAAAAGGTGGAAGGCAACCGCAACTTCGCCAACAAGATCTGGAACGCCGGCCGCTTCGTGCTCGGCGCCATCAGCCAGGCACCCACAAAGGCTGAAGGCAAGGTTGCCTGGACGCTGGCCGATTCCTGGATCTGGGCTCGCCTCAACAGTCTCATCGCTGAAACTGAACGGCTGTTCGCAAATTATCAGTTTGGTGAAGCCGGCCGCCAGATCTACGAGTTTATCTGGGGCGAGTACGCCGATTGGTACCTTGAAATTGCCAAATCACAACTTGCTGAAGGCGGCGACCGTGCTTACTACACTGCGCAGACCCTGGTACGCGTGCTGGATGCCTGCCTGCGTTTACTGCACCCCTTCACCCCCTTTGTGACAGAAGAGCTGTGGACCGCACTCAAGCAGACCGCCCTGGAACGCAACCTGCCCGCCTTTGACAGCAAACGCCCCTGGGAAGAAGCCCTCATCATTGCCCATTGGCCAGAAGCACAAACACCCGAAGGCTGGGAAGAGCAGACCATCGCCGATTTCAACCTGGTACAGGAAGTCATCCGTGCCATCCGTAACCTGCGCGCTGAGAAGGCTGTGCCGCCTTCCAAGAAGATCGCTGCCCTCATTGTGGCCGGCCAGAAAGTTGACCTGTTGGAAGGGCAGAAAGCCTCTTTGTGCTCTCTTGCCAACATTGACCCATCCAATCTGAAGATCGTGTGTGCGTTGAGCGACAAGTTGGAGAATCAGGCTTCTGTAGTGGTATCTGGAGTAGAGATCTACTTGCCACTGGCAGAACTTGTTGATCCTGAACAAGAAAAAGCCCGCCTCAGCAAAGAACTGACCGATACGCTTGGTCAGATCGAACGCCTGGATAAGCTGCTTTCTTCAGACTTTGGCAGCAAAGCACCCGCCCAGGTGGTAGAAAAAGAACGCGGCCGCCTGGCTGCCTTCAGAGAGACCGCCGAGAAGTTGAAACAGCAGTTGGACTCCCTGAAATAATGAAAAGACACTCCCCTTCAGTTTTGAAGGGGAGTGTCTTTTTCTACCTGGGAAGTTTGCCGAAGATCTTATTGACGGTGCGGTGAAACTTGTGGATGGATTCGATGGGTGGGAAGAACATGAAGGCACACTCCCCTGCCACCACCTTCAGCCCAAGCTCCTGCGCTTTGGCCTCGTTCTCCGGCGAGTTGGCCCCCTGCTGGATCCAGGCGTACTGGATGCCCTGTTTGGCCATGTCTTCCAGCACTTTCAGAGCAGCAGCCGGCTGCACCACAATGATGACACCTTCCGGCTTTTCCGGCAAAGCGCCCAGGCCAGCGTAACAGCGGTCGCCTTCGAACATATCCAGTTCCGGATTGACGGCGAACATCTTGTAGCCCTTCGCCTTCAATTCACGATAGATCATCGAGCCAAATTTATCTTTGTTACGAGATACCCCCACCACGGCAAGAGATTTTAACGATGTAAATTCTTCAATGAGTTGCTTACTGTTCTTCATTGCTGCTCCCTTTTTTCAAAGCTGCCATTGTATCGGGCCTTCAGAAAACCGTTTTGCCAGTCGTGGTAAAACGATCTCTCCCCAGGCACGAATAAAATACTTACGGACTTGCTGCCAATCCTCACTCTCGCCCCAACCATCGTGGCTGAGGGTGACCTGCGTCTTCGTTTCGTCGATGGCCTTCAAGCGGACGATCACATGCGTTTTCTGCTCCCGAATTGCCGGGAATTCCGGCGGTGCATTCCAGGTGAAAGAAAGCATGCATTCCGGCTCAAAAGCCAGGAGCACACAGCCTTCTCCCCCCCAATCCCCCACCGGGGCCTCTTTATCGAAGTACATCTCATAAGCTCCGCCTATGCGCAATTCCAGTTTGCAGTCAGGTGCAAAGAAAGACCTGCAACCCACCGCAGTGGTCCAGGCAAGCCAGACCTCGTGTTGAGGGGCAGGAATATCAGCACTAAAGAAAAGGGGCTCGGTCTCGGTTTTCATCATGTCACACTGGTAATAATATAGCAAAGACAGGGCCAAAAAACAATTAAGAAAACCGCCATCGGCCTGGATGGCGGTTGATCTGTACAAAGAAGTCCTCTAGTTCATTTTTTTGCGGGAAGAAAGGTGTAGAGTGCGAGTACAGCCGCCAAAGCGGTGGCTACCCAGGCAGCCGTAGAAACAACCGGCTCGGCAGGAAACTTGAGGGCGATACCAATGAATGCCCACACCAGTACAAGCACGTACGCTGTATCCCTGCGGGTGAAGGCCATCAGCGCACCCAGAAGGGTCGCTACTGCCAGCAGGACAGCCGCCCACACCTGTGGTGCGATCGCGCCACCTGTCCAACCCAGATAATACAACACGTCGCTGACGTTGGCGACTGTGGCCACACTGACCCAGCCCAGATAAATGGAAAACGGTACCCTCACCCACCACTTCTCGCCGCTCGACACTGAGCTTTTACCAATGTCCAGCTTGAGGTAGATCATGATGAGAGAGATCAGCAAAGCAGCCATGGCCAGCAGGGTCAGCACAAAGAGCTGATAATGCCACAGGTAGATCCAGACACAATTGGCCAGACTGGAGAGCAAGAACCATCCGTCAATGGAGTCCAGACGCGTATTATGCTTTTGCGCCGGCAATGCCTGGTAGACCGCAAACGCGATCAACCCCAGATAGATGATCCCCCAGATGGAAAACACGTACCCGGAAGGGACAAAGAACACTTTAAACGCATCTGAGATCTCACCCGTCCCCAGCCCATTGATGGGTAACACATCTGCCAGTGTATTGATGGTGATCGTGACGATCACTGCCAGGACCACACTAATTTGACGAAATAATCCTTTTAACATATTTGCCTCCTGTTCAATCTCATCATAACCGGAAGCAAAACGGGAAACAACATATGTATAGGCTTTGCGCGTAAAAAAACCGCCTTACGGCGGTTTTAGGTTTTACTCGATCTTGATGTTCTTTTTGGCCTGTCTGACCACTTTTCGGCTGTAGGAGGTCACTTCAAAGAAGCGGATCACATGCGGGATGGGGTGGATATGGCTCTTCTCATCGCCATAAATGGTGCTGATGGTCACCCAGCCCAACTTGTACTTTTCGATGACGCAGCGCAGGATCATTTCTACTTCAAATTCGAAGCCACCCAATTTGCTGGTAAACATCTTCTCCATCAGGCGGGCAGAAATGAGCCGGTAGCCAGACTGATTATCCGGGATGTATTGCCCCATGGCGTTGGAGAACATCCAGGTGCCAATGGTATTGGAACACATGCGGATGAAGGGCATCTTGCGAAAATCACGCCGCCCGATGATGAGGTCAGTGCGGTTCTTCTCAAATTCAGCCAGAAACAGAGGAATTTCATCTGTATCGTGCTGACCATCTGCATCAATGGTGATGACGGCATCGAAACCGTTTTCCAACGCATAGCGGAAGCCGCGTTCCATGGCCGCCCCTTTGCCCTGATTGGGTTCCTGACGCAACACTACGGCGCCGTTCTCACGGGCAACTTCTGAGGTATTGTCTTTGGAGCCATCATCCACCACCACAACAGGCAGATACTTTTTGGCGCCATTGATGACGGCGGCAATGTGTACATGTTCGTTGTAGGCAGGCAGTAAAGCCAATACTTTTGCTGGTTTCTCGCTCATGGTCTCTCTTCTCTAAAAAGGTTTGCCTCTAGCCGTAACCGCTAGTAGTGTACCTGATTTCCGTGCAACCTTCCAGAGGGAAGACTTAATTCTTGCGTAACAAGCCTGCCAGAATGACCACACCACAGGCGATGAGAACCACCGGGAAGAGCAAGTTCCAATCCAGGCCAAGCAAAGCCACCGTGGCGGTTGCCAGGGTGAAGACTGCAATGAGCAGCATCATCCAGGAAGACCAGGTCATGGTGCGATTGCGGATGAACATTACCAGTGCTGCCACCAGGGCGCCGATGCCGGGCAGGAAGATCGGCACGGCCCACCAGCGATAACCGGTAACGTACGGTTGCAAAGCCGGGATGGGGTAGCTGTTGGCCAGAAAACCCGTTCCCAACACCATCATGGCCAGACCCACCCAGGCGCTCAGACTGAGCCAGAGCGAGCCCTGCTGGCTCTTTTCAGGGTCAATGCCAGCAACACCGCTCAAGAAGGCAGAAACTCCGGGCGCGATCAACATCAGCGGCCACAGTTTGCTCCAATCCATACCAAAGAGCAGCATTACTGCCACGGTACCCACCACTACAGCGGAACCCAACCCACCTGCAACCGCAGAGCTAAAACGGCCGGTGCGACGGGCAGATTCCCAGGCGGCAGAAAGAGACCCCAGTACAGGAATAAAAATGAATAATGCCCACCAGTGAAATTCAAAACTGGCCGGGTGCAGGTTCTGCACAAGCAGAATGACGCCCACCAGGATGAGCATCAGTGCCCACCAGGCACCTCCGCTCGATTTATGACGTTTCGGCTCGTACATTGGAGCCGGATTATTCGATTCAGGCATATTTTCCATGATTCAATCTCCTTAATTCAATAATCAGTATACGCAACTTGCCGCTTTTGGTTGCACTCAATTGGATTGAATCGGTATAATCACAACTACCTCAGTTAAGGAGCGGATCATGTTAAAAGTCGGATACATCGGGTTGGGGCTTATGGGTAAATCCATCGCCCGCAATATTCTCAAGGCTGGTTTTCCTGTGGTGGTGCACAACCGCAGTCAGGCAGCCGTTGCAGAGTTGGTGGCAGAAGGCGCCATCCGTGCCAGCAGCCCCAAAGAAGTAGCCAGCCAGGTGGATGTGGTCTTTACCAACCTACCCGATAGTCCGGATGTGGAACAGGTCGTGCTTGGATCCGATGGTATTCTGGAAGGCGCACATGCAGGGTTGATCTTCGTGGACAATTCCACCATCAAACCGACCACGGCGCGGCTGATCGCAGAAAAGTTGGCCGCCAAAGGCGTCGCCGCCCTGGATGCTCCCGTCAGCGGCGGGGATATCGGCGCGCGCAACGCCACCCTGGCCATCATGGTGGGCGGGTCCGCCCTGGCACTTGAAACCGTGTTGCCCATCTTCAAGGTAATGGGCAAGACCATTACCCACATTGGTGAAGCAGGCGCGGGGCAGATTGCCAAAGGCGCCAACCAGATCATGGTGGCAGCACAGATGGTGGCCATGGGCGAATTACTTATCTATGCGCAAAAAGCCGGCGCTGACCCGGTGAAGGTGGTGGAAGCCATCCGCGGTGGGGCTGCCCAGTGCTGGACGTTGGATGTGAAACCGCCCCGCCTTTTTGCCGGTAACCGCGAACCCGGCTTTAAAGCTTTCATGCAGTGGAAGGATCTGAACATCATCATGGAAACAGCCCGTGAGTACGGCATCTCCCTCCCCTCTGCGGCGGTGGATGTGCAACTTTATACCGCCATGTTGCAGGCCGGTCTTGGCAGTCTGGATAACTCGGCCATCCTCAATGTGCTGGAAACCCTCTCCAACATCAAGCTCAAAGAACAATCTTAAGAAAAAAGGCTCCGAACATTCGGAGCCTTTCAATTTATTTTTCCTTGGCCGGTTCAACATGGACCACCATGTCCATACCGGGAATCTCTTTTTTAGCCTTTGATTGGATCAATAGGGTGATTTCATGCGCTGCTGCCACGGTCATGTTTGGGTCAACCCGGATGTGCACATCAGCAAATAATCCCGGGCCGGAAGTACGGATGCGCACGTGGTGGCAATCGCTTACGCCTTCTACGCTCATGGCAATGTCGCGCACCTTGTCATCCAACCCGGCAGGAGTGCTATCCAGAAGCCCATACACCGTGCGGATGCCCAATTGAATGCTGACATACGCCACAATGGCAGAAACCCCCAGCGCCGCTATTGAGTCTGCCTGGCGCAGCCAGTGCAATGACGGGACCACTTCGCTCAGCTTCACGCAGATCAAGCCCAGAATAACCACGCAGGAGCTCCAGATATCGGTGCTGAAATGCAACGCATCTGCTTCTAACGCCTGGCTGTTATGTTTTTTGGCAGCAGCCGAAAGGACACGGGAGCGGCTGAAATCAATAATGATCGAGGTGATCATCACAATAAATGCCCAGGCAGTAATATCCACTTCCACGGCTTTGCCAGTGAGGCGGTTGATGGCCTCATAAACGATCCAAACACAGGTAGCCAGGAGCAGCAAGGTCTCAAACAATGCGGAGAGGTTTTCTACCTTTCCATGCCCATACGGATGCTCTTTATCGGGTGCCTTGCCAGAGACTTTGACAGCAAAGAAGGTCACCAGAGCTGCCACCAGGTCCAAAGCAGAATGGGCGGCTTCAGCCAGAATACCCAAAGAGCCAGTCAACACGCCTACGATCACTTTGAAGGTGGTCAACCCAATAGCAGCCACCACCGAACTGAGTGCAGCAAAATTCTTCTCTTTGGCAGCCGATGCATCCGTCATTTCAGTCATTTCAGTCACTCTCCGTCAATTTGTTTTGTAATTCCTGTACGACCCGGTCAATGGACTGGATCATTGTTTCTGAAACACCCTCAAGATATTCAATACTTTGAGGTTGGATCCCTAAATATTCGATATGACAGCCCAATTCGTTTCTCAAAAAGCCGCCCAACACGGTGAGGGGCAGGGTATGGCTGGACGCGCTGAAGCCGCCGATCTGGTCTTCGGCCAGCCAACTCACCGCACCCGCCGGTAAGCCTGAATCAGCCGCATCTACAAAGATCACCAGGTCAGGGCCGAATCGACGCAATGGACCACTGGCATTTTCCGGCAAACTGCCTGCCACAATGGAGAGACAATTTGCCGGGATCTCACCACCTGCCCACAACTTTTGGGCAACCAGGATCCCGGCAGCATCATCGCCATTCAATTCATTCCCGATCCCCACCACAGCAACGCGGAGGGGACCGGCGGCATTCTCAGGCTTCTTTGACCTTTTCGTCTCCGCAGCCTGTTTCAGTATTAGGTTGAGCTGCTCGTTCCAGCAGTTCTCGGACGTCTTCTTCTCGGCCATAAAATACTTCGAAGGGTTCCTTTTTGATCGAAGCCAACTCCCACTGCTCTTCAGACATTTCCAGGCAGCCAAAGCGGCAATTGAGCACGCACTGGGCGCAATAAGTGCAGCGGTCCAGGTTGTAACGCATGACAAACTTCTTGTTCACCTTGTCGATGGTGATGAGTTCGATGGCGTTGGATGGACAATCTTTCACACATAGCTGGCAACCGGAACACTTTTCCGGGTCCCAGACCAACTTACCGCGAAAATGAGCCGGTGTCTCCGATTTTTCAAACGGATACTTTTCCGTGACCGGTTTCTTGAAAAAGCTTTTTACAACATCCCCAAGCATTGATCCAATCGTCATACCGTTAACCTCCGATCAAAGGCTGGATCATAGGACCCAGGTAACGCCCGGCAATAATCACCAACAATTGTACCAGAACCAAAATGATACCGGTGCGCCACCACATACCCACTGTCTGATCAATACGCAGACGGGCAAAGAGGGATTGCAAAACGGCAGTAATGAGCAGAAGAACGGCGGTCTTCCACAGGAAATCCAACGGCGAGGCGAAACCACCCATATAGAAGGAGGCGATCATGGTCAAGCCAATGACCAGTTCAATATCGCGGCCAATGCGGAAGAGGCCAAACCCGCGACCAGAGTATTCCGTCAGGGCGCCGGCCACGATCTCCGTCTCGGCTTCGGGGGCGTCAAAGGGCGGGAGCTCCAGCTTGCCCATCAAACCTACCAGAGCAACGATAAAGCCAAAGGGCTGGGTGACCAGGAACCACCAGTTCTGTCCTGCTGCAGCATTGATGGTGCTGATGTTCCAGGAGCCGATGACAATGGCTGGGCCCAACATGGCCAGCATAAAAGGCGCCTCGTAAGAGAACAATTGTGTCAGGGCGCGGGTGGCGCCGATGAGCGAGAAGCGGTCTTTGGTGTTAGCGCCGGCCAGACCTATGCACAGGGTCATGAGGCTGAGCAGGTACAGGGTGACGATCAGGTCGCCGTCAAAGCCGTATGCGGGCTGAAAACCAAACATGGGCACATACAGTGAGGCGGTGAGGGCAGCGGCCAGGGCAACGATTGGCAAAGAAATGAACAGAGCCGGGTTTACTCCCTCCGGGATGATCTCTTCTTTTGCCAGCAACTTCACCCAGTCAGCCAGGGGTTGGAACCAGCGTGGCCCCACCCGGTTCTGAAAGCGCGCCACCAGTTTTCGATCTACAAATTCATAAACCAGACCAAAGGCCAGCAGGCTGATGCCGCCGGGAAAAATAAGAAGTGCAAGAATTGGGTTAATTGTCAGGTTCATTTGTAATACGCTATCCCGTACTGACGAAGTTTTTCCCAGCTCCAGAGCTGAGAGTCGTTCCCACGGTTGACGGTCACCATGCGGTCGTTGCAAGAGAAGCAAGGGTCAATGCCCGCCAGGATCATGGGCATATCAGCCAATTTATGGCCCACTGCCAGAGTGAGCACAGAAGCCCAGTTGCACAGGCTGGGAGTACGCACCTTTACACGATCTGGCTGATCGGTGCCGTTGCTCTTCATGAAGTAAAGCAGTTCTCCACGTGGGGCTTCCACCCGGCTGATGGTCTCGCCGGCTGGAATTCGCCGCGGCATCCGCACTGAAAGCTCGGTCTCAGGCAGGTTGTCTACAAGTTCCCGAACCAGGCGATAGCTCTCAAAGAGTTCATTAATGCGCACCACGAAGCGGGCTTCCAGGTCGCCGGCCGGCTCTGTGATGGTCTTGGTGGGGAAGAGCGGGTACCCGGCGTAAGGTGAATCCACGCGCACGTCGCGCTCCACGCCAGAAGCTCTGGCGGTGGGGCCAACTGCGCCCAGATATTCTGCCTGTTCCTTGGTCATCAGACCGATCTTGCGGGTCCGGCCCAGGAAGGTCTCATCTTCGGTAACAACCTTCATGTAATGTTTGGTGCGTTCTTCCAGAAAATCCATACCGGCTTTGATGGCGTCTTTTTGTTCTTGATTCACATCGATCTTGACGCCGCCCAAAATATTGGCCGAGTAATTGACACGGTTGCCGCTCAACAATTCCAGCAAGTCCATCACGGTCTCACGGTCGCGCCAGGAGAACATGAACAGGGTGTCAAATCCGCCTTCGTGCGCGGCGACCCCCAACCAGAGCATATGGCTGTGAATGCGCTCCAATTCGCCAATCAGCTCGCGGATGGCCTGGGCGCGGGCAGGCGCCTGAACGCCGGCCAACTTTTCAGCCCCCAGAGCGAAAGCCATGGCATGCACATGTGAGCAGATGCCGCAAACACGTTCCATCAGGTAAAGGTCCTGAACATAATTGCGGTTTTCAGTTCCCTTTTCCATGCCGCGGTGCACAAAGCCCAAACGGGCAGTGGCGTTGGTGACAATCTCACCGTCCACGGTGAATTCAAAATGACCGGGCTCTTTCAACGCGGGATGCTGCGGGCCGATCGAAACGATAAATTTTTCGGTTTCGTGATTCGTTTCCATCTCTCTCACCTCTCAGGCTTCTTTCTCTTTGGGTAAACCGGTAAATGCCTTGCGCAGCGGGTAAACCCCGTCCGGCCAGTTATCGGGCAGGAGCAGGCGATCCGTGCTGGGGGTGCCTACAAAGTTGACTCCCAACAGCTCCATGGTCTCGCGCTCATAAAGCGACGCTGAGGGCAAAATATCGCAGATCGAATCAAGCTCGGCATGATCATAAGGCAGCAGCATGCGCAGGCTGGTGATAACGGGACCTTCACAGAAGTGATAGAGCACTTCTACCTGGCCTTTTTCCGGGATGGGGAATTTGGTGTTGGAGCTCTCTACAATGGAGTATTCAGGTACGTCCAACCCGGTGATGGCTGCCAGGTAACCCAACTTGTTGTCCAAAATGGCCTTGGTGGCCGCTTTTACGTTCTTGGGGTCAATGACCACATCCAGACGGTTTTCTTCTGGCGTGCTGGTTGAGATCGTCCACGGCTGCAAAATGTCCCGGGCAGCCTGCAGAATTTCCTGGGGAGTGCGTTTTTTTTCTTTAGAAGTCATTTTTTCCTCCTAGTTCTGCAAGCTTTGCAGTAATTGCACCACGCCGTAGATAATGGCCTCAGGGCGGGGCGGACATCCAGGCACATACACATTGACGGGAATTACTTCACTGATGTCGCCTACCACGTTGTAGCAGCCCTGAAAAACGCCGCCACTGATGGCGCAGGAGCCAACCGCCACCACAAACTTGGGCTCCGGCATTTGCTCATACACGCGGATAAGGCGGTCTCGCGCCTGTAAGCTCACCGGGCCGGTGCAAATGAGCACATCGGCGTGGCGGGGGCTGCCCTGCAGCTTGATGCCAAAACGTTCCACATCATAGCGCGGGGTCAGAGTGGCCAGGATCTCAATATCACAGCCGTTACAGGAACCGCTGTTGAAATGAATCGCCCAGGGCGAATTGACACGCGCCCAGGTTTTGAGTTTGTCCATGATGCCTTGAATTGGATCAGTCATTCACATCTCCTTTTCACCAATAAGCCCCTAACCCAGGATCAGTGCAACCAGGGCGAGGATCAATCCAACCAGATAGGGGATCAGTTTTGCATCCAGGGTACCTGTGGCCAGAACCAGTACGCCCAGGTGGAGGATGGCAAAGAAAAAAGCCACCAGAAAGAACGGTCGGTATCCAGGTGCAGCCAGGGTGGTGGGGGCAGCTTCACCGCTGCTGTACAGACTGGACTTTTTGGCAGAGGGGTTGCCTTTGCCGGCCAGGGCACGTCCCACCAGGTAAATGGCAACGACCAGGGGAATGTAGATCAGAAAAGCCAGAGGAGGGGTAAGAATTATGCTCATTTTCTCTCCTAACTTCCGAATGGGTAGATGAAGCTGGCGGCAGCGTTATTGGTCAGGAAGGTTGCCAACGAAGGCCAGATACCAAAGGCAATAATGCCGATGGCCAATAGGACCATGGGCAAGACCATGATCCAGGAAACCTCTTTGCCAGAGACCACTGCTTCTGAGGCTTCGTGCCGATACATGCGGTTGATCATAGGAGCGTAGTAGGCCAGTGAAAGGACACTGTTAAGACCCACAAAAATGATCACGCCTATCATCAAACCGCTGGAAATCTGCGCCGCACCCAGCAGGATCTGCCATTTAGACATGAATCCGGCCATGGGCGGAAGGCCACCCAGCCCCAATAAAGCCAGACTGAGCAGAAAAGCGATGATGGGGTATTTCTTGGAGACACCATTGAGGTCTTCCAGCACCAACGGGGCATGTTCCCCCCTGGCGATGTGCAGGCTGTACAACAAAGCGCCGGCTGCCAAAAAGGCCAGACCCTTCATCATAGCATGGGTAAAGAGATGGAAGAAACCACCCGCTGCCCCTACGTAGACTTTAGAGATGACAGAGATGCCAAAACCGATCATCATATAGCCCACCTGGGCGATACTGGAATAAGCCAACAAGCGTTTGACTTCCTTCTGGCGCAGTGCCATCAGGTTGCCCACCAACACATTGATGCAGCCGAAGGCCAGCAGGATGGGTCCCCAGGGAGCATTTTCCAGATTGGCTAACAATCCAAGCGTACGCAGCATGGCCACAAGGCCTGCCTCGATGACGACACCCGAAAGCATGGCGCTGATGCCACTGGGCGCCTGAGAGTGCGCATCTGGCAGCCAGGTGTGCAAGGGAACCAGCGCGGCTTTGACGCCAAAGCCTACGATGATAAGACCGCCTGCCACCAGTGCCAGAGTAGACTTGCCAGCGATGACGTTCCAGACATCCGACATGGACACGCTGCCGGTGAGGGTGAACAAGATGGCAATGCCAAACAGCACCATGGCCGAGCCAACCGCAGATTGGGTCAGGTATTTGAAGCCTGCTTCCAAAGAGGCAGGTTGTTCATTGTAGAATGCCACCAGGAAGAAGGAGCTGACAGCCATGACCTCAAACCAGACCCACAGGTTGAAGAGATCAGCGGCACAGCCCAACCCAATGATGGCGCCGATAAGCGCCAGCAGGAGCGCGTAGAATTTTTCTTCGCCGTCCTCCCCATCCATATAAGGAATGGAAAAGAGGGTCACGCAGAAGCCAAGCCCTGTGGCGATGATTCCCAGCAGTAAAGCCATACCGTCCATGCCCACCAGGATGGTACCCACCTCAGTGCTAACAAAACTTCCGCTCACCCACACTTTAGTAGCCAGGTAGAAGAGCACACCTTCCACCACCAGCACCAGCAGGGTAAGGAATTGAGCCAAAGTCATGCCCACGTATCCGCCTTTGCGAACACTTACCCGTCCGAGCAGATACACAAGCGGAGAAGCAACCAGGGGTAAACCAATGATGCCAAGGATCAACAAAGTAGAATTCATGTCAGACTCCCATGGCAAAAAGTGTAAAAAGAATGATCATTGTGGCGAGCACCGCCAGAATGTTATAACCCAGCAAACCGGTCTGGGTGCTCCTTAATCCTTCCGCGCTGCCCTCAGCGGCTTTGACAACACCGCTGTTGATGGCTTCAAAACCAAAGCTGTGTTCGGCAGCGTATTTGAGCCAGCCAAGCCCTTTGACCAGACCGCCCAATTTGGAGCGTAGGAACCATAAGCTGATGCCAAGGGCGATCACCGCCAGGGGGATCAGCGTTTTTACGTTGAGAATTTCGTGGAACATTTCCTTCAAGCCAAAAGCTTCGATTGCATGATAAGGCAAAGTGTTCTCACCAAGCAATTCAGAGAAGCGTCCCACAGCCAGCCAGGAGGTCACGGCTGCCAGCGCCAAAGGCGCAAGTGCCACTTTCATGGCCAACCCTGCCGGATGCGCGTGGTAGTCACTGCGCGGCTCGCCAAAGAAGGTCATCCACACCATCCGGGTGGAATACAAAGCGGTCAGGCCGGCAACCAGCACCATGATGATGTAATAAACGATAGACCCACCTTCAAGGCCTGCTTCCAGCAAAACCTCTTTGGACCAGAAACCGTTGAGGATGGGCAGGCCGGCCAGTGCGGCCGCGCCGATGATGAAGGTCCACTGAACAAAGGGCAATTTCTTGCCCACCCCGCCCATCTTGGTCATGTCGCGGGTACCTACCGAATGGATCACCGCTCCGGCACCCAGGAACAGGAGCGCTTTAAAGATGGCATGGCTGAAGAGATGAAACTGGCTGGCAAATACCGAGCCAGCGCCAATCGCATAGACCATGTAGCCCAATTGGCTGACGGTGGAATAGGCCAGAACACGCTTCAGGTCCGTGGCAACCAGCGCCATAATGGCCGCCAGCAGGGCAGAAAGCACGCCCACTACCATCACCGCTTCACGCCAGTAGGGAACATCTTTGAATGCCGGGTAGAAGCGTGCCAGCAGGTACACACCGGCATTGACCATGGTGGCCGCATGGATGAGCGCACTGATGGGAGACGGAGCTTCCATGGCGTCCGGCAGCCAGGTCTGGAAGGGAAACTGTGCCGATTTGGCAGCAGCCGCCGCAAGAAACCCAAAAGCCAACACCGCCAGAATATTCGCCGGGATGGAAGTGTAATTAGCCAGAAAGACGTTGAAATCGTAGCTGCCGGTGTAGATAAAGCTAAGCAGTCCGCCTACCAGCAACCCCACCCCACCAATGGAGGTGATGATGAGGGCTTTCATACCGCCGCGCACAGCCTTGGGATCATCATTATTAAAGGAGATCAAAGCATACGAGCACAGCGCGGTGAGCTCCCAGAAGAAGAACATCAGCATCAGGTTGCTGGTCAGCACCAGGCCCGTCATAGAGCCGATGAAGAAGAGCACATAGGCATAGTATCGGCCCAGGCTGGCTTCTCCGTGCATGTAGTTGATGGAAAAGATGATGGCCAAAGAACCGATGACGGTGGCAATGATGGAAAGGAAAACGCCCAGACCATCCGCCAGGAAAGTGAAATCTCCAAAAGCGGTACCGGTGATCAGATTAATCACAGTCTCTTTGGAAGGGTTCAAAAGCAACAGGACAGCCGCCACGCTGGCCGCCAGCGCAAAGGCGGTGGCCAGAGCATGCTGGGCTTTCTCTTTGGAATCTCCCACCAGCAGGACAAGCAGAGCTCCCAGCCAGGGCAGCCCGATGACAAGTGCGATCAAGAGCATATTCATGGGTTACCTCTTTAAGGAAGAGAGTTCTTTGACGTCTAGCGTGCCCAGACGGTGACGGATCTGAACTGCCATAGACAAGCCGACCACTGCCACGATCGTATCAGCTACGATCACGGTAAGGCCAAGTGTCTGGCCCAGGTTGACGTTACCGCTCATATTGCCGCCCAGCACGAAGGCCAGAGCAACCCCTTTAATGAGCAACTGCAAGCCAACTATGACGCGAATGAGGTTCCGGGAGGCGAGCAAACAATACATACCGATGCCAGCCAGCCCTAAAATGGTGAGCGCAACAATAAATGGAATGGGCAGGTTCATGCCTCATCCTCCTTCTGGACGTCTGGTTTTCCGCTGGAAAGCAGACCCAACACGCCCAACACACCACAGAAGACAAAGGCAATCTGCAGTAAAAAGTCCAGGTAGCGTTCATCCCATAAAATAGCCGGGGAAGCTGAGGGTGCCATCAGGGTCAACCCCAAGCCGTTGCTGGTTACGAGTATATAAATTAAAAGTCCGGCAGCGATGGCTACCAGACCCCAGGCCAGCGGTTTTGGCATGACCGGCAATAAATTAAGAGGTTCCTCACCGGAGATATTGATGGCAAAAACGAAGAGCACCGTTACGAGTCCAGCGCCTACGCTTAACTCAATAACAGCAAGTTGAGCTGCCCCCAGCAGGTACATCATAAGGGCAACCAAAGCGCTGGTCATGGCCAACCAAATCGCCGAGACCAACAGCCGTTTTGCACTGATCGCGAGCACCGCACAGATCAGAATACCCGCGGCAACCAAAACATACCACATGGACATCCTCCTACGAAGGAAATAAGTTCCGAGATTCAACATCGATTTTTGCTAATTAGTAAAAGGACAATTAACAAGATTCGAGTGGGATGGAAATATTGTCACTTGCTGGTAGTGCTTCACTTGCGAATTAAAAAAGACTTATATTGGATTCTTTACATGTACCAAAGAGTAATTATAATCAACATGTTTTATTAAAACAAATCAGGAGTCAATAAATTAATATGAAAGTGGCTGTTCTGGCAAATTTGAAAGAAGATGCTCCGCTCACACCTGAAGATCCTCCCGGGCGTTGGGACGACCTGGACGATCTAGAGACCGTAAACATGATCCTGGATTCCCTGCGCTCCCTGGGTCATGAGGCAAAGTACTTCCCCGCAGAGATAAACTCAATCGAAGCGATCAAGCAATTCAACCCCGATCTGTGTTTCAATTCAAGCGAAGGTCATTACGGCGCTTCACGCGAAGCGCAAATGCCCGCCATTCTGGATATCTTGCGCATCCCTTACACTTGCGCGGGTGTTCTGGGCATGTCACTTTCGCACAGTAAACACATCGCCAAGCGCACTTTCCGTTGCGCCGGGTTGCCGACTGCCAACTTTTTTGTCCTCCGCTGCCCAGAAGAACTTGACGGCTACACCTTGAAGTATCCCCTGTTCGTCAAACCTGCTTATGAAGGTTCTTCCATCGGCATCAATGAAAACGCTCTCGTCAAAGACCATGACGAGCTCGAGAAACAGGTCAACTGGGTATGGGAACAGACCCACGGCGATATTCTCATTGAAGAGTATATTGAAGGCCGTGAATTCACCATAGGTATTCTGGGTGATGAAGTCTTGCCTATTGTGGAAATCGTTTCGCCCACTGGTTTCTACTCCAATGAGCAGAAAGAAGACCTGGAAAGCGAAGTTTATCGCGTCTGCCCGGCAGAGCTGAGTGAAGCCCAGACCCGCGAGTTCCAGCAACTGGCGTTGGACGCCATGAAAGCCCTTGAGCTGGAAGACGTCTGCCGCATGGACATGCGCATGGATACCAAAGGGAACGCCTACATTTTGGAAGTGAACCCCATTCCCTTGATGTGCCCGGATCCTGAACAAGCCTCTCTGGTGTACGCAGCCCGTGAAGCCGGTTACAGCTACAAGGACATGGTCGAAAAGATCATCACCTCAGCGGCCAACCGCTATCACTTGAAATTGAATTGATCGAAAAAAAAGGCGCTCAACTGAGCGCCTTTTCCTTTACTTTTCGTTGATAAAGCCGCCAAACAACTGGCGGAAGAACTTGAACTCGCCGGTCCGGCCGGTATGGTTGGGACTGGACGCATCCCAGAGGGCAACAAATGAAGCGACCACATCATTGGAATCCAGTGCAGCACCGTTGCTGAATTGGATGTTGTAGCGCAGCATAAAGGTCCACTCTGTAGCGTTTGAGTTGGAACTCCAGGAATCAGCCAGAGCAGGTTTGATTTCATTGCTGCCGAAGCTGGTCTCTACCAGGTTATCATAAAGTAAGCGGGTGACCCTGAAGGTATTCCAATCCGTTTCATCAGCAGGCCACAAACTTAACGGGCGGTCCATATCCAGGATCTGGATGGTATGGGCGAGGTTGGAAATGTCCTCATAATTTTCGTAGTAGGCATTTGCCAGGGCATTGGCATTACCGCTACGCACATAAGAACTTTCTGAAAAATGCCCGATGGGGACAAAGGGAACCTGATCTTTGAACTTCTGATTCAACTTATCAAATGCATCCTGGCGCAATCTGTCTGAAGATTCTGCCTGGGTTTGTTGAAGTAATGAAACGATCTCAGGGTAAGTGTTGCCAAACATCTGCGCTTCACGTTCAAATGCCAGTTCATAGAAAGCAGCGCCGTCCAAATATTGCGGCTGAAGCATGCCAATGAACATCATCTCTGTGCCCTCTGCCATGGCCTTTGTGTAATCACCGCTGTAAAGAGGCTTGAGCTGAACATTGAACCCGTAAGAGATAAGGGTTTGTTGAATTTGGGACGCCAAAGATTGATAAGAGGTCAACCCTTCTTTGGGGCCTCTCTCATAAGCCAGAGTGATCTTCTGAGAGTAATCAAAGTTGATATCGCCCAGGGCATCGATGGCATCTTTGGGACGAACTTCGTACCAGTCCAATCGTTTGGAATGACCCGGAGTGATATTGGCCGGGATCACCTGAGTGGCAACCTCAGAACCGGCCGGGAAGTTATCTTGCACCAGCGTTTTGGTATCGAGCAGCACCGCAATCGCTTCGCGTACCACCTGGTTATCAAAAGGTTTGTACTTGTTGTTGAACCCCAAAAAAACAACATTTGCGGGGTCGTGGTTAATCGCCGAGAAACGGTCATTTTTAAGAATGACATCCTCAGCAATATTGTTAAGAGAATTGGCCACGTCCACCACAGTGGTCTCATAAGAAGTAAGAGGACCATTCGTGCTGTCGTACCAATCCACCAGAATATCGGTCACCTTGGGGGGAGTGCCCCAGTATGTATTGGACACCCTCAGTTGCAGAGGTTGATCTTCGCCCTGGTCTTTGACCCTGAAAGCACCCGTACCGTTTACAGTTGCGGATAACTTGGCTGAATCGCCGTTGGTTTCATTCAAGTAGTCACGGTCTTGAACCGCCAGCACAGGCGAAGTAAGCTTGGCTGGAAAAGACACATCTGGCGCACACAGGGTGAATTTGACCGTATAAGCATCCACGGCCTGCACAGATTTGATCTCACCGCCATAATTACAATCGGGGGCCTCCACACTCATAAAGCCGTTGGTGTTTTCTGAATCCTCATCTTTAGAGAAAAGGTTACACCCGCTAAGACCCATTGAGAGGATCAACGTGACGGAGAACAATGTTCGCCATACTTGTTTTTTCATCATCTTTGCCTGTTAAAATGAAATAGCCAACAGCAGGAACGCTCTTTTCATTATACTTAATCTACCCTGGTTCAGGCTTTGCAAATATGAAAACTTTCGGACAAAATTCAGAGAAAGAATTCTTAGGGTAAAATAGGCAACATGTCTTTACAAAGCTTACTGGAATTTGATGAAAAGATCACTCGCAGCATCCGCCTGAACGATCCGGATCACAAGTTCAAGCCGTTTGCCGCATTCTTTGCCCACTCTGGCGATTCCTGGTTCATCGAGATCGCCCTTTTCATTTTGTGGCTGGTGAGCAGAAACCGCATCCATCAGATGCTGGCCTGGATGGCCGGTTGCGTGGTGGTTTTGGCCGTGCTCGTTTTAGGCATCAAATTCCTCATTCGCCGCCAGCGCCCTGAGGGCGATTGGGGCGCCATTTATCGCAATACCGACCCGCACTCCTTCCCGTCAGGTCATGCTGCCAGAACTGCCATGTTGGCCACCCTGGCCTTTGCCTTTGGGCCGATCTGGTTGGGCATTGCTTTTGTGGTCTGGGCCTTGCTGGTCAGTCTTGCGCGCGTTTGGATGGGCGTTCACTATTTATCAGATGTGCTGGCTGGCATTGTGCTGGGGATACTCTTTGCACTGGCCACCCTGCCGTTAGCACCTTTCTTCTTCAAATGGCTGGCCTTTGTTTTCAGTAACGCTTCCAGCCTCTTGTAAGATTTCGTTCTCCCCATTATGCTTGTCTCAGGTAAATATTTGCTCCTGGTCTTCTCTGGAGGATTAAATGGATCTTTTTGATCAATATGAAGTCATTGATGCACAGGTAAGGCGCATCTTCAGGATCGACGATACCACCCTTGGCAGTGAACGGCAGGGATACCTGCGCCGATACCGCGGCCACCTCATCAGTCCGGATTCCATCCAGGCCTATGACACCCTCACCGCTGCGCTGGTGCCGTATCACCTCACGCCTCTTTTCCGCAAAGAAAAAGACCAACACATCATTTTATTGGTGCCAGAAGCACCTGAACCCAAACCGGCCCGCAACTGGATCAACCTGCTGCTTTTCATCCTCACTGTCATCAGTGTGCTGGTCTCCGGCGGGCTTTCCAATACACAATCTGCTTTGCCTGCTGATCCAATCCAGGCAACCTGGCTGCTCATCCAGAACGGATGGCCGTTCGCGGTGAGTTTGCTGGCCATTCTGGGTATTCACGAATTTGGCCATTACTTTGCAGGTCGTGCCCACGGGGTAAAGGTCACCCTGCCCTTCTTCATCCCCATGCCCATGTCACAATTGGGGACCATGGGCGCATTCATCAGCATGAAATCTGCCCCCAAGAACAAACGCGCCCTCATGGATATCGGCGTGGCCGGCCCACTGGCTGGGTTTGTGGCTTCGCTGGTGGTGCTGTGGATCGGGCTTTCCCAATCTGTGGTGGCGCGCATTCCCGCCGTCATTCCCCAGGGTCAGGCCCTGCAGATGGAGGGCAACTCGCTCATCTATTTACTCTTTAAATATCTGCATTTTGGCACCCTGCTTCCTCAGCCAGATGGACTGGGAGGCTCTGTCCTGCTGCTCTACTGGGTGCGCTACTTCTTTACCGGTCAACCTTCTCCGCTGGGCAGCCTGGACGTGACCATTTCGCCTGTGGCCTGGGCGGGTTGGGTGGGGCTGCTCGTTACCGCGCTGAACCTCATTCCGGCCGGCCAATTGGATGGCGGGCACATCTTCCATCTGCTCTTTGGGCAAGACCAGGCCAGGAAAGTGCTGCCTTTCATCATCGGCGCTTTGGCGTTGTTGGGGTTTGTCTGGGATGGTTGGTGGCTGTGGGCAGGGCTGGTTTTCCTCTTTGGCCGCAGCTACGCTGAACCGCTTGACCAGATCACCGAGTTGGACCCCAAACGCAAATGGTTGGGGATTTTGGCGTTGGTCGTGTTCATCATCACCTTCACGCCGGTGCCCTTACAATTATTCAGTTGATCTTCGCTTGATCACGGCTAACACACAAAGGCGCAGCTAAGCTGCGCCTTTGATATTGATAGGTAGATTGTCTTGCACTAATGGTTCATCGTTTCAATGACCCTGCCGTCCAGGGTTAAATACCGGCGCATCACCTGAACCGTCAGACAGGAGTGCGCCGGCAAGATCATCACCAGGTCTCCTACATGGATCTGAGGAATCTTGGCATCGGTGAATTGCAGAACCCCATGTTCCTGTGAAAGCGAGCGGATAATGCAATTGGCCAGAGGTTCCCCCCAGCTATTGCCCACCGGCAGCGCTGCCAGGCCATAAGAGACCTTGCCGTCCACTTCCAGCGTGTCCTTGGAAAGATGGATGGCGCCGCCATAGACCACCACTTCGCCGCGTTCCGGGTGTAAGGCGACCACCGGGCAGGCTACCGCTACCGCAATCTGATCTGGACTGCAAGACCCGATGGCAGCCTGTTGGGCGTCATAAAAAATAAAATTGCCCGGCCGCAGTTCATCGATGCCAGAAAAATCATCACACAAAGAACAACCCGGTGTATCACCCACTGAGATCTCCAGACCGGTCACACCCTGCTCCTGCAAAGCGGAGCGCAGACTGATGAGCCGCTCCACGCCATCGCGGAAGATGCGCTGAATGCCCACCGTACCATCGCTGTGATAAGTGTTACCGGAATGGGTGAGCAAACCACGCAACGTGAGTTGCGAGCTGCGGCGGATGGACCGGCACAGGTGCATGATAGCGCCCAGTTCCATCCAGTCCAGGCCAGTACGGTGATTGCCCACGTCCACTTTGACCCAAACATCCATGTGTACATCGCCCAGGCCAGCCAGCGCGGCCACTTCGGCTTCGTTCTCTACCAGAACAGAGAGTTGAACACGTTTGGCCAAAGCCTCAATACGGGCGCTCTGACGGATATTCACCGAAAAGGCGATCAGGATATCCTGCCAGCCAGCATCTGCAAAATACTCAGCCATCTCCACTGAAGAGACCGTGATGGCCTGCACGCCGTAGTCTTTGAACCACTCGCCGATCTGCGCGGACTGATGCGTCTTAAAGTGCGGCCTGAAGCGTACTCCGGCATCGGCAATTTTGGCAGCCATGCGCTCCAAATTGGCTCTGGCAACGTCCTCGTTCAGCAGCAAAACAGGTTGGTCAATGCTATCCAAAACAGACATGGTGTCCTCAAAGATCCTGGAATTATTTAGTTTGGCCAATTATTAAAAATAGGGGCGTTTTCGCCCCTACTCGAGATCTCATTTTTCTATCAGGGCATCTGGCCAAAGAACAATTCGTTCTTGTAGGCTATAAAGACCATGCGCCCGGAAGAGATGGAAAAGGCGGTTGGTGAGAGCCCGCTCATATCTTCGCCCTCGCTGATGCGCGGATGCAGCACCCGCTGCAAACTGCGTGCATAACTTAAGTGAAATACGGTATCACCCTTATCATCCAACAAATAAATAGAAGAATCCGGCGACTGCGTGAGGCGCATGAGGATGAAGTTGGCCTCCGGGAAAGTGGTCACATCTTTGGTCTGCCCACTGCGAGTATCCAGATAGGGGGCTGGATCATCACATTCTGTGGATTTCATGTCTTTGATGGGGCTGTAGGTGCATTCTACCATCTCACCGTTGGAGCGCAAAATGTACAACTCATAGCCCACGATCTCGATATCAATGGCATTGGTGAGATTGGGGATCTTCTCATCAAAAAAGAGGGTCGGCTTGTCCGGGAACATCAGGCTGGAACCTTCAAAGCGGTAAACCGCATTGCCGCTGATATCCAAGACATACAGGAAATTTTGGTACATGGTGATGGACTTGATGGCTCCCCAACCCATATCGGGGGCTTGCAGAGAGACAATGTAGCCAGAATCACCCGGTACGCAGTAATCCAGGTTACCCCCGGCATCCACGGCCAACAATGTGGAACCGTACTGATTATCGGAGGAGATGGCCAGCATATCCACAACAGGGCCAATGTCTTTGACCACGGCGTTTTCGCTTGGACCGCATTTAAAGGCGGTATCCTGTTCATAAGCGGAACCAGAAGCAAAGAAGCGCAACACCTGCCCGGTGGTGGAATCCAACGCATAAAAATCGCTGTTGGTGGCCACGATCTGGGTGATATTAGTTTTCGAGGAAAGGGCATCTGGCAACGCCGGCACCATGTTGATGCGGATGATGCCCTGCAGGTCATCTATGCCAGTTTGAACCCTGGTGCGCAAGGTGTTGTAATCATCTGAAGTACCGTAATCGCCGGCTTTGTCTAACCAATACAACGATTCCTGCAAGCTTTCCAGGCGTGCGGCCGGGTCGGCGGTCTGACCATCTGCGCGGGTAGCCAACTGCTCGGCCTGCTGCAGATAGCCGTTGAAGTAGGTCGGTTTGCCGTTGCGGTTGATCAACCCCACCGCGATGGCTACCACGATGACCGGTACCAGAATCGCAATGAGGATCTTCGCAGAGTTTGGCAAATGAGCGGGCTGGTCCACCTCGCCGGGTAGAACTTTTTGGGTGGTGTCTTTCACCATACCGTCCACCTTGTTCACCACCTGGGCACCCTTACGCAGGGTGGAGCCAACCACCTGTTTGAAGTTGATCGCAGGCAGAGAGGGTTCTTCTTCCTCCTCTACAGGCGGAATGACAACCCGTTTGGGGGTGAACTCAGGTTCCTGCACCGCTTCAACAGGGGCAGGGGTTTCCCCGCCGCGGTTTTGACGTGATACCGGGTGGGTGATGCGGCGCACCACCGGCTGTTGAACGGTGCCTTCATCGTCTTGTGCCGGCAGAGAGGGTTCCTCAGGGGAAGGTTTCTCAGGGGTCGGCATTGTTTGCACGGGAGCCGTAGCCGGGGAGGCTGCGGGTTCTTGTGGCTTTGCTACAGGTTCAGGGTTCTTGGTTTGAGCAGGCGGTGCCTGCAAGAGTTGTAAATTGACTTTGCCGCTGCCGGTCTTGACGCGCATAAACAATCCACGCGCCGATTTGGCCGGTTGGGCATACAAACGGCGGAAGAGCGTCTCCATTGAGAGCGCCGCTGCACCGTTCAATTGCTCGCCCGTCCAGTCTGAGGGGGCATTGAAGGCGAAGACCACCACATCATTTTCAGCCAGGGCAAATTGGCTGAAGCGCGGCGAAACCGCCTGGGTCAAGCCCAGTCCGCGGCCGTTGTTCTCACTATCTGTCAGCGATCCTGTTTCCAGGTTGATCGAAAAGAAGGGACTGCAATTGCCCAGGTTGACCAAATAAAGCATTTCGCGTTTGAGAACGGCCATTTGCAAATGACCGGTCACCTGGCTGCCCTCTTTGGCATGGCGGCTGTTGCGCTCAAACAGATCATTGTTGATAGCGTCGATCACCGCCCGCATTCCGGATGTTACCGTACCGGCGGTGCGATGATAGATCTCGGCCTTCTTTTCCAGCCAGGCGTTCATGCCTTCTTCGGTAATGGCTGACTGGCCTTCCAATTTGAAGTACAGTACCAGATGGTCATTTTCGCGGCCACGGGCAGCTTTGCGGGTGGGAGGAACGACCAAAAGACCGGGAACGATACCGGTAGCGGTTGTAGAGGGCGGGAAGGGATAAATATTTAGATCAAACAAGGTCACCTGGCAATTTTTGAGGTTTTTCTGATTATACATCGGTTGAGAGATGGGCATTTAACTTGCTTGTTTAGATACAAGAATCGCACCAATTTTGAATATTTTCACCGCAATGGTCTATAATTTATGAAAACCAACGACAATAAGGTGGAGATATGTGCGCTGACTCAACCAACTTTTTTCTGGGCAAAGTTTTTGACCCGAAGACCAATACACTCACCGCCGACCCGGCGCTGTTGGACCCATCCAACCTGACCACCCACGCCGTGATCACCGGTATGACCGGCTCTGGCAAGACCGGCCTGGGCATCGGCCTGCTGGAAGAAGCAGCTGTCCACGGCACCCCTGCCATTATCATTGACCCCAAAGGCGATCTAACCAACCTGCTGCTGCACTTCCCGGACCTGCTACCCACTGATTTTGAGCCCTGGATCGACCCCGAAATGGCCCGCCGCGATGGCAAGACCGTTGCCGTGGCTGCCGATGAGACCTCTCAAAAATGGAAAAAAGGCCTGGCCGATTGGGGCCTTGGCAAGGAACAGATCCAGAAGCTGAAAGATTCGGTTGATTATGCCATTTATTCCCCTGGCTCATCCTCTGGCATCCCGGTAAACATCCTTTCTTCATTTGCGGCGCCAGACCTGGATTGGGAAGAAAACAGCGAAGGCTTGCGCGAACGCATTTCCAGTACCATCACCGCCCTCCTGGGGCTGGTGGGTATGAATGACATTGACCCGTTACGCTCCCGCGAGCACATTTTGCTCTCCAACCTGGTCGAAAATGCCTGGATCAGCAAACAATCACTCAGCCTCACCGATCTTATCTTGCAGGTACAAAACCCGCCCATGCAGAAACTCGGCGCCTTCCCCATGGATTCGTTCTTCCCGGAGAAGGACCGTTTTTCGCTGGCTATGCTCTTGAATAACTTTTTGGCTTCCCCCTCCTTCCAGGTCTGGCAAAGCGGCCAGGCGCTGGATATTCAATCCATCCTGTATTCCCCCAGCGGCAAGCCGCGCCACGCCATCTTCTACCTGGCCCACCTGAGTGAAAATGAACGCATGTTCTTCGTCACCCTGCTCTTTGCCGCCACAGAAAGCTGGATGCGCTTACAGCAAGGCACTGGCGTGCTGCGAGCTTTAGTTTATTTTGATGAGATCATGGGCTACCTGCCCCCGGTTGCCAACCCCGCTTCCAAGACCGTGATGCTGCGCATGCTCAAGCAAGCCCGCGCTTTTGGGGTCGGCCTGGTATTGGCCACCCAAAACCCGGTGGATGTAGATTACAAAGCCCTCTCCAATGCCGGCACCTGGCTCATCGGCCGTCTGCAAACCGACCAGGACAAACAGCGCCTGTTGGAAGGCCTTTCCGCTGCCAGCGGCGCCACCGATGTGGCCGTCTACGATAAGTTGATCTCAGGACTGCAAAAACGCGTCTTCCTGTGGCATAGCATTTACCGCTCTGCCCCCACGCTGATGAGCACCCGCTGGACCATGAACTATCTGGCCGGCCCGCTCACCCGCAACCAGTTGCCCGCCCTGAACGCACTTGTTGGTGCCAAACAACAGAAAGCCGCTGCAGGCAAAGCCAAGACAGACGACACCCAGCCCACCCAGGCTGTCAAAGCCAGCTACTCTGTGGGCGATCTGAGCAACAGCCGACCCGCCATCAACGGTGATGTAGCGGAATATGTCTTCCCCAACGATCTGGACACGGCTGCAGCGCTGGCTGCCGCCAAACTCAGCGGGGCCACGGTGGAGAACCTGGTCTACCGCCCGGCAGTTTTTACCCAGGCCGAGGTGCGCTACACCTCACGCCAGTACAACCTGGATTTCGCCCGCAAAACCGCTGCCCTGCTGGAAGACCTCGCCTCCGGCCTGGTTCACTGGGAAGAACTGACCCTGCCTGCCATTGATACCCACAAACTGGGCACGCAGACCCAGCCCAGAGCCGTGTTCCACGCCGTGCCCGGCTGGATGACCGACAAAGCCAAGGTCACCAATCTGGGCAAGGATTTCATCGAATGGCTGTACCGCAACGGCACTGTCAAGATCAAGACCAATGCTCAGCTTAAGGTCTATGCCGAACCCGGCACCTCAGATGCTGATTTTCAAAAATTGTGTGCCGCTGCCAGCGCCGCCAAAATCTCAGATCCGGCTGCGGGCAACAGCACCTACGCCAAAAAAGTCGCCACCCTGAAAGATAAGATCGAAGCGCAGGAGATGGACGTAAAAGCCGCCGAGAACGAAGTGACCCAGCGCACCATTGAAAGCGTGGCCACCGGTGGCGCCGTAGTAGCCAGCCTGCTTGGCATTGGCCGTAAAAAGAGCGTCTCTTCTTCCATGACCAAGATGCGTATGGTACAGACCGCCAAGGATAAACTGGAAAAAGAGAAACAGACGCTGGAGAACCTCCAGGAACAATTGACTGCCCTGCAGGCCAGCCAGAGCGGCGCGCAGACCACCAGTGCAGGTACACCGGCCGCTTTTGCCGCCACCGAGATCCCGCTCAGCCCCACCAAGAGCGATATCTTCTCTGATGTCTTCGGCATCGCCTGGGTGCCCTATTACATTGTCAAGAACGCTGGACAATCTTTGGAAATCCCCGCTTTTCAAAAGTAGCTGACAAGAAAAAACCGCCTTCAATGAAGGCGGTTTTGAGTTAACTCATTTCCTGTCGTCCGGCCAGGGCACGCAGTAGCGTGTTCTGGTCAGCGTATTCCAGGTCGCCGCCCACGGGCAAGCCGCGAGCCAGGCGTGTAACGCGCACATTCATGTTCAGCAATTGCTGGCGCAGATAAAGCGCCGTGGCATCGCCTTCCATGCTGGGGTTCGTGGCCAGAATGATCTCTTTGGCTTCGCCGCTGCGCACCCGCTCCAACAAGGGGCGAATCTTCAGATCGTCCGGCCCCACTCCCTCAATGGGAGAGAGTACCCCGCCAAGCACATGGTAACGCCCGTTAAATCCAGCGGTGCGCTCCATGGCCAACACATCCATGGGATCTTCCACCACGCAGATGGTGCCGTCGGCGCGCTGACTGTTGTCGCAGATCTCACATACTTCACGGTCAGATGTGGTGATGTTGAAGCAGATCTTGCAGGTGCCTGTAGCCGCCTTGAGTTCTATCAGTGCCTGGGCCAACTGCAAACTGATGTCTTCAGGGGCACGCAATAAATAGAAGGCCAGCCGTGAAGCCGTCTTGGGACCAATACCCGGCAAGCGCGCCAGGGCATTGATCAGATTTTGCAGCGGTAACGGAAGGATGGCCATAAAAGGCTTAGAGCCCCAACCCGGCCAAACCGCCGGCCATGGGGCCCATCTTCTGCTCGGCCATCTTGCGAGATTCATCCAGAGCCTGGTTGATGCCGGTCAGCATCAGGTCTTGCAGCATCTCAGCGTCCAAATCCTTGAGCAGATCGGGGTCGATCTCCACGCCCTTGCAGTGCTGATCACCTGTCATGGTGATCTTGATGGCGCCGCCGCCAACACTGGCGGTAACAGTCTGCACAGCCAGTTCAGCCTGGGCAGCTTCCATCTGTTCCTGCATCTTTTTGATCTGGGCCATCATACCGCCGCCCATTCCACCACCACCGCCCATGGGGCGATTAAAGCCTTTTGCCATAGTTATTACTCCTGTAGGTTTATTCTCGGTGGATCAACTTACCACCCAAATTCAAGGCAGTACCCACAATACCGTCTGCCTCAATATCTACATTATCCGTTGCAGAACCGCTTTTCTTGCCCACCACAGCGGGCTTGATCTCCAACATCACCCCGGTGACCTTGAAGATGGCGTCCCGGGTGACGGCAAGCGATTCAGGCACGTCCATTTTGGAGCGCAAAAATTCGCTAGCAAAGCCGATGAGCAGTTTGCCGTCTTTGAACTGCAATGATTTCTGTGAATTAAGCAGCGCTTCCGTCTGCGGAGAGACCTTCTTGACCTCAACACGGATGGCCGCCCAGCTTTCAATGAGCTTTTGGATCGAGATAGCCGGTGCAGAGGCATCAGTGCTGACGGGTTCAACCGGTTTTTCTGCGGCCGGTTTCTGAGCCGCTTTGACGGGCTCCGCCTTGACCACAGCCTCCGGGGTTTGTGTACTGACCACCGTTTTTGGCTGCACAGGTGCTTCAACGGCATGGACAACCTGTCTGGCCACAGGGGCTACCACTTCGCTGCTGCCTTCTACACCTTGTGCCAGGGCAACTTCCAGCGCCAGGCTGGGCTGCCAACTGGTGCGCAGATCAGCAATGGCCAGGTTGAAGAGGCGGATCCACTCCAACAGGTCGGGCGTCTGCGCCATCTGCGCCTGGGTCTTCATCAGCTCTTTCAATTCTTTGGTGGCATCCACTTGAGACTCGTTGCCCAATTTGATGAGGAGCAAGTTACGCATGTAATCCACCATCTGGCGGGCAAACTGGCGCGGATCGCTGCCGCTATCCAGCGCTGAGTGAATAGTGGAGAGACCTGCAGAGGTGTCTTTTTGCTGCAAAGCCGTGTACAGGTCAATGATCAACTGGTTGGTGGCAGTGCCCAGCACTTCTTGAGCCAGATTCAGGGTGATGCGCTCGCCAGTAGAGGCTAACTGGTCCAACAGGCTGATGGCGTCACGCAGAGCGCCGGTGGCCTGCCGGGCAATGAGGATGAGCGCTTCTTCATCCGCGCTGATCTTCTCTTCCTGGCAGATGATCTGGAGGCGTTTGACGATCTCCATCACCGGGATGCGCCGAAATTCATGGCGCTGGCAGCGCGAAAGCACTGTGGCAGGTATTTTGTGCACTTCGGTAGTGGCTAAAATGAAGATGGCATGCGCAGGTGGCTCTTCCAATGTCTTAAGCAAGGCATTGAAGGCGGCTGTGGAAAGCATGTGTACTTCATCAATAATGTAGACTTTGAAGGTCCCCTCAGAAGGGGAAAAATTGATCTTATCACGCAGGTCGCGCACATCTTCCACACTGGTGTTGGAAGCAGCATCGATCTCGATGAGGTCCAGGAAGCGGTTTTCGTTCACCGCCAGACAGTTTTTACAGGCGTCACAGGGACGGTTGCCTTTATCTTCAGACAGGCAGTTGACCGCCTTGGCCAGCAAACGGGCCGTGGTGGTCTTGCCCGTGCCGCGCGGACCGGAGAACAGGTAAGCGTGGCCTACGCGATCTGAACTGATGGCATTGCGCAGGGTCTGCACAATGTGTTCCTGCCCGATCACCTCATCCCATTTGTGGGGACGATATTTACGGTACAGTGCCTGAGTCATGCGATCTTGTCCTGAAAGAAATTGTTTGCCATCATACCGTCCATTGTAACCCAAACCCCTTGCCTTCCAATAGATTTTTTAAGGTCTAGCGAACTTCGTATTCCAGGCGCACATTGCCCTGCGGGTCTTGCAAGATCAGCGGCGTACCGCCGCTCCAGAAAGTGGTCTTAGAATCCATGTACAGCTCAATAGCGGTATCTACACCCGCCTTCGAGTAAAGGTCCAGGCCACCCCCTTTAAAAAGGAGAAAAGCCGGGAAGGTATAGATCTTTGTTTTCCCTGCCCACAGGGTCCAGCCCTGCATATCCAGCGTTGCGCTACCCAGATAGGCCAGGTTGACATGCTCAAATTCAAGATCCCCTGCCCCAATGAGCGCCTTGACCTCAAATAGAGGTTTATCCAGCGGCGGTAAAGTGGCGCTGGGCGTGGCTTTCGGCACAGTCGCTACACCAGAAGTTGAATTCACACAGGGATGAGCGGCGTTCCAGATGCTCAGCACCACCAGCACAGTGACCGCCGAGACAATGACATTAAGCAACAGATAGGACCAGAGTTTTTTCATGGGCGACCCTTTTTTAAATCATAGCATAGAATGAAAGTACAATAGGTTGAAGGACGCAAACATGACGCTCGTGATTGATGGACACAACCTGGTCCCCAGGGTACCGGGGCTGCACCTGAGTGATATGGATGATGAAACCCAGCTCATCCAATTGGTGCAGCAATACTGCCGTCTGCGCCGCAACAGCGCCGAGCTCTTTTTTGATGGCGCGCTGCCGGGCATGCCGGGCGTCAAGACCGGTGGGTTGGTCCACGTCCATAGCGTCCCCAAGAGCATGACCGCCGACCAGGCTATCATCAACTTTCTGAGCGCAAGAGGAAAAAACGCCAGGAATTTCACTCTGGTAAGCTCTGACCGGCGCGTGCAGGCAGAGGCCCGCAGCCTGGGCTGTGCCATCCTCTCCTCTGACCAGTTTTCTGCTGAACTGGTGAACACCCTCTCCCAGATCGTTGAAGAAAAGAAAAAACAGGACAAGCCCCTCTCCCCCGCTGAAGTGGATGATTGGCTGACCCTGTTCGGTAAATCGGATAAATAAACTCTTATTTATTTTTAATGATATTATGACAAATATGATGTATATTATCTTCAAGACACTAATTTATTGGTATGGAATATAGTGTCCTCCCCCCAAAAATTGGGGTGGAATTCCCTCCCTGATGAACGCCAGGCCTGTCCCCCCCA
>JAYFNV010000021.1:0-26479 GCA_034933225.1 Anaerolineaceae bacterium | reverse complement strand
TCTTGCGGGTATCGCGGTTGAGCGGCGAATGGTCGGCAGAAATGTAAGTCAGTTCCAATTCCGGGTGGGTATGAAGGTAGACCGCAGTGCTCTCCTCAATCATGCGCGAGGATTCAGATTCGTCCACGATGGTGAAGCGCTCACTAACACCGGCTTTCTCCGGGTTTTCCTTGACGATATCATGGGCCAGGCCGTGCAGGGTACGAACGCGATAGCCGATATCGGGCAGCAAGCCTTTTTCTTTGATGAAGCCGGCGATGCGGGTGGAAAAGTTGTCTACGGCGGAGTTGACCAGGGTGACGATGAGGATCTCCTGATCGTCATTCAAATTGGCATTGAGGATCAGTTGGGCTGCCAGCGCGGAAAGGGTATGGGTCTTTCCGCTGCCGGGGACGGCAGATACACCCATCCAACCGGAGGTGTATTTTAAGATGGCTGCCTGCATGGGACGAGGCTTAAACATTGGTCACCTCGGCAGCGGGCAGATTGCGTAAAACAGATTGAATGGCAACAAGTAATTTGCCGCGTTCTTCATTGCCAGATTCGTTGAGACTGACGCTGAGTAGATATACATGCTCGGAGCAACGCCTCAGCAAGCCAACGCAGACCCGATTGAGGGTGTCCTGGTTGGAGTTCATATCATCTAAAGTGGACCATTTTTTGCCCGGCTGCCAATTGCGGCTGAGAACGTAAGGCTGGGTGAGCGGTTGGTCCAGCCGCGCCCACCAGCCAGAGGAGCCTACATCGAGCCAGAATTGATATTTGACCGGGCGGTTGCTCATTAAATAGGTGAAAGCCGGGGCAATGAGCACGCTTTCGCTTAACTGTTGTTCTTCCCAATTGGTAAGGTACTGGGCAGAGATCACGCCCTGTTCCACCATCTGCACGTATTCTTTGCCCAGGCTGGTGTCGGCTGGCAATTCAGAAAGAAGAACGGCCTGGCGGAATTTGCGGGCAGATTCGATGAGGCGGTTGACCACAGAGGCTGCCTGTAAGTTATGGAAGAACCCGAAATCTGATGTGGTAAGCAAGGCACCAAAGAGGCGGCTAAAGAAAATGTCCATTTCTGCGCCGGCATTTGCCGGGTCTTCCAGCCACAGACGCAGGGTCTCAAAGCGGTTGCCAGCCACGAAGGTGATGCGTTCCTGCATCTGGCTATTGATCTGGGCAAAGCTGCTGAACTGACGCTCCACGCGGTTGGGTGAGTACAGGATCTGCGAAAGCAGATCCGCACGGATGAGGTCAAGATCTGGAATCACCTGCATCAGCATGTAGCGAAGGTCATGGCGGGTGGGGACGAGCTTCCACTCTGGATAGGCCAGTTTTGCCAGGGTCAACATGGCATTGACCACCGGTTCTTCTTGCAAACTGCGCGAGGGACGGAAGGTAGAAAAAGGCAGGGCAGATTCTTCAAAACGCTGTGAGAGGGAAAAACGCAGCGAATCGCTCAAGAAAGGCGTGAGGACCACTATATCAGAAGGCGAGACGCCTTTCTCCATTACCAGTTCCTTGATGCGATCCACGATCCAATCCATGGATTGGGGGTAAAACCTGAAAGGATGGACGGAGAAGGCAGCCAGGACATCAGAGTTGGAAGTCTTTTTACCTTTATGTTCGATGATAGAGGTGGAAAGGAGCGAAGCGAATTGCTTCACCGGTTCGGATTGCACAAAGGAACCGGAGAATTGTATGTTCTGGCAGTCTTTTTGCAGCCGGGCGCTTGAAGTGGGGTCAGCCCCCAGGAAGGTACGGAAACCAGCATCGTCATCTTGCACGATCAGCGCAGATTGGAGCTGAGGAAGCCAATCCAGAACAATATCGTGGGTAAGCGGTACATCCTCTTCAATGTTGTCGTAGATCAGATGCTGGTAAGTGCCGGCAAGGTAATTGCGGCACAAAGTAGAGGGCCAAAGGTGGCGGGCGAAAACTTCGTACTGCAAAGAGAAATCGAGCAGATTGTTTGCCAGACAATATTCACGGAAGCGCACGCCGCATTCCTGCACCTGGTCGTAGGCGAGTATTTGCTTGGGGCGACCCGTCCAGGCAGATTTCAACTTTTCGGCGATGTCATCGATCTTAAACCCGACTACGGCCGCCTTGTTCAGGTTATCGAGAATCTGGCTGTAGGCCCGGTTTGGATCAATGGTGACGCTGTCAAAATAGCCGATCTGAAAGAGGGGTTCGATCAGGTGTGCCATATAGTACTGGGCAGTTTCCAGGGTGAGGAAATTGGGCGGTTGATTGGAGTGTTTAAAGCCTGCCAGGGGAGCAACCATCGGCCAAAACAAGGCCACCATCCGTTGAGCCAGACCGCCCATGGTGACGACAGAAAGAGCGCCGCCAGCCGGGAAATCCGCTGAATGGGCAATCTCCCGGTAGGGCTGGGCCAGGCTGCGCTGCGGGGTGAGCACCAGAATGGATTCTGCGGGGGTGCCAGAACGCAACATTTCTTGAAGCGCGCACTGAGCAGCTGTAGATTTACCGCTGCCAGCCGGACCGGACAAAAATACTTTTGCCTGGCCGGCTAACTGTACGGTAGATCGTTGTTGTTCAGAAAGTTCCATTGGGTTCCCCTGAAACGGTGAGATCAATAGCTCTCACCGGCGATACTGTGCAGCACAGCGCGCACCAGTAAAGAATCGGCTTCGGCACGATGTTCATTGAGCAACGGGATCTGGAAAAAAGCACCTGCTTCTTCCAGTTTAAAGTATTTCATGGAACGACGGGCAGGATCCCATACGCCGCGAAATTCAGAATAGATGGGGAGAGCGTCCACCATTTGCAGGTTATCCCGCCAGGGTAGGCGGTAACGGGCGTGCGATTGCTGCATCATGCGGTAATCGAAGGGAGCGTTGTAAGCCACAATGCTGCGACCATACAAAAAGGAGCGGATCCTGGGCCAGGCAATCGGCCAGGCCTGTGCTGAGGCCACATCTTTATCCGAAATGTGATGGATTCGCTGAGCATCTGGTGGAATAGGTTTGGTAGGCTTGATCAACATGTTGCTGAGCAAGCTGCCGTCAAAATCGACGATCGAGATCTCAACGATCTCGTCGTCTTTATTCACCCCGGTGGTCTCAGTATCGATATACACCGGTTTCTGTTCAATTATCTGGCGCGCCATTTGAATGGCATGTTCTTTCGCATTGTTGGGTGTGTTGAACATTTGACCTCGATCAGGGTTGGTTCCACTCGTCAATATCATTTACGAGCACGGTGAAATTGGATGTCTCAATGGCTGAGATGAAAACGCCAAAATGGCCGTTTTGTTTGTATTTGGAATCTGTTATGTCCTGGATGAACTTTCCATTAATATACAGGCTGAATTTGTCTGCATTTACCATCACGCCAATGCGATTGGTCTGGTTGGCGCCGCTCAAAATTGTGGGATCTGCTGTCCAGTTCACCAAATAGTTGCGGTCAGAGGCGCCGTTCATGCTGAAGAAAGCGAACTGCCCATCACAGGTGAGGCCGTAATAGTAACCAATACCATCGGTATAAGAAGGTGATTTAAGGACCAATCCGTAGTAATCACTACCAGAACAGACACCGGTGGTGAAGGTACCTTCCAGATAAAAATTGCCAGGGGTGGGGTAAGTGAGGCGCCAGCGGATGCCCCCCTGGGTGCGGGTAGAGACCATATTCAAAGCACCATCAGAAACGCTCATGGTGACGGCATCATCTGAATAAGGCGACTGCAAGCCGAAAGAACTTTTGGTGTCAAAGGTTTCTGCAAAAGAGGGTAGTCCCAGACTCAACTTGGGATCATCTGGTAACGAGGTGGCAGTTGGGGAAGCTGCAGTTGTGGGGGTAAGGGTGGCGGTGGCTGCTGCATCGGGTGTGGCCGTCACGATGATCACTGTTTCAGGGGTGGCGGTTTCTGTGCCCAACGCCTGCAAGGTCAGGGCAACGCGGGTAGCCACTGCATCTGTGGTCTGATTATTGTTGGAAAGTGGAAAGTTGCATGATGTCAGAACCAATAAGAATAAGGGTATCAACCAAAGTGTCTTTTTCATTTCTCCTCTACTTTCATTCAGGTATTATATCTAGTTTGCGATTTCTTCGCACATTGGCAATTTGTTAGTAAAATGATTTCATGTCTCACACGAAAACCTTATTGTTTTATAAACCGGATCAGGTGCTTTCTACTTTCACGGATGAAGCAGGCCGCGAAACGCTCAAAAACTATATTCCACTTGAGGGCATCTATTCTGCCGGACGCCTGGATTATGACAGTGAAGGCTTGCTGGTGATCACCGCTGACGGTGCGCTCATCAACCGGCTGACGGATCCAAAAAACCATGTGATGAAAACTTATCTTGCCCAGGTGGAAGGTCCTTGCAGCAATGAAAAATTGTATGAGTTGGAGAAAGGGGTTGTATTGGGCGGTTTCAAAACGCTTCCCTGCCGGGTGATGCAGGTGGAAGAGCCAGATCTGCCTGCGCGAAGAAAACCACTTACCCCACATGCCCCACTTTTCTGGTTACGTCTCCAGATCCGCGAAGGCAAGAAACATCAGGTGCGCAAAATGACTGCGGCCGTCGGCTACCCCTGTTTGCGGCTTGTGCGGGTGGCAATTGGTCCTTTGGGCATGGGAGACCTGCAACCCGGCGAGTGGCGTGAGCTGACTGTACAAGAAATTGACTTGTTAAAGCGCAGCAAATAAGCCTCGTTGTATAATTTCCATTATTATGAAAACAACCGTCCTGCAATTGGAATCTTATGACTCGCGCCAATCGATTTTGGATAAATTGGCACGCGTCAGCAGTGGACGAATATTACTGGTCTGGCCAAAACGAAACAAAATTGACCTGAGTGAAGTGGATCTGGTCCTCCTCAACCGGGCTGCTGATGAAAAATCGACGCCACTGGCGTTGGTCAGCCACTCCCCGCTGGTGATCGATCAAGCCCATGCACACGTCATCAATTGCTTTGCATCCATCCCGGCCGCAGAACGGTCCGTGTGGGCAAAGGCACGAGAGGATTCAAGACATAAACCGCAATCTACCCATGACTTTGATCTTTCAAAGCCTATGGTCAAAAAGCCAATACCTTCTGAGATCTCAAAAAAGGTGTTTTCCTGGTCCGCTGCAATTTTGAGCGGGTTGGCGCTACTGGCTTTGTTGGTGTATCTATTCCCTTCTGTGACGGTGATCCTGTCACCACAAAAAAACGAAAAGACCATTCAGATGCAGATTTGGGGATCGAAAAAGTTTACTTCTGTGAACGTCAATGGCAATCTCCCCTTACTGCAAAAAAAAGTAGAAGTGAGCAGTTCAAAGACCGTTGCCGCCAGTGGAAAGGTTGCCATCCCCAATGCGTTTGCCAGCGCTGTTGTGCAATTTACCAATCTTACCAGCCAGGAGTTGATAATCCCGGCCGGCACAACGGTAAGCACAGGGGAAGAGCCCATTCAGCGTTTCACAACTCAAGAAGAGATCACGTTAGGGACTGGGACGGATTCCACCGCCAGTGTGGCCGTGAGAGCCTCCACGCCGGGCAGCAGCGCCAATGTGCCCGCCGGAGCCATCCAATTGGTAGAAGGCAGTCTGGGCGGCTGGGTGGAAGTGACCAACCCGGAGGCGGCCAGCGGCGGTCTTGATTCTGAGGCGCCTTCCCCCAGCGAGGATGATTATGCGGCTGCCCGGGCGGATCTTCTGAAAGAGATCAAAACGTTGGCAGTAGTAAAATTTGCCGAAGAGACAGGCTTTTATGTTATTCAAGATTCCCTCGCCATCGGGAATGTTGTGGAAGAGACCCGCTCCATTGAGGTGGGTCAGCCTGGCGACCAGGGTACTTTGACCCTCAGCGTTGAGGTGATAGGATTGGGATATTTTCAAAGCGACCTGCAAACTCTGGCAATGCAATCGTTACAAGCCAGTTTAGGAGAAAATGAAGTTTTCTATGGCGCTACTCCCACTGTCTCAGACCCCAAAAGTCTTCAATCTGACGGGGAAGGCGGCTATAAATGGTCTGCTGACGCAAGCACTGAGGTGGGGCCGAGAATTGACCCCATTCAGGTCGCCCAAACGATTGCCGGGTTGAGATATGATGAGGCCAGCCGTCAACTAGAAACCGCATTCTTGTTGGAAAAAACCCCTGAATACCGTTCATTTGCGTCGCCCTTCCAAATTCCCTGGGCGCCTTTTAGAATCAATGTAGAGGTTCAATGAGAGCAACAGGCAAAATATTGGCCGTGGACCCTGGAGAAAAGAATATTGGCCTGGCCATCAGCGATGAGACGGCCACGCTTGCGCGTCTATTGCAGGTAATTAAACATGTTTCCAAAACCCTGGATGCTGCTACTATTGTGACAATTGCTTCTGAAAACAATGCAATAAAAATTGTGATCGGTACAGTATTTGGCCTCGAGAATGAGGAGATTCCCCAGACCCGCCACGCGCGCAGTCTGGCAACCGCTGTAGAAACACAGACTGTCCTGCCTGTCATATTGTGGGACGAGTATGGCACAACAAACGCTGCCAAAGACGTTCTGGTTGAATTAGGGGTCAACAGGCAAAAACGCAGCGGACATCAGGATGGGCTGGCTGCAGCCATGATCTTGCAAAGTTATTTGAATTCCCTCGGAGAAAACAATGCCGAATAAACGCCGAAAAGCACAAAGATCCAATGCTGGTCCGTTCATCCTATTGCTGTTAATGCTGGCAATCGCCGCGACCATTATGTGGATGGGTGTACCATGGTTGGCCGAACAACAATTTGGCTCTGCCAGTGATGCTCTCACAGCAAGCCAACGTTGGAGTTACAGCGCAGAATTATTACTGCATCGCACGGCTTTATTGAATGGAACATGTGGGGTTTCCCACCCCGTGGATTTCACCATTCAACAGGGTGATTCAGTGACGGCGATCTCTCAGAACCAGCAAAAATCCGGAGTGGTGCAAGATGCAGGCGCTTTCCGGTCGTATCTGATCTACACCGGCCTGGATACACTTATCCGGGCGGATTCTTATCAGCTCGATTGTGCTCTGCCGGCCGTGGAAATTGCCAGACAGATCAAAAACAAGTATCTGGAGAATGTGGTCTTCAGCATTTTGCCCGGTTGGCGTGCTGAAGAGATTGCGGCGGCTTTGCCCAGCTCTGGCATCGAGGTCACCCCGCAGGATTTCCTGAGTATCGTCAAAAATCCACAGGGCTTGATTCTCCCTGCATACATTCCGGCAAACACTTCACTGGAAGGGTTCCTGTTCCCTGGTCAATACACCGTGAAGAGGGACATCAACGCCAGTGATCTGGTGCAGATGTTCGTGGACCGTTTTGGCTCAGAAGTGAGTGAGAGCACCCTGCAAGGCATCAAAGACCAGGGCTTGAGTGTGTATCAGGGCATCGTACTGGCGTCTATCGTGCAACGGGAGACGTATGATGATCAGGAACGGGATAAGATCGCGTCTGTCTTTTATAGCCGCCTCTCTTTGGGGATGAATTTGGAGACGGATCCCACGGTGCAATATGCTTTGGGGTATTCAGAACAATATGGCTGGTGGAAGAGCCCACTGGCGCTTTCTGACCTGCAAGTGGATTCACCCTATAACACCTATTTGGTGAATGGCTTGCCGCCAACCGCCATTGCCAACCCGGATCTGAGCGCCATCCAGGCAGTGGCAGCCCCTGCCCAGACGGATTATTTGTATTTCAGAGCAGCCTGTGATGGGAGCGGATCTCACCTTTTTGCCAGGACATTTGCTGAACATGTGGCGAACGAGTGCAAATAAAAAGAAGCCTCCAATTTGGAGGCTTCTTTTTTGAAATGCTCAATTATTTGGCGTTGTAGCCGGGGCCGGATTTGAAGAAATCGGCATTTGTGGCGATGGCGGGGGTCAGATCTACCACTTCGCCAGATTTCAAAGTGCGAGTGGCAACCAGATGTACGGGTTCGCCATCGTGGTTCTTGCCGTCATAAACTTCGCTAAAGCCGGCGGTGCCAGCAGGAGCGGAGAGGTGTTCGCCGCCTTTGGCAGTGTAGGCAGAAGGAACTTCATCTTCCGGGAAGATGGCTTCAAACGGGCATTCAGGAACGCAAGCGCCGCAATCAATGCAGGTGTCAGCGTCAATGTAAAACCCGGGCCATTTGTCTTCGGGTTTACCGGGGACGATACATTCGACGGGGCAAACAGTTGCGCAACCGCCGTCACGCATACATAAACTTGTAATTACATGTGCCATTTGGATCCTCCAAAACTACGATGAGATTAGATTTAAACAACAGCTGAATATCTGCTTTCAGCTTCTTGCCAATCGACCAATTTCCAAAATGCATAAAGGTAATCGGCACGACGATTTTGATAGTTCAGGTAATAAGCATGTTCCCAAACATCAATCACCAGAACAGGAGCCATATTCTCCTGCAAAGGACAATCTTGATTGGCAGTGGAATGTACAACAAGTTTTTTGTGGGGATTCACGCAGAGCCATGCGTATCCGCTGCCAAAACGGCCAAGGCCAGCTTTCTCAAATTCAGCTTTGAAGTTATCGATGCTGGAGAAAGTCTCTTCAATGGCAATGGCCAACTTTCCGGACGGGCCTTCAGAGCCGCCGGGTTTGAGGGCTGCCCAATAAAGATTGTGGTTGTACACACCGCCACCATTGTTTTTGATCGCCGTTCGGATCTCTTCTGGGATCTGGTTCAAATTGGCCAGAATCTTTTCCAAAGTCCAGTCAAAGAATTCAGGGTGCTTCTCAATGGCTGCATTAAGATTCTTAAGATAAGTGGCGTGATGTTTGCCGTAATGGATTTCTACTGTACGGGCGTCAATCACAGGTTCAAGGGCATCAAAGTTGTATTTCAGGGCAGGTAATTCGAATGGCATGGGTTTCTCCTTTTTTTCAATGATAGAATAGCGTGATGTTCCAATACCAATAATCGAATCTATCAATTTGATTCTAGCGATTCGCAGATAGTTTGTCAAGAAAAAAACAAGAGAAAGTTTACAAATTAAGTTAGATTTCCGCTTGGGAGATTTTCATTGATCGCTAATCCACGTAAAGCAACTTCCCCTCTGATCATCCTTTTTATCGGCATTCTGGCCGTCTCAGCAGCTTCACTGCTGATCCGTTTCGCTCAAAGAGAAGCGCCCTCGCTTGTGATCGCGGCCTTCCGCATGACAATTGCGGCATTATTGGTGGCTCCTTTTTGCATGAAAACTTTTATCAATGAGATCAAGGCAGCCAGCGGGTCAACCCGATTCCTGCTGGGACTATCTGGATTATTCCTTGCCTTCCATTTTGCCTCCTGGATCACCTCTTTGGAGTACACCAGTGTGGCCAGCTCCGTTGTTCTGGTCACTACAGCGCCGTTGTGGGTTGCCTTGCTCTCTCCGATATTTCTAAATGAGAAGATCACGCGCTGGATCCTGTTCGGGCTGGCCATCTCGCTACTGGGCAGCATCGTCGTAGGAATCAGCAGCGCTTGTTCCATTCAGACGGGCAAGTGGGCATGCGAGAATATGAGCGAGCTATTTCACGGGCGGGCATTATTGGGGAACGCTCTTGCTCTGGCAGGGGCGTTCTTATCAGCCGGTTATCTGATGGTGGGCAGAAAAGTCCGTGATAAAGTCTCCCTCTCTACTTATATTTTTGCCGTCTATTCCACTTCTGCAATGGTGTTACTGCTGTTGGTCTGCATCAACGGAGAAAAACTGACCGGGTATTCGCCTCAGACCTATTTGTGGCTGCTTGGCCTGGCGCTGATCCCGCAGATCATCGGGCATTCAGCGTTCAACTGGGCGCTAAAGTATCTTTCGGCAGCGTATGTCTCTATTGCCTTGCTGGGCGAGCCAATTGGGACGGTGATACTGACCATGATCTTCCTACGTGAATCACCATCTGCGCTGGAATTGGTGGGAGGGGGATTGATCTTGCTGGGGATCCTCGTGGCTACGCGGTCACAAAGAACAAAACAAGTAGTTGGGTAAATGAAGACCTCCCGGAAGGGAGGTCTTTTACTGTCAATCGCGGCTGTAAAGGTGGTTCAATTCTTTCAATCGGTCGGCTACCCAGGGTTGCAATTGTTCCGGTAAAACACGCCAGCCCCAGTTTCCTGCTGGACGACCGGGATAGTTCATGCGGGCGTCTGTGTCCAGGTTGAGCAGATCCTGTGTGGGGCAAATGCTGAACATGGCTACAGAGCTCCATACGGCACGGATCATATCCCAGGCGACATCATCCCCGGAGCGGGCCATATAGCGGCGGCAGAAATCTTTCTCGTTTTCGGGAGCAGAGCGATACCAACCGATGACGGTGTCATTGTCGTGTGTGCCGGTATAGGCAACGCAATTCTGCGTGTAGTTGTGCGGCAGGAAGGGGTCTGCCGGTGTGGCTGAAAAAGCAAACTGGAAGATCTTCATGCCCGGGAATTTGAAGGAATCGCGCATGTCCACGACATCCGGGGTGATTTCTCCCAGATCCTCGGCAATGATGGGGAGGTCTTTGAATTCATCCATCAGAGCTTTGAAGAAGGGGTTGCCGGGACCTTTTACCCAGCGGCCAAATTCAGCGGTGGGGTTGCCCGCAGGGATTTCCCAATAGCCGGCAAAACCGCGGAAGTGATCCAGACGGACAATATCCACCATTTTGAGCACGGCTTTGAAACGTTTGATCCACCAGGCATAGCCCTCTTTTTTGTGCGCTTCCCATCGGTAAAGCGGATTGCCCCAAAGCTGGCCGGTGGGAGAGAAGTAATCGGGTGGAACTCCCGCCACAACGGTGGGTTTGCCGCTTTCGTCCAGATAGAATAGCTCAGGATGAGACCAGGCGTCAGCGGAGTCGTAGGCGATGAAAATGGGAATGTCCCCAATGATCTGAATGCTCTTGGAATGAGCATATTCCTGCACCCTGGTCCACTGGTCAAAGAACAAAAACTGACGTACCTTGTGTTTCTCAATTGCATCCGGGTTGGCTTTGACAAAAGCCGCCAGGATTTCAGGCTTGCGACTGCGAAGTTCTACTGGCCAGTTGTCCCAGGAAACGCCACCTTGAGATTCTTTGATGGCCATAAACAGGGCAAAATCGTCCAGCCATTCTGCGTTCTCATCACAGAACTTTTTATAGGCTTTCTTGATGGCGGCAGAAGCATTATCCTTGAAATGAGCATAGGCGCGGTCCAGCAGTTTTAACTTCCATTCAATGACGGGACCATAATCCACTTTGACCGCTGGGAAAGAAGGACGGTCAGCCAAATCAGCCCGGGTGAGCAGGTCACTATCCAGCAGCATGGCGGAACTGATAAGGTAAGGGTTCCCCGCGAAAGCTGAGAAGCACTGATAGGGGGAATCTCCATAGCCGGTTGGACCGAGGGGCAACACCTGCCAAAGAGCACAATTGGCTTGAGCCAAAAAATCGATCCAGCGATAGGCTTCCGGGCCTAGATCACCAATGCCATCAGGTCCGGGAAAACTGGTGGGGTGCATCAGAACGCCTGACGCGCGTTTTGTAAACATAAGATCCTCCAACAATAACTAATTTACTTGGGTTAAATCTTGATACACATGCAGGTAATCGCTGGCTGAATTCTGCCAGGAAAAATCGGTGTTCATGGCGTTGATCTGAAGAGCTTGCCATTTGTCTTTTTGAGGAAATAGTTTGAGAGCTTGTTTAAGCCCAACGGTCATGGCGTCCCCATCATTGCCTTCAAACAGAAAACCGGTTTTGTTGTTTTCAATTGTATCTTTAAGCCCCCCAGTAGCACGCGCCACCGGGATGCAGCCGTAGCGCATGGCGATCATCTGCGCCAGGCCACAGGGCTCATAGCGGGATGGCATCAACAATATATCCGCACCACCGTAGATGCGGTGCGAAAGTGCTGCATCAAAGCGCAGCGCCAGGCGAATTTGGTTAGGATAAAACTCCTGCAACGCTTTAAGATCCGCTTCAATCTGAGCATTGCCGGTTCCCAAAAACACCATCTGCCAGGGGATGGTTTTCAATTGTTTGAGGGCATCCATGGCCAGATCGATGCCTTTTTGCCTGTCCATGCGGCCGATGAAGGCCATCAGCGGTGTAACGTCAGATTCGGGCAAGCCCAGCTCTTTTTGCAAAGCCTGTTTATTCAGGCTTCTTTTTTCAAGTGGAGAAATCGCGTAAGTTTGGGGAATATTTACATCCGTCTGCGGGTTCCAAACTTCTGGATCAATGCCATTAACGATGCCCGAGAGGCGAGCTTTTTTGGTGATCAGAAAATCTTGCAGATCACAGCCGTATTCAGGTGTCATGATCTCCTTGGCATAGCCGGGAGAAACTGCGATGATACGGTCAGCGGCGTTGATCCCCATAGGGAGGGGCAGCGATCGTGCCCATTTTGGCATGCGCGGATTTTTGGAGAAGGGAACCTGGAAATAGGTCAACCCCACTTCGCTGCCAGTGCCCATAAAAGGCAAATTGTGAACGGAAATGATGCTGCGGATATGATGGTAGGCTGGATCCGTTTTGGCCAGAACAGAAAGCTCATGAACGGCGATGGCGGTGTGCCAATCGTTGGCGTGCAAAATATCAAGACGCCAATTGAGGAGGCGAGGCAGTTGCAGACAGGCCAGTGAAAAGAAGATGAACTTCCTGGCATCGGCTTTGAAGTCTGTGCCATATACAGGGGCATCTGCCTCAAGTAAAGCGCTGTCCAACAGGTAAAGGGGGATCCCGTTCAGGTCCGTCTGATAGACGGTTACTTTGAGTGGTTCCTCCTCTGTGGGGAGGCTGAATTCTCCGACCTTTTTTGGAGTAAGGGCGGTTTTCTTCAACTGGCCGTAGTAAGGCAGCGCCAGACGGATATCCAGATCAACAGTGGAGTCTGCCTGAGTGGTCAGCTTCTTGAGAGCAAGCGGAAGGGATCCCGCTACATCACCAAGCCCGCCAATTTTGATCAGCGGGTCGGCTTCTGAGGCGATGAAAAGGACGTTAATAGAAGGTCGTTTGTTTTCAGAATTCACTAGCGAACCATTTCTATATAGTCTTCAGAGGTAGCTTCTTCAATGTCTGCGCCCAGGAAATTAATGAGCTTGGTGACCAATTGAGATTTGATCTCAGCATCCTGACGGCTCCAGGTGCGGCTCTTGACCTCGAGGAAGCAGCCGATCTTCGGGTTATGGATCTCATCCAGGTTGATGAAAAATTCGGTGTCTTCAAAACGGACCAGGAAGCGTAAGCGGTCTTTTTCGATCTCTTTTTCCAGATGAGGCTTGAAATATTCACGGTAGAAGCGCAAGCTCTGGGTGGCAGGTGCCAGGTAGCGGCTGCGGGAGAGCAACACTTCTTGCTCAAATTGACCTTCGTTGGTTGGGCCAATGAGGGTGAGGCGGCCGCGTACATTTTCCACTTTTCCGTCCTCTGCAAGGAAGTCATCTTCACGGTAGCGAATGATGCCCTGTTCCACGTCTGTGAAGAAGAAGTAGACATCATACTCTTTGTAGTGACGTTTCTTGAGCACTTCGATCTCAGATCCAGAAGAAGTCAGTTTTTCGATAATGGGATGCAGGTCTTTTACGCGGACCTTGGCCTGGATCTCAAAGCTTTCTTCTTCAGAAGCGCCGCCAATGGCGAGCAGTTTGGAGAGCAGGGAAGTCTCGCGGGTGGCCAGGAAGGTATCGATCTTCTTGGCATATTCCTGGCTGGCATGAATGATGGCTTCCTCATCCACGGTGAGGAGTTCTTTATCTCGCATTAACCATTTGCCGTTGACCATCACATCGCTGACATCTGAGGCTTTGGAGGCGTAAACGATCTGGGCATATGTGCCCTGAGGATCGTGGCGGAACTGCGGTGTATTGTGCAATGGGGTAATATTGACCAGGATCAGGTCTGCACGCTTGCCAGGTTCAATAGAGCCGGTTAAATGACCCATGTGCAGGGCATTGGCGCCCATACGGGTGGCCATAAGAAGGGTCTCTCTGGCAGGCAGAGCTGTGGGGTCGCCGGTGGCGCCTTTCTGCACAAAAGACGTGAGGCGGATCTCTTCGAACATGTCCAGATCGTTGTTGGAGGCAGGGCCATCCGTACCGATGCCAACATTGATGCCGATCTCCAGCATCTTCTTGACCGGAGCAAAACCAGAGGCCAATTTCAGATTGGAAGAGGGGTTATGAGAAACGCCTGCATTGTAATGCTTGAGGGTGTGAATTTCGCCTTCGTCAATGTGGACACAATGGGCTGCGATCACTTTGGCATCAAACAAACCTTGCTTCTTGACGTAAGGGACAACGGGCATGCCCTGGTCGCGTCGCATGTTTTCAACTTCGAACGCGGTCTCGGAAATGTGGGTGTGCAGTGGCACATCAAACTCAACGGCAAGGGCTGCGCAAGCCTTCAGGATCTCCGGGGTGCATGTATAGGGAGCATGTGGGGCAATCCCCGGGATGATGAGCTCATGGCCTTTCCAGCGCTTGATATAGTCGCGGGACATTGCCAGGGATTCCTCGAAGAAATCAGCATCCGGGGTGGGGAATTTAAGCACAGACTGGGCACAGATGGCGCGCATGCCCACTTCAGCAGTGGCCTTGGCGATATCCTCTTCAAAATAGTACATGTCATTGAAAGTAGTGACGCCAGAGCGGATCATTTCTGCGCAGGCTAGTTGCGTACCCAAGCGGACAAAATCAGGGGAGACAAATTCGCGTTCAACGGGCATCATATAGCCCATCAGCCAGACATCCAGGCGCAGATCGTCGGCCAGGCCACGTAAGAGGGTCATGGGCACGTGGGTGTGGGCGTTTATAAGCCCTGGCATGAGCACCTTGCCGCCACAATCGATCTTGTGGTCAGAAGAATACTCAAATTCAAGGGAAGATTGGGAACCAACAGCTACAATCGAATTTCCGCTTACTGCAACTGCACCGGGATTGTATTGATGAAACTGCTCATCCATACTCAAGACGTTTGCATTTACGAGAAGAAAATCTACGTTAGTCAATTGAATCCTCTATTCTTTTTCTAATTGGATTAAGTAACGACGGGTGAATTCAAGGGCACGATTGATGGCCCAAATGGGACCATGGGCAGACGGTCCGTTATAAATGCCACTCTCATTTTGGATCAACTGGTTGTCCTGCAGGCTGATCTCTACATGACATTCCTGATCTTCTTGATAATACTTTACCTCAACAAGGATCAAATGGGTACTGTTAGAAATTGGGGTAATATCAAGCAAAGCAGACTCATCCAGCCGGACAGCGGGATCTGGCAGAGTTTGAAACTCTGAAGGCCAGAGACCGACAAGGTCAGCACAGTGGATAAGCACCTGTTTATGTGTAGATTTGGCGGTTTCATTCAAGGCCTGGAGCAGCGTTGTTTCATCTGTACCAAAAACTGCCCTAGGGAAGAGATCTCTGATCTGGGCTTCAAGTGGGGCGATCATTTTCTCCGCTTCTGCAAGGGATTCGGCTTTAGCGGTGATTCTGGCGTCTACAATGCCCGGGTGGGCCAGGAGACCTACGGTAGGATTGGTCAGCTTTTCAAGATCGCCGATGGCCTCATCGACAACAGATTCGCCTACGCCGGCAATGTGCAGCACTCGTGCCTGGATGATGCCGTGCAGCTTATATTTGGATTGAAGGTAGGGGAAAACCACCGTCTCTGAAAGCGTCTCCATCTCTCTTGGGACACCGGGGAGGCTGATGAGCACTTTGTTTTCGAACTCATAATAAAAAGAGGGGGCAGTACCCACAGGATTGGGGATCACAGTTGCGCCTTGCGGGATGTAAGCCTGGCGGCGGTTGTTGGGCGAAGCGACCAGGTTACGTTTAAGAAAACGAGCTTCAATACTTTTCCATAATTCTGGATGAAATTCAGAGGAAACGTTGAAGGCGAGAGAGACAGCATCACGGGTGGGGTCATCCACGGTTGGGCCAAGCCCCCCTGTGGTAATGACTATATCCGCGCGGGTAAAAGCTTCGCGAATGATCCTGGCAATACGGTCTGCGTTATCTCCCACGGTGGTGGTGCGGTAGATTTCTACGCTAATGTCACGTAAATGCCGGGTGAGATAACGGGTATTGGTATCCTGAATTTCTCCCAGGAGTAATTCTGTGCCGATGGTAATGATCTCAGCAGAAGGCATCTTATTTGACTCCAAAACGGGCAATTTGAGACATATTAAAATTCGATTCTAACATGAAACAAGAAAATGGCAAGTTGGGGTAGAATCGGACAAGGAAAAACACTATGGCGAAATTTGAAAAAGACAACCATCGACAGATCTTCGGCGCCTGGGGCGAGATGCAGGCTGCCGCTTATCTTGAAAAGCAGGGGCTGCAAATTTTGGCCAGGAATTACCGCACTTCCAAAGGCGAACTGGACATAATTGCCCGAGATGGGAATGCGTTGGTGTTTATTGAAGTGAAAACCCGCCAGAATCTTGATTTTGGCTACCCGGAAGAAGCGGTGACTCCAACAAAAATTGGCCATCTGGTGGAAGCAGCCGAATCTTACATGCTGGAGCATCTTGAAGAGCAGTCATGGCGATTGGATGTGATAGCGATCGAGGGCAAGCAGGGTCAGGAAGACCCAAAGATAGAGTGGTTCCAAGATGTGCGCTAAACCCTGGGTGATCATGGTTGTAGGGCCTACTGCTGTGGGCAAGACCGATCTGGCCATCCGACTGGCCAAAGAAATTGACGCAGAGATCATTTCTGCGGATTCCCGCTTGTTCTACCGCGGCATGGATATTGGCACTGCCAAACCCACAAAAGCACAGCAAGAATTAATGCAGCACTATTTGGTGGATGTGGCCGACCCAAATGAAGTTTGGTCGTTATCCATGTTTCAAAGCGAATGCAATAAGTTGATCGAGCAGATCCATCAAAACGGAAAAATTCCCATACTGGTGGGTGGAACAGGCCAATACTTTCGGGCTTTGATCGAAGGTTGGGAGATCCCGCCGCTTGAACCAGACCATGCTGTTCGGGATGAACTTGAGAAAATTGGCAATGAGATTGGCGCCGAAGCTCTTTATAAAAAATTGGAGATCGTTGACCCCGAGGCTGCCAGCAAAATTGACCCGCAAAATTTACGCCGAACCGTACGCGCTCTTGAAGTGATCTTGTTGACCGGCGAAAAATTCTCAGCGCAAAGGCGCAAGAGTGAGCCCCAGTATCGTTTTTGGGTGATCGGGCTCAACCGACCGCGTCCAGAGCTTTATCAGCGCATTGATGAACGGATCGAGTTGATGTTCAAAGACGGATTGGTGGAAGAGACCCAAAAATTGCTTCAAAACGGAATTGCCGTTGATAACCCCAACATGTCAGCCATTGGTTACCGCGAGGTGGTGCAGTATATCCGCGGTGAGATCAGCTTGGGTGATGCCAAAATGCTGATGAAGCGCAAAACACGGGAATTCGTACGCCGCCAGGCAAACTGGTTCAAATTAGACGACCCCAACATACACTGGTATACAATGGAAAATAATGTTGAGGAGAAAATTCTGTCTGAATTGCGCATAGGTATTAATATCTAGATTGTTGTCATTTGTCTTTCATCAAAACAAAACAAAACAAAACGGGAGTCATTTCTGACTCCCGTTGGCTTTAATTGTTATTCAATGACGGTGTGCCGGTACGATGAGGTTCTGGAGGAGGGAAGATCGCTTCAAAATCTTCTCTTGAAAGCGTTTCAACTTCCAAAAGGCGATTCGCAACAGCATCCAGGCGGTCTCGATACTTGCGGAGAATCTCACGAGCAGAATCGTAGGCTTTAGTGACCATGTCGCGAACTTCACGATCAATCGCTTCCGCAACCTGTTCAGAGTAATCTCGCTGTTCAGAGATCTCACGGCCAAGGAAGATCATTTCTTCTTTCTGTCCGTAAACCATTGGGCCTAAAGCTTCACTCATACCAAGACGGGTTACCATGTTGCGTGCCAGTTTGGTGACACGTTCAATGTCATTGGAAGCGCCAGAGGTAATGTCATCAAAGACGATTTCCTCCGCAGCACGACCACCCAGAAGCCCGACCATTTCTGCCAGAAGTTTCTTGCGAGGCATTAAGGTGACATCCTCAACGGGTAGGTGCATCGTGTAGCCGCCCATCATGCCACGGGCGATGATAGAGACTTTGTGAACAGGATCTGACTCTGCCAATGCATTCATTACAACGGCGTGTCCGGCTTCATGATAAGCGACGATACGTTTTTCATCAGCGGTGATCAGGCGGCTCCTCCGTTCAGGGCCGGCGATGACACGCTCGATTGATTCTTCAAACTCAGGTTGACCGATGCTGGTCTTGTTGCGTCGGGCGGCCAAAATGGCGGCTTCATTAACCAGGTTTTCCAGGTCAGCACCGACAAAGCCAGGGGTAGATTTTGCCACAATGGACAGATCTACATCTGGAGCAACTGGTTTGCCCTTGATATGCACTTTGAGGATGGCTTCACGGCCTTTGACATCAGGACGATCCAATACTACGCGGCGGTCAAAACGACCGGGTCGCAGTAAAGCCGGGTCCAGAATGTCGGGGCGGTTGGTAGCTGCCATAATAATGACGTTGGTATCGGTATCAAAACCGTCCATCTCAACGAGCATCTGGTTGAGGGTCTGTTCACGTTCATCGTGACTACCGCCCAACCCTGCACCACGTTGGCGGCCGACTGCATCAATTTCATCTACGAAAATGATACAAGGGCTATTCCGTTTGGCCTGATCAAACAGGTCACGGACACGGCTGGCACCGACACCGACGAACATTTCTACAAATTCAGAGCCAGAGATCGAGAAGAAAGGCACTCCAGCTTCACCAGAAACTGCTTTGGCAAGCAGAGTTTTGCCAGTACCCGGAGGGCCAACTAAAAGCACACCCTTGGGAATGCGAGCACCCAGGGCGATGAATTTTTGCGGTTCACGCAAGAACTCTACCACTTCTTTTAGTTCATCCTTCGATTCATCGACACCGGCGACATCAGCAAAAGTGACGGTGGGATGATCACCAGAGAACATACGGGCGCGAGATTTGCCGAAGGACATGGCTGCATTGTTGCTGCCCTGTGCCTGTCGGAAAATGAAGAAGAATGCGATACCCAGAATCAGGAAGGGCAAGAAGTAGAACAGTCCATTTAGAATACTAACCCATTGGCTGGGGGGTTTAACCTCAACTTTGATGCCATTATCCGGGGATAATTGAGCGGGGGTCACACCCAATGCAACCAATTGTTCAACCAATGTGCTGTTGGATTCTTTAGTGGCAGTTTTTTCGGTCAGGCCATCTTTCAACAAAATGGTCAACTTATCTTCTTCAACAGTAATTTTTGATATATTTCCTTTTTCTATTTCGCTGGCGACCTGATTAATGGAATATACCGTGTCAGTACCCGAAGATTTGTTCAGGCCAAACACGATCATAACAATGATCGCTACGAAGAGCAGGAAATAAACGATATAAGATTGTGTACGGGAATTCACTTATAATCCTCCACACTGGGTCAAAATTTCTAACCCTGTTCTCAAGATTATACCAATCTCTAACTGGCTATACCAGCAAAAGCAAGCCTTTGGCAGCAAGATTAACAAATTTCTTATAGGAATTATCTACTTTATTCAAATTTGAACCATTAACTTAAGGCTGCCAGGTTGGCTTTGACCTGACGGACATGGTTTTGGTCGTGAATAATAATGAATTTAAGCAACTCAGCTACAGTGGTTGGACCAAAAACTGAGTGATTTACACTCTTTTGCAGATCAGCAGGCTGAATAGTAACAACTAGATCGATCAGTTGTTTACGGTTGGAAAGATACTCTTGCCAGGCTTGCGGATAAGATTGACTTCTATAATCTCGTTGTGTTGCCCAGGCATCTGTGTCAATAGCAGGGATGAACGATTTGCCTTGTTGAAGAATGGAAGAAAATCGAGGTATATTGACATCACCATCCACATCCCGCAGGTGGCAGATCACTTCCTGAATGCTCCACTCGTTTTCTTGAGGGCGTTTATTAATCCGCGCCTCCGGGCAAGTAGATAGAAGAGTTTGAATGGCGGCTGGGGAGGCGCGCAGATACGCCAAGATCGAGGGTAGGTCATTGTAATTAAGTGAAAAATTGTTGTCTTTTACTGCAGAATCCAGCCAGGGCAAACATTCAGATAAAGTTCCTTGTGCCAGGGGAGCCTTTTCTTCGGGAGCGTCACTCAAGTAAAAGGTTTTAATCCCCAATGAAGCTGCCGGTAGGATGTCATCTGAAAGACTATTCCCGATCATCAGCACGGGGCCTTCTGGCCAACCCAGTTGGGCCAGGATCTCAGCATAATAGGCAGGGTTGGGCTTGGCGAAGTGAAAAGTTTCATAGGCGGTCACGATGGGAAAGGCGTATTTCGTGATAGGTAATTCACCCCAGCGCAACCTGGAAATCATTGCCGTCCTGGGAAACAACGGATTGGTGGCAACTGCCACCGTATACCCTCTTTGCTGGCAGGTACGTACCAGGGCAATTGCTTCCGGTCTGGGGGCAGTGATGGGTTTAAGTTTTTCAAAATCGTTAGCATAGAAAGCATCGAGTACGGTTAATGTGTCAGCACGGTCCAAATTGAGGGTGGGGAAAAAGCGTTCTGCAAACTTTTCTTCAAGGGTGACCCGAAAATCATTGTTATTGATCATATCCTCAGTGGACTTTAGAAGCTGAGTGAGCATGACTTTGGAGTCGATGCGATCTGCAAGCGCTGCACCGAGCAATTTGAAGTAGGCCGGCATGAATATATCAAATGGATTGGACAGCAGTGTGTCATCCATGTCGATCAGAATGGTGGGTTTCACTTGTTAAGTTCTCCAAATATTTCAGAGAGGGGATGGCAGATGCCGCAACCAATTTTGGGTTCTTTGACTGATTGCTGAGATTTGGTACAGAAAGCAGAAACCTTCACCTGTCGATGTCCAATAAGGAAAGGTTTTTTGACGGTTGGAGTGAGAATGATGTTGGGACAGGCATTTGCCAATTTTATGGCCGGAACAGGGCAGGTGACGCACAGATCTGGCGTCCATTTGGCCGGTCCAGATTCAGCTTCAAGCAAGCGGCATTCTTCGTGGTGCTTGCCACGGTAATAATCACCGTAAAAATAAGGACATTCTTTTCCAGCAGGAGTTCTCATTTAATTCTCCCATATAACAAACTGTCCCCGTGAGGGGACAGGGGCATTCAAACCGGGGCGCACTAAACGCGAGTGACGTACTCGCCGGTGCGAGTGTCCACACGGATCTTATCACCGGTGGCTACGAAATAGGGGACGTTCACAGAAAGGCCGGTTTCGGTTTCAACCCGTTTGGTCACACCCGTAGCTGTGTCGCCTTTGACGGCGGGTTCAGCGTAGGTGACGGCAAGGTCAACTGTGGTCGGCAGCTCGATATCCAGGGGTTCGTTTTCGAAGAAGGTGAGCTTTACTTCCATCTCGCTTTTCAAGAAACCGGAATATTCTCCGACGATGGAAGCCGGAATGGCAGGCTGTTCATAGGTCTCAACATCCATGAAGTAGAAAAGCTCTCCATCATTGTAAAGGTACTGTGCATTGTGGAAATCCAGGCGCACGTCTTTTACGCGCTCGCCAGAAGTGAAGGTCTTTTCCAAAGTGTTGCCTCGGCGAAGGTCTTTGGCTTTGATCTTGATGGTTGCATTGCCACGACCTGGTTTATTGAATGAATATTCAATTACGCGGAAGAGGCTGTTGTCAATTTCAAAGATGACACCTTTGCGAAGATCGTTTACATCAATCATAATAATACCTTTCTGAGATCACAAATTAACCCGATGAATTATAGCCCAGTGATAGTACTCTGACAAGGCAAGATCAGGAAATGCAATTCATGATTGTCAGGAAAGTTTCTTCTTATCTCGAAGGATCAACATTGCAGGTCCAACCAGATCAATCACCCAGGAGAACAAGCCTTCCAGAAGAACAGAGGCTGCCATGAAGAATGGAACGTACCTATAACGACAGGGGTGGTTGATCAAACTCCAGGCTGCCTGGGCTACGCGGTCAGCACTTACTGCGAATTGTTCAGCTGGGATGCGACCACCGTTCTCGTAGGTTTCAGAGCGGTCAAAAAACTCAGTCTTAACAGGACCAGGCCGCAGAACCGAGATGCTTACATTGGTTCCGCGTAGGTCTCTATAAATGCTTTTAGTGAAGCTATCCACATATCCTTTAGAAGCTGCATAAAGGGCAACGCCTTGCTCAGGCATTTTACCCATGATGGAGCCAATGTTGATGATACGAGCTTTCGGCTTTATAAGCATGGCTGGCAGCAGCATGGATGTGAAGTGTGTGGTGGCTTCGATGTTGAGACGGATCAGATCTCTGGCAACGTCCCAGGGCATTTGAGCAAAGTAACCGTAATAGCCAATGCCGGCATTGTTTACCAAAATATCTGGCACACCTACCTTTTCAATGATCGTCTGCATGACGGCTACTCGTTCCGCTTCTTTTGAAAGGTCCGCGGTGAAAAGAAGCACTTTGCCACCATTATTCGTGATCTGTTCAGCTACTTGTTCAAGTTTATTTTGGCGGCGGGCAATGAGGACAACTGTCAGCCCATGGCTGGCGAAGTTCCGGGCTATGCTTGCACCAATGCCACTGGAGGCTCCAGTGATCAAAGCAACTTTATTGTTCCAATAATTTTCCATTTTGTCATTTCTTTGAAAGGTTATGTTCTTTCCACCACGACACAGTATCTTTTAGTGTGTAATACAAAGAACGCGGTTGGTATCCCAGTGAAAGCTGCGCTTTCTGATGGGTGATCACAGCATTGGAGCGTAATGTTTCTATGCTGTAGGTAGTAAATCTGGGTTTAGAACGAGTGATATTGTAATATATCTGGGCCAGGCGTGCGGTAAACATGGCCAGGCGAGTAGGAATTTGAATAAAGGACGATTTCAGGTTAACGAGTTCTTTTACCATACGCCAAATGTCAACAACGCGGATGAGCTCGCCAGAAAGGATGTAGATCTGACCGATCTGTCCGCGGTCACGGGCTGAGATGGCGCCTTGCACCACATCGCGAACATCTACAAAATCATAATAACCCTCTATGAGAAAGTCCACTTTATGGACCATCCATTCCTGGATCAGAACACCCAGTTCAGAGCTTTTGTAATCATACGGGCCAATGACACCAGTGGGGCAGACAATCACAGCTGGTAAACCCAGCTTTGTCTCTGCTAAAACGGCCAGGGTTGCCTCCGCTTTGGAGCGGTCATACGCTGCAATAGCAGACTGGGGATCAATGGGAATCTCTTCGTTGATTACTATGCCGTGAGGAACCCTTTTGAACGCATGGATGGAGCTGGTATAGACAAAACGTTTCACCCCGGCTTTACGGGCTGCTTTTACAATGATCTGCGTGCCGTCTACATTCACCCTGTGAACCATATCATCCTGGCCAGGCATAATGGAGATGATGCCAGCCAGATGAAAAACGAAATCAATACCTATAAGTGCCCTGGCCACTGATTCAGCGTCTAGAATGTTCCCCTCAAATAATTCAATGTCCAACCCGGCCAATGGAGAAAGGTCTTCTCCGGGTAATACAAAGGCTCTGACCTTTTCCCCTTTTTTGAGCAATTCTTTTACTAAAACATTGCCAATATGACCTGTTGCACCTGTTACGAGGTTCATACATTCTCCTTTTGAATGCCTGCCAGAATGACCTGCAAATTTGATTCTGAAATGGTCTGCCAATCTTTATTTGGTTCGATCATGCTTTGTAAAATGGCGCCCATGCCAAATGACATGAGCAGACGTGCGACCTGCGCTGCGTCCGTTTCTTTGGCAAAACTACCTTCTGTGATCCCTTTTTGAACCAGAGATTCAAAATAGCGCATGAAGCGGAAGTAAGGCGAAAGAGTACGAGATGAGACGGATTTATCGCGGATGGATTGCATCCAAAACTCACGAAAGATAGGGATCTTGTTTGATTCTGAAAAGATCCCTTTCAAAGAAGCTGCCATTTGATTCAATTGTTCAGGAATGGGTAGGGAAGTATCTTCAATCTTCTTAAATTGTGCTTCCACGTCAGCGAGCCAGTTATCCAAAATAGTCAAAAAGACATCATGCTTGCTGGGAAAATGGTGATAAAAAGCCCCTTTACTGATATCTGCTTCTTCACAGATCCTGGCGACGCCTGTGGATTCATAACCATTGGCTAAAAACAATTGGAAAGAGGTTTCCAATATCTTTTCGTGAGTGATCTGACTGCGGTTTTGCAAAGTACCTCCAATTAATCCGACCGGTCAGTCTGATATTAAGGCTTAACCCGGAAACACGAATGTGTCTTTAGATAGATTGAAGGTCATAAAAAAACAATCGGGCAGTATGCCCGATTGTTTGAAGTAACAGAATATTGGTTCAGCCGATCTTGGGTTCGATCAGACCGTAGTCAGCATCACGACGTTTGTATAACACATTCACTGCGTTCGTGTGTACATTGTAGAAAATAAAGAAATCTTCATGACCCAGTAAAGTCATTTGTTCAATGGCCTCATTTTCGTCCATTGGAACCAGGGTGAAAGATTTTCTTCTTACAATAGCGGTCCTGTTTTCCGATTCATCTACCTCTGGTTCAGCAGTGAATTCGGAAATCGCAACTCCTGTTGCACGGCCACGATTCCGTTTGCCTTTGAAGCGTTCGATCTGGCGCTGCATTTTATCGGCAGCTTTGTCGATGGCAGTCATCATATCGCCATCGCTTTCCTCAGTACGTAAAATAAAACCTTTACCGAGAAGTGTGAATTGAGCCACTTCGCGGTCCTGTTTATTGCGCAGCATCTTGGCAGTTGCCAGATCTACATGAGTTTCTTCTACTTCTGGGAGAAATCTTTCGAGACGAGCTACTTTTTTGTTGACATAATCTTCAATTGCTTCGGTCAGACGCATGTTCTTTACTGTGATTTCAACTTTTTGGGCCATTATTTCCTCCTCGATACTAATTTGGATGAATTGGAAAGGAGCTTCAAAGTCTACTGGTGATTCTAGGGCGTCTTTGCTACGGTAATGCTATAAATCCTTTCACATCCAGATTCTTGTAGTGCCTTTGCACACGAAATAATTGTTGCGCCCGTTGTTGTTACATCGTCCACCAATAATACTTTCTTCTTAATAAGTTTAGCAGAATTTCCTTGGAATGCGTTATGTAAATTCTTAAATCTTTCTTCTCTAGAAAGCCCCACCTGTGATTTCACTTCAAACTTGCGAGAAAGGAGATTATCAGAATAGGGAGTATCAAATGCCAGGGAGATTGGGTAAGCAATCAAACCTGCCTGGTTATAGCCTCGTTCCCTTCTTTTTGATCTACTGATGGGGACTGGCAGGACAATATCAAATTCCCAACCCAATTTCTGGATCATGGGGATCAAGAAAGATGAAAAGGTATCACCTAACGCCAAATTGTTTTGATACTTCATGGTGTGGAGAGCTTTTCTGAGTGGACCGTTGAATTCAGCATAAGATCGAAGGGCAGCAAATGGAGGTGGTTCATTTCGGCAACGCTCACAAATACCGCGCTGCTTAAGGAGTTCTCCGCAAATTTCACAAACATTTGCGTCAATGAGTCTTATTTGTGAAAGGCAATCCTCACAAAAACGAACTCCTTCGTGGCCACATACAGCACATGAAGGAGGATAGACGACATCGATCAATTTCCAAAAACCACAATAAAAAGCGTATTTATTCACAATTACCGTTCAATAGTTGGTTTAAAGACCACCCATCAGGCCGGAGCTCATCACCTGCATTACTGCCGGTGTGAACAAGATCAACATCAAGGAGGGGAAGATGAGCAAAGCCATTGGGATCAGCATTTTAATAGGAGCTTTGTGTGCTTCTTCTTCAGCGAGTTGGCGCCGTTTTACACGCATCTGGTCTGCCTGAATACGCAAGACCTTGGCCATACTGACACCGAGCATTTCACTTTGAATAACGATAGCGATGAAACTGGTCATTTCTGGAATGTCCACATTTTGAGCCATGTCACGTAAAGCTTCACGGCGTAATTTACCCAGTTGGATCTCCTGGATGACACGCCCAAAAGCAGCAGAAAGGGGAGATTCCCATTTTTCTGCAACCTTGACCATAGCCTGGTCAAACCCTAAGCCAGCTTCAACGCAGATGGTCAACAGATCAAGTGCGTCTGGAAGTGACTTTCGGATGCTTTTTTGCCGTGCGGTGATCTTTGTGGAAAGGTTAAATTGTGGGAGATAAAAACCAAAGGCAACCGCAACCAATGTTAGGATAAATTTTTGTCCAAGAGGTGTTGATTGGATCACAAATAGGTCCAATACAATCATTAAAGCACCGAAACCAACTCCAGTCATAAACTGTGAAGAAAGGAATGTGGAGGGATCCATTTTTGATGGACTTCCTGCCAACTCTAATTTGCGGGCAATTGAATTCAACCAGTTTTGAGGGGTAAAGCGTAAGGCAATATCTCCAAATTTGCGTGCGATCGCTAAAATGACACGCTCGAAGAAGGGTTGAGACATTTCAAGTTTATCAAGATCAATTCGATCGGTAG
>JAYFNV010000020.1:0-2161 GCA_034933225.1 Anaerolineaceae bacterium | reverse complement strand
GGCCGCATTCGGCTTTTGACGGTCGTCGCCCCATGGACGTATACCGGGAGGGCCACTCGGCTTCAAAGGCGGCATGAGCACTAACCGGACTATAGCTTAACTGCGCCGCCAACCTGTCCAACCAATCCGGACCACCTCACTCCTCGATGTTGCTCGTGGAGTGGATAGCCCGTCGCGGAAGTCCGGGCGAAGACTGGAAACGATGGTGGCTCGATTAACCCGCCCCGTGGCTGGCTCCATTAGCCCGCCCAGGGGGTGGCCTCATTAACCCGCCCCGGCTTTGGCTCCATATGCGCGCCCGCCGACACCCGACCACGGGACCAGTTTGGCCGATAATTCGGGTCCCGGCCACCCAGCGTCCACCATTTTCAAAGTCAGGACCGCCCCCATGGATCCACTGGATGCTCACGAATTAAAGCCACCCTGTGACCACCGATGGAGCCAGGGCTGGGACGGGGAGCTGGACCGAAAGCTTGGCCATCATCAATCGCAACGGAGGCAGCAATGCCGCTATATGCCATATCAACAACAAAGTGATGATCTTCGACGGTACCATTGTTGTTACAGGATCTTTCAATTTCACAAAGGCAGCCGAAGAAAAGAACGCTGAAAATTTATTGACCATTCGGAACAAGAAGATGTCTGAAATTTACATGGGGCAACTGGGAGAAGCACAAATTCATTCTGAGAACTATGAAAAAATTAGCCTTATACCCAGACACAATCATTGTTCATAATATAATTCAAACCGAGCATGCTTGCGAATATCCTCCAAAAAATCTTCCCATGTTTTTTTGTGAATTCGCCTCCCTACATATCCACAGGTCATTTTCAAAAACACATCAAGAACCAGAGTCAAGTCGTTTACGAATCTTTCTATTGACGATCCGCGATTCTGCCCACCGTAAGACAAATACAACGCATCACGATAATTTGTTTTCCCACGAAATCGAAATGCCTGATGCATAAAACATGCACTCTTTGTTGAAAGAGATTCGTCGCGGATACGGCGCGCCTCCTTGGTCCTGAAATTCGTCAATCTATGATTGCGCTTAATTTCTTCCTCAGCTTTTTTGCGATACCAATCAGCAGTACCCTTCAAATAAGTTAAACACCCTCCTTTAGCTTGGAGGAAATCCTCGGGTACATTCCTTAGGTCAAAAGGATTTCCGCCCCTTTGCCCTCCAATCTGATCTTCATATTCTGCCTTTACCAATGTATCCACTTGATATGAAAACGGGGGAATCGCAAAAGAATTTAACACAATTTGATTACGCCATGTGGTAGCTACCTTCGCGTGAATTTCTTGAGATGATCCATCAACCGCAGCGATCATCGCTTTTGCCGCATAGTAGAGACCATAATACCATGACACCACGGCTGACCTATTTATGGAATATATGTTTTCAAATTTACTACCCATCACATGAAGAGAGGACTGACAATGAAATGCAAGAACTAAATTTTCAAAAACCTTGTTCTCTCTGGCTTTATCAATTGGCAATCTAGCTACATTCAAGTAATGTGATACAATTTCATCTCGAGAAAATCCTTCTGAGACGTGTAGAGCAAGAGACCTCGCCCAATTCAAAGTCCCCATTAATGAGAACTGCCAATCGCGTCTTGGATCTTCAGTTTTAAACCGTTCATAAAGCCACTGAGTCATTTAAACTCCTACGATACATTAAAAAACTGAAAAACCACTAATACGACCAATCCTCATGACTGACAGGCATACTATTAAGGTGATCGCGACAGCACTTCCAGGTTGGCAGGTGCTGGTCCATTAAATCTATAAACTTCTTATTATGCGTCGGTTCAAGTAGATGGATCAACTCATGGACAACAATATATTCAAGACACTGGGAAGGCTTCTTGGCCAAGTCAGTGTTGAAACGTATGTAGCGCGATGAAGGATTACAGCTTCCCCAGCGCGTCTTCATTTTTCTTACAAAAAAAGCTGCCGCCTGGACACCAAGGATCTGCTCCCATTTGTGGACCAGGGGAGCCACCGCAACCCTTAACTGCTCACGATACCATTTCTGAACAATCTCCTGGCGCTTCTCTTCTCCTGATCCTGGACGAACAGTCAGCACCAAATCGCTATGGGTCAGTTCCACATGTGGGGTGACGTTGGCCTCAATGATACGCAGTAAATAGC
>JAYFNV010000019.1:0-47971 GCA_034933225.1 Anaerolineaceae bacterium | reverse complement strand
AGGCGGCTACAGCGATTCTGTGCATATTACTGTGAACGGTGCGCAAAAGGTTGTAGAACTGGCGGCTTTGAGCACAAAAGGGCTGAATGTTCCTTATGTGGTAACAGGACGATTACCGCAGGCAAGCGGTGAAGTGGCGGTCACGCAGAAATTCCTCAATGACTCAGGCAAATCCATTGGCGATCGGGTGACGATCGAAGATGGCGTAAAGAGCAGTGAGGTCAGCGCGTCAGACAGCGAGCTGGAGCCGGGCTTGCACGCCTGGGAAATGCAGGGCAGTCCGGAAAGATTATCTTCGCCTGTTACAAGTGATGACACTACTGATGTGAGTTGGGACACGAACGTGGACACCGAAACGGAGTCCACGGATATTTTTACCCGTTCCACCTATACGATCACCGGGGTAATCATTGACCCGATGAACACAAGCACTGATGATGACAGTAAATCCTTCAGAGCGACCACAAACACGGATTACTACTTTTATATTTCGCCAGTGGATGTTGACAGCGAAGTGTATTCAGCGGTGTACCTGCGGGTGGACGGTCTGGCCAATTTGAGCGGGTACTCCACAGAGTATGCTAATGTTGTCCAGCAGGTGGTGGATGACATTGATCTGAATACCCGTAAAGAGCGGGAGCAGGCTCGCTACGCAGAAGTGATTGCAGATGGTCGACAAAAACTGGCCGATGCTGCACAAACCATGCAAGAGAAATTTGCTGAAGCAGATGGCAAGTTTACTGACGCCTGGCAGAAACTGAGCGACGGAAAACAGGAGCTTGCCGACGGAATCAGCGAGTTGACCGATAAAGAGATCGAGGCGCGGCAAGAGATTGCAGATGCCAGAGCCGAGATCCAGACCAGCAAAGAAGATCTGCAAGAGGCAGAAATCAAATGGCAGGCCGGCAAAGAAGAACTGGATTCCAGTGCCAGGAAGCTCAAAGAAGGCAAAGCGCAACTGGCAGAACAAAGACGCCAGGCGGAAGCCTCTTTTGAGCAGGCCGAGGCTCAATTTGCCCAGCACCAGTCTGAACTGGATGGCGCCTTTGCTGCATTGAACCCTGCCGTGGACGGGTTAAAATCAGCATTTGGGAGCGCCTGGCCCGCGGGCTCGTGGAAGGCGCTGGTAGGAGCTGCCTCAGATAAAGCCTACGCGCTGATCATGGCGGACCCTGGCAGCGAAGTGGATGGGGCGGCTGTGGCAAGCGCTACCGGAGCGGAACAAGCAGCCCTGGCGGGTGATATCGCTGCCATTGGCGATGCCACGCTGAGCTCCATGACGAGTTCAGTCATTCAGACGGGGCTCAACCTGGGCATCCTCAAAGGGTCCCAACGGGCGCTGGATGATCAGAAAGCAGCTTTTGAAACCCAAAAAGCTGCCATCTTGCAGCAACTGGATGCGGCAGACGCCCGATTGAAATCGGGAGAGGCGCAGATCAGAGCCGGACGGATCACATTGGCGGAGAACAAGCAGAAGATCGCTGACGGTTGGCAGGACCTTTACGAGGGTCAGGCGGAATTGAACCAAAAAGCGGCCGACGCCGAGCAGGAATTTGCAGACGCCTGGCAAGAGATCGCCGATAAAAAAGTTGAATTATCCGACGGCGAGGCGAAGCTGCGGACGAACGAGATCGAATATCTGAGTAAAAAGCTGGAAGCCCGTATAAAGCTGGCCGATGCCCGCCAGGACCTGGAAGCCGTCAAACCCACCACCTGGTATGTGCAGGACCGCACCGCCCTGGATAGCTACTCGAGCATGAAGAACGAAATGTCTTCCATCGAGTCATTGGGGAAGCTGTTCCCGATCATCTTCTTGTCAGTGGCCATTCTCATCAGTCTGACCACTATGACGCGAATGGTTGATGAAGAACGCGGTCTCATTGGCACCTATAAGGCGCTAGGGCTCAGTGATTGGTCCATTTACCAGAAATATTTGCTGTATGCTTTGTTTGCCAGCGTTCTGGGCTGTATTTTGGGAAATGTATTTGGTTTTATCTTTTTTCCCAAATATTTAATGTCGATCTTACAATCACTCTACACCATCCCTTACTCCGAATTGCACTTCTACGTCTTCTACGGTGTGGGCAGTTCTGCTTTGTTTATCATCGGGATTGTGGGTGCAACAGCGCTTTCTTGCCATTCTGTACTGCGCCAGATGCCGGCCACTTTATTGCGGCCCAAAGCGCCGCGACCGGGCTCCAGAGTGCTATTAGAGCGTATTCCGTTTATCTGGAACCGTTTGAGCTTCTTGAACAAGGTAACCGCCCGCAACCTGTTCCGTTATACCAAGCGGCTGATCATGACGATCGCCGGAATCATGGGCTGTACGGTGCTATTGTTGATCGGCTTTACCATAAATGATTCCGTGACACAGATGGTGCCGAACCAGTACGAAAATATCTATCGCTATCAATTGTTGTTGGTCAACGATGACAATGACAAGATGAATGCCTTCCTGCAAGGTCAGGAGGGGATTGCGGACTACTTGAACTTCCAAATGGAGAATGTAAAGGTAAGTAACGGCAGCGGCGAGGATGAGAGCATGCAGATGGTGGTGGTGCCCAGCGGGGGAGACCTGCAAGCCTATGTACGCACCCCTGATCAGGCGGGCAACCAGGTGGCCCTGATCGATACCGGTATTTTGCTCACGCAGAATGCCGCTGACCTGCTCCATGTGAAAGCAGGGGATGTGGTGACTTTGCAGGATGAGGCGCTGGAAGAACACACCGTCCCCATCGCTGCCATCGTCAACAATTACCTAGGCAACAGCGTGTACATCTCGCAGGTACAATATACGTCCCTGTATGGTGAATTCCAGGCCAACGCGGCTTTTATTCACCTGAACGACAAAGTGAGTGATGCCAAGGCGTATGCGGTAGAACTGCGCAGCCAGGATTTTGTGCTCAGTTCCATCAGTACAGAAGCGTTGCGCGACAGCTTTGCCAAGAATTTGTCTTTGTTGAACGCCGTCGTGCTGATGCTCATCGTTCTGGCGGCCGGGTTGGCTTTCCTGGTGCTGTTCACGCTTTCCAATACCAACATTTCAGAACGCGTGCGCGAGCTGGCCACCATCAAAGTGCTTGGATTCTTCGATAACGAAGTGCACTCTTACGTGAACAAAGAAATGCTCATCCTGACGCTTTTTGGGGTCATTCTAGGCCTGCCGGTAGGACGAGTGGTCAGCGGGTTGGTCATCGCCGCAATCAACTTCCCCTCTTTCAATTTTGAGTTGCACATTTCACCTCTCAGTTACCTGTATTCGGCACTGATCTCCATCGCTTTTGCGGTCATGGTAGGCCTGTTCACCAACAAATCGCTGGATGACATCAATATGGTCGAAGCCCTGAAGAGTGTGGAGTAAAAACAGCAATGCCCGAGAATGATCTCTCGGGCTTTTTGAACGCATAATGGTAAGGGGATGCTTACTTGATAGCCATCATGACAAACAGGGTGAGCCCTGCCAGACCAATGACAAACGAAGCTGCGCTGAACATGGGGCGGATCTTGCTGTCTTCTTTGACGATGGACGCCCAGGCTGCCAGGGAGAGGGCTACTGCCAGAATGAGCACGTCCAACTGGAAGCCATCGGCTTTATCGCCGGCAGCCTGCGCTTCATCGTATTTGGCCATGGCTTCATCAAAGGATGCATCCGCCTCTGCATACATCTCGTTGTAGTACTGGTCATCAAAGGGGCCGTCAGCGCGGTCCATGCTGGACAACAACGTATCTGAGAAGTTGTCGTGATAGTACTGGGCGATATCGTCGCGTTCGCCGGTGTAGATGTAGTAATTATCAAAATAGCTGTAATCCTGGGCAATATCCCCGTTGACGCGCAAAAACTCAGTATTGGAAAGCGAGAGGATCTTTTCGCCCTCCACGTTGGCGTCTGCCTCTTTGGAATCAGCGATGGAGCCAAGGTAGGCTGCGGTGGCGGTGAAGATGGAAAGCAGCGCTACCAGGGTACCCAGATAAATTTCTGAGCTCAGGACTGCGACGAGGGGCTTTTTTGTTGGTTCTGATGAAATGGACATTCTTATTCTCCGTTGATGAAATTTGATTGGCAGATTATAAGGTAAAAATTGTCCGATTACAATGACCAATATTTCAATCATAGATCGAGAATAAAAAATCCGGATTTCAATTGATATCCGGATGAAATCTGTCACCTCAAACAATTACTGAGTCTTGCCCCAGCGATAACAGGCCTCAATGGCATGTTCCACCACAACCGCCTGGTGGATCTTTGGGGTGAAAACCACATCATGTTTGTGGCAGTAGTAAAGCTCATCCCACTGAGATTTTGCCTGCTGATAGGTACTCAATTCGTTGTTATAGATGCCCATGGCCGTCTCATATTTTTCATCAGTGCCACTCATGCTGTTCGCCATTGCTGTCCCAGCTGCTGCCAGCCCTCCGCCGAGGATGCTTGCCAGAAGGATAAAGATGAAGCAGCCCAGGAAGCCGCTGCCAATTCCGTTAAAAAGATCTCCATATGGTTCAATGTTCCACAAAATGGCAATGGTTATGGCTACTCCCAGAATGCCACTCGCCCAGGCCCAACATCCTGGCGCCTCAAATTGACTTTTATACGGTTTTTCAGGAGGATCGGGCAGGGTCAGCTTTTGAGCTAAAACGGTCTGGCTTTTATTATAGGAACTGACCGTGCTGGAGGTATACGAGTTGGCGATCTTTTCGCCGGTGCTTTCTGCGTAAACATGCCCGGTTCCTGTACTGGTGCTGGAGCCGTGCATTTCATGGGTACCGCCGCCTACGATGGCAGATACCTTTTGTACTCCTGAGGCATCTCCGCACAGGGGGCAATCAAAATCATGAGCAACACCTGAGACTTTAACGTCTAAAATAATCTTGGGTTCATCTGGTTTGGGGCGTCCACATTGCGGGCAGAACTTGAAGGTATCACTGTAAGCATATCCACACCCAGCGCACGTCGGCATTCTCTTTTCCTCTTGTGTATAAAAGATGAGATTAAAACTTTCTTAATTTTATCTAAAAGAGAAGAAAAAGCAATTGAAAAGGTAGGGGAGAATTATTGGTAAGGTTTAAACTTAGCGATTCAATGAGCATTGGTCAAATGTCTCAATTATTTTGGAACGCCATCTACTTGATTAATTATTTCATTTGGCTTGTATGTAATAACACTAATTATCGAAAGCAAAAACTAAATTTTCCTTGTGCTAACAGGATGAGAGTTTTGAACGTACGATCCTGAAATGATTGCGTTGGTGGATAATGAAAATTCTTGTGAGGAAGTAGCAACTTTTCTTGATTTAGTAACATAGTTTAAATAGATAAAATTTTGATCCATTTCACAATTATTAAACCTATTATCATGAATTATTCTTACAATGGTATATCTAATAGAATTTATAAATGATTCAATATTTATTGCATAATCAAATTTATTTTTATCTTCACTTGCAAAAAGTTTTGAAACATTCGAAGAATCTTTTACTAAAATTACTCCTTGAGGTAGTGATATATCATGTGTAAGCCCATTTCGCACTTCAGTGATTAATTGGATGGTCTCTTCAGTAGATAAGAAGGAACCATTAACTTTTTTTAGCCAAGTGAAATCTGTCACTTCGCGTAAAAATGATTCAATGCATTGATAATCACTAACATCCTTGTTTTTTGGCAATAATGATTCCCCAACAACTAGAATTACCGAAAACAGTGTCAATATTGAAGAAAAACCACAATCTTGAGATAGGCTAATTTTTGATTCTTCGATAAACCTCATTAATGTTGGTTCAGAATTACGTAAATATTGTGTCATTTTATCCCTCTCTTAAAAATTAGCTCTCACAACCAATTCCATTGCCATCGCCATCGAAGCGGTGTGGATCTGGTGGTAACACTTTAAATCTTTTATGGGGAAGAACATCCTTGCAATCCAAGTCTGGCGGAGGTGAGGGAATACAAAAATCTGGATAAGATGGATCACAGTTGGAATCGAGTGAGGGAGTTTGAGTTTGGGTGGGGAGAGTGGCGACCGGCAGAATTGTAGCGGGAATTGAAGTTGCAGGTAATTCTGTGGCTCTGGATGCCCACATCCCTAATTGATTCGTCCGAGCGGTAGCCATTGCATTTGCAAAGGTAGAATCACAGGCGGTATCAGGTTCCCAAGTGCCAGAGGATGCAAATCCCCGCGTAACGAGCTCATAATTGACGAAAGTATTCCCCACGAAAACGTAACGCAACAGACGATCGTAGCGGTCTGTTTCTGAAACATCTTTGACAAGGGTGACATTTTTGCCACTAACCAATTGAGCGTTATAATTTGTCGCGCTTGAAGCGATTGCTGAGCCGCTTTCAGGTGAATCAACTCCAATATAGCGCACAATATATTCAATACCATCGATATCGACGTGAATGGTATCTCCATCAACTACTTTAGTAACCTTACCTGTTTGACGGAGGGTGGTTATTGGAACACAGCCAATGCCCAGGCTGCTAGATGGTAAAGTTACTGTCGGGGTAATGATTGATGTAGGTGAAATTAGTAATGTCGGTGTAAAGATAGAAGTCGGGGTGAAATCCACTTCGGTCTTTTGCAAGACCAAAAAGGTTGCTGTATTCGTAGGTAGATCGGCCAGATGGGACACTGGTTCAATTTCCGGAGCCGATCTGGCCATGGCACCCATTCCAAAACATGAAAAGGTTATTAGTAGGAGAAAGCCGAGACTGACAAAGGTTTTTATCTTCTTGTGACTATATTGTTTCCCCGATTTTTCTAAGTTATTTTCGACAAACTCAGTCGTTTTTTCAATCCAGCCAGGCAAATGGGTAAAAAACCATTTGCTTAGCAAGTAAATGCCAATAAAAAACCATTTGACCGGTTCAAACCACCAGCCAATTAATATCCAATACCAGCAACCTTTTGAATTACGTTTTTGATTTGACATTTCCCCCTCCACATTATTTGAAAAAATAAACTGAAATAATTTAATCTTCTACAACAAATTCTAGCAATTAATTTCTGCGATAGCAATAATGAAAAATTTATTCTCAGACCGAGCAATTTATGCGTCAGCAGTAAAGCAAAGGGAAGCCCGTTCTTGTCTCCTGGTACCGGAATCGGGGCGAGAGGATTTGCGTCAGTCCCTCAATGGGATAGTCCGACCACACAATGGGTAACTAAAAGAAAAAGACAGGAAGCCCGTTTCTGTCTCCTGGTACCGGAATCGGGGTGAGAGGATTTGCGATAGTGCCTGTAAGGTAAAGCTCCGACCTGTGGATTAAAAAGAAAAAGACAGGAAGCCCGTTCCTGTCTCTTGGTACTGTAGTCGGGGCGTGAGGATTTGAACCTCCGACCTCTTGCACCCCATGCAAGCGCGCTAGCCGGGCTGCGCCACGCCCCGAACAACGAGCCAAATTATAGTCCGAACCGGCTATTTTGACAATGGAAAATGAGAAAATCAGCCAGGTGAATTTTGGGCGGGTTTTGATGGGACGGTGCCGATGGCGTAGAAGGTGGGGATCCAGAGCACGCGTTGGCCGGAGCGCCAGGCCTGACGGTCAAGCTCCTTAAGGCGCAGCAACTCATCGGGTGCAACGATGGCGGCCAGGTCTTGCTGGAGCACCTGCCATTCTGAATCAAACCAGGCGGGTTGGGTGGCGGTGAGGGTTTGAAAGCCGGAGACACCGATCTGGACGTCTTGCAGGCCGGCCTGGGCAAACCAGGAGGCCAATTTACGGCCTGCATTGGTACAAACACCCTGCGCGAGTAAGGCCTGTGTCTGAAGCCTTCCCAACGGCTCCAGAGCGGCAGGAGCATCCACTCTGGCCTGATGATCTGGTTCCGCCAGGGCGAGGACTTTGGCGCCAGGCCGGGTAACGCGCATCATCTCCTGGAGAGCAGTTACTGGTTCGTGTAGCCACAATAACAAGTAGTGGCAATAGGTGAGGTCAAAGGCGGCGTCAGCGTAGGGTAGGCGCGCGGCATCGGTACAACAGAAATGGCTGGTCGGGTCAGCACTGGCAGCAAAGCGGACGCGCTCGGGTGCGATATCAGTGCCAAAGACCTGGGCCCGGGTGAGGGCATGCAGGCTGGTGGTGATGGCACCTGTGCCGCTGCCGACTTCCAGAACAGACCGACAATCTTTGAGGTTGACCTGAGAAAACAAGAACGCTCTCAACTCAGCAGTCCATTGTGCCTGCTGTTGAAAGCGTTCATGCCATTGTTGCAAGGTAAAGGTCATGCTTTATTTGCGTTCAGCCAGATGGTTTCCCAGGGGTCGTTGAGGAGGTTGCCTAATAGTTTGAACACACCCTGACCGGGGAGAACATCACCATCGGGTTCAAGGTAGAGCCAGGTCTTTCCGGAGCCTTCCAACTTCTCAACGAACTCAGAGAGTTCTTTGTTGATGGGGTTATCGGCTGAATACGGTACAGGCAGGTCCCAGACAAGGCTAAAGCCCATCTCTGCACATCTGCGCTGAACGAGGGGCAGGGCTTTGCTGGTTTCTTCTGACGAAGCGCTGATAGAAAGGGAGGTGACGCCGGCTTTGGCGAGTCGATCCAAAATATCATTGACCTTCTCGATGTTCTTGTCTGTAAGGGTGAGGTGCACGCTGACGAAGATATCTTCCGCCAGGGTGTCCTTGAGCGCTTCCCAAGATTCGCTGTCTTCGGGCGAGAGCACGATCATCATGTGATCCAGGCCGGCCATCAACAGTTGGTGCAGGTAATCTTTTTCGGTCAGGCGCAGGCCATCTGTAATGAGGCCGGTGACCTGGCCAAGCTCTTCGGCTTTCTGGATGAGTTCAGGCAGATCGGGGCGCAGGGTGGGTTCACCGCCGGTGAAGATGATGTGCGGAATGCCGGCGTTCCAGGCTTTTTCCAGGATCAGCTTCCATTCCTCGCTGTCCAGGTTACGTTTGACCCGGTCCACAGGGGCAAAAGTGACGCCGTGGTTATCGGGTGCCTGGTAAGTAAGGGCACAATCCAGCCGCAGAGGAGCCGAAAGCTCCTGGGAATGCGGGGCAACGCGCTCAAAATCGAGGAAGGTTTCTGGATCCAGATCGGGAGTATTGATGAGGGAGTCCAGGCGGGCTTTGAAGTTGTTGAAGTCTTCGCGGGCGGTGACGTAATCGACACGATAGCGTTTGATGAGCTCGGCGATGATCTTTTCGTCTTCCGTTTGCTGGATGAGGTGATAGGCCATCTCCGTGGCGGTACCGTTGAGGTGCAGGATGGTGCTGGCATTAACGATCAGGATGCCAAGGCCATTTTTCTCAATACGAAGATGCAGCCGCAGGGGGCTGCCATCCGTTTTTGTGGTGACGCGCTGGTAATTCCCCGTGGGAAGCGGCTGCGGCGTAAAGAAAACTTTATCAAAAACAGTGCGAAATCTTTCTTTCATGGTTCCCTCCCGATCGAATGAAGCTAAGAAATTGCTTGCTCAAAAGTCAGCGGACAACCCCCGCCACACTCTTTGACAATGGCGCAGGATTGGCATTTACCGGGTAGATCTTTGCGGTTGCGCAGGCTGAGCGAAAGCGGGTGCTCCCAGATGGCTTTCCAGGGGACCTGCAGGAATTTGCCCAGGCTGTGATAGTAAGACTGGCAGGGAATGACACTGCCATCCGGTTCGATGCACATATTGTAAAGCGCAGCGGTACACCCTTTGACGCCCAGGTCCATCTGCACGGGGTCAAAATTGCAGTATTGGGTGGGGGTGTACCAGATGAGACGCTGCCCAAATTTACCGGTGGAGCGTTTGGCCAGTGCCAGAAGCGGTTCCAGCTCGCTCTCTGAGAGGCCAGTACCGACTGTTGCGCCACGGCCAGAGTAGATGAGCGCGTTCAGGCCGATGGTTTTCAGGCCGGTCTGGCCCAGGAATTCCAGCGTATCCGCCATGTAGGGACTGTTGAGCTTGAGCATGGTGGTGTTGGTCATCACGTACAGGTTGGCTGCGACGGCATTGCGTACCCCGGCTACGGTTTCTTGCCAGGCACCCGCAGCGCCGACCATTTGATCGTGGATCTCAGGCAGGTGCGATTCTAGCGTGATCTGGATGTGGTCCAAACCAGCATCGATCAGCGTTTGCAGGTAGGCAGGGTCCTTCAGCTTGCGGCCATTGGTGTTAAGGCCGGTGATCTGGCCGTTATTCTCGGCGTGGCGGATCAGCTCCGGCAGGTCGTCTCGCAGGGTGGGTTCACCGCCGGTAAAGACGATATGCGGAATGCCCAGCTCCCACAGCTTATCGAGCACTTTGAACCAATCTTGCGTAGAAAGCTCCGGGTAATTGCGGGCTCTCGCGTTGTAGCAATGAGCGCAATTGTTGTTGCAGCGGTAAGTGAGCGCCAAATCCATGCGGTAGGGGGCCGTGGGGGTGGCGCTGAAGGGAGCTGTGGTTTCAAGATCCAGATCACATATGGGGCAGGCATCCGGAGAGAGCAGTTGGTCAAAGGTGGAGCGGAATTCAAGCACATCCCGGTGAGCCTGGTCAAAGGAGACCTGGAATTTCTTTTGCATGGACCTGGCAGCCGACTCAGATTCAGACTGGGCCAGGGTGTGATAGGCCATCAGCGCGGCTGTGGGGTTGAGGTGGAAAATTCGATTGGCATTGATGATGAGCGTGCCACTTCCATCAGGGTCGAGACGCAAATGGATGCGGCTCTTCTCATGCGCCTCAGCGCGCACAAAATGGTACACGCCGGTGGCAGGCAAAACTGCCACCGGTTTTGATCTGAGAAAAGTGGAAAGGCTTGTCTTCAAGCTCATTTTTTAGCGACCACCGCCAGCACAGGCACAGGCACACCCGGCACAAGCACAGGCGCAGGCGCAAGAATGACCGCCACCACCGCCACCGCTGGAACGATAAGTAGAAGGAGGTGGAGGAGGATTTGTCACATTGGTGACACCGCCGGTAAAGGAGGTGAGGTCACCCAAAACTTTAGAAGAGAAATTCTGCACGCCGCCCACAACAGAGGCTGCGAAGGCAGAGCCGGGCAGGCTGGGCAGACTGATCTGACCGCCGCCACCGCTGCTAGTGTTGCTGGAGCCAGAGCCAAATGTGGAAGTGGCTGTAGATGTAGAGGGACGGGCAACGGTAGGATCATAGCGCCACCACCAGGTGGGGGTGGGGATGTAGACAGGGCCGCTGAAGGTCTGGGTGGTGCGGGTATCGTACTGGCGGTCCAGCATGGTCCAATCCATCACGTCTTCGTAGACCTGGCCTTTGACCTCAGGGGTGGCAGCTTGCTCCACCTGGTCCCAGGCACGTTTGATGATGTCTTCGTAGAAGGTGACTGTTTCTTTCTTGCTGAAACCCTTCATCTTCTCACCCACAGTGCGGATGAGGCCTACCATCATGGTCTGCAACAACTTGCGGCGTTTGGCAGAATTAGTTTCTTCAAATGCGGCCAGGAAGTCGGTCTCGTAGGCATAAAGATCCGCAGGCAATGGATCAGCGGGTTTGATGGTCAGTGGTTCTTTGACGACCACCTCAGCAGCGTTCTTTTTGAGCAGCCCAAAGAGGACCATGGTCATGATCTTGTCCATGGGTTGCTCCATAAGGATGGCCGCTTCAACAGCAGTCAAACCGCGTTTGATACCGTGGCCTTCCATGGAGATCTTGGGAGGTAAATATTGCAGTTTGCGTTTCTTGGCGCCGATGGTGGCGGCGTAAATAGTCAGGCCAAAGAAGCCCAAAAATCCGAGACACATGATGAATGGGCATAAGGTGTCTATATTAAAGTTGATGCCACCACTGGAACTGTTGGAACCAGGGTCTCCAGAAGGGGGCACATACGGCGCTGTGGTAATGGCACCATCTGCCAACACTCGGGCAGGGAAGCTGGCGCCAAAGGTGTATTGAGTATAGCCATTTGCCTGGTCAGAGACCCAGGTATAGAAAATGCGGCCGTCGTCCATGATCTTAGATTCAGGTTCGGTCGCTCCCGGCCATCCGCCAGCGGGCTCAAAATAACGCGTCTCAGTATCAGTAAATCCAGCCGGCAGAAGGAGAGTCACCTGTAAATTGGTGTCACCGTATACGTATTGGCTGCCGAACCAGTTGGGAGAAAACACAAAACTGGCGTATTTCTCAGATTCTGACTGGGTGGCTTCATACAATACATTATTCACAGTTTGAATGTGGCAGGTAACAGTCCCTGTTCCACCCGCAGGAATTTCGTTATCTTCCAGGTAAAGGGAAATGCCAGGATAGACCACGTCAGAATCGGTGATCTTGGTGACCGCTTTGCCGTCGATGGTGGCGGTTATGGTCTTGAGGACGTAATCAGAATTTGGCATGCCAATATCGACGATATCGATGGCATGTGCCCCGGAATCGTTGTTAAAGGTGATGGTGTAATCAATGGAAATAGAACCGTCTGTGTTGATGGTGACAACGGCAGCTTCTTCTGGCATTTGGAAGCGATAGTCCTGTGCGAACACAGGGCTGACACTGCCCGCCAGAAAAACAAAGATCAATAACAGACACAAATACCTTAAGGGTTTCATTCTCCCTCCCAGTAGAACAAAATTATTACCACTTCGGGTCTTCAGTAAGTTGATAAGAGGTATGGCAATAGGGGCAGGTTACCATGGGGGCACCTGCGACCATTTGAATGTCTTTAGGAGAAAGCACGCCACCGCAGCTCTGGCATTTGATGGTATCCATCTTCACGTTGCCGGGCAGATCCACGTTGAGGGTGATATTGGTATCTGGGGTGGTGGCAGCCTGTTTGGAGGCAAAATAAATGATGACAAGGCCGACGACGATAAAGACAATACCGATCGGAAGCCAACCCATTGATCCCGACTCACGATTGGTCGCGCCGAGAACCATTAAAGCACCAAAAAGGATCAATACAACTGCAGCGATAATTGCAACAATTTTTCCAGCTTTCATTTGGCCTCCATTTTTTCAATAGTGTAACATAATTATGATATTGAGAGACAAGTTTTAAAACAAGTTCGTTTTTGAACAGACCATTTGCTATAATTCGAACAGAGGAAGGCAGCTATGGTAGATGACTCCATTCGCAGTGAATACGAAGCGCTAAAAAAAGAGATCAATTTTCATTTTTATCGATATCATGTGCTTGATGATACATTGATCAGCGATTATGAATACGATGCGCTGATCAAAAAGTTGCGCGGGCTCGAAGAAAAATTCCCGGAACTGGCCACCGCTGATTCCCCTTTGCGACGGGCAGGTGCCAAAGCGCTGGACCGGTTCGTCAAGGTAAAACACCCGGCGCCCATCCTCAGCCTGGCCAACTCCTTTAATGGGGAGGACCTGCGCGCCTGGTACGAGCGTATTGTCAAACTGGATGATAAAGTAGCCCGGTCCGGTTTTGTGCTGGAACCCAAGATCGATGGGCTGACCGTGGTACTGCACTATGAAAATGGTTTGTTCGTGCGCGGCGCTACGCGCGGAGATGGCGAGATCGGCGAAGATATCACCGAGAACCTGCGCACTGTCAAAGCGGTGCCGCTGCGGATTCCCATTGGCAGCGCAGAGGTTCATGTGCCGGCCCGGTTGGTGGTGCGCGGCGAAGCCTTCATCTTCACCAAAGATTTTGATGAGCTCAACCGCAAACTGGAAGAGGCCGGCGAAAAAACTTATTTGAATCCGCGCAATACGGCAGCGGGCTCCTTGCGCCAACTGGACCCGGCGCTGACGGCCACGCGGCCGCTGACGCTGCTGACCTATGCCATTGTGGATAGTTCTGAGCCGGCACCAAGCACGCAATGGGGATTGCTGCAATATTTGAAGTCGCTGGGTTTCCCGGTGACCGATCTGGCTGAGCGGGTGGACAGCATAGACGAAGTGGTGAGCCGCATCCCTGCCTGGACCGAACGGCGCGACAAGATCCCCTTTGAAGTGGACGGCGTAGTCATCAAGCTGGATGATCTGGCCCTGGCGGCTGAATTGGGCTTTGTGGGCAAAGATCCGCGCGGGGCGATTGCCCTCAAATACGCGGCTAGAGAAGTGACCACCCTCCTCAAAGATATTGGCGTTAACGTGGGGCGCACAGGTGTGCTGACCCCTTATGCCATGTTCGAACCGGTGGAAGTGGGCGGAGTAGTGGTCAGGCAGGCTACCCTGCATAACTTTGACTACATTGAAGAGAAAGATATTCGCATCGGCGACCGCGTGCTCATCAAACGAGCCGGCGATGTGATCCCGTATGTGATCGGCCCCATTGTGGAAGCGCGTAAAGGCAATGAGAGGGTGTTTGTGCCACCTGCTGTCTGCCCCTCTTGCGGGCAGCCAACGGAACATTTAGAAGGCGAAGTAGCCTGGTACTGCGTCAATTCGGCCTGCCCCTCCCAATTGGTACGCAATGTTGAGCATTTTGTCTCGCGCGGCGCCATGGAGATCGTGGGGTTGGGCATCAAGATCGTGGAGCAGATCGTCGAAGCCGGATTGGTGCACGACCTGGCCGACCTGTACAACATCACCAGCGAGCAGTTCCTGCAGTTGGACGGCTTTGGCGACAAAAAAGCCGAGAACCTCATCGATGCTATTAACACCTCGCGGCAACAGCCGCTGTCGCGTCTCATCAATGCCCTTGGCATCCGCGGCGTGGGGGAGGTGATGGCTGTGGATCTGGCCAGGCATTATCACAGCCTGGAAGAATTGAGCCAGGCCAGTGAGGCTGACCTGATGCTCATCGAAGGGGTTGGCCCCAACATCGCCGAAGCGATCGAAGATTGGTTTGGGCGGCCTGCCAATCAGGCTGTACTGAGCAAACTCAAAGCGGCCGGGGTCTGGCCCGTGGTGGAAGAAACCAGTATCCGTGCCAGTGAGGCACAGGTGCTGAGCGGACTAGTGTTTGTCATCACCGGGACGCTGCCTACCCTTTCCAGGGATCAGGCCAAAGAATTGATCGAAAAATATGGTGGTAAAGTGACGGATAGTGTGAGCAAAAAGACAAATTACCTGGTATTGGGCGAGAACGCCGGTTCCAAGCTGGACAAAGCCAATGAGTTGGGCGTGGCCAAATTAAGTGAGGAAGGTCTGTATCAACTGCTGGCTGATTTTGGTGAAAAACAATGAAATACCCCTCTTTAATACTCAGACCCGGGCGGGACCGATCCGTACTGCAGCGTCATCCCTGGGTGTATGCTTCTGCCATTGATTCACTGGGCGGCAAACCTGAAGCCGGCGAGACCGTCTTTATTCGTAATTCTTCAGGTGAACCGCTGGCACTGGCGGCCTACAGCCCCATCTCTCAGATCCGGGCACGCATCTGGACCTGGGACACAGAAGCCAGTATTGACCGTGATTTCTTGACCCAACGGCTGCAACAGGCCATTGACCTACGCACGCAGGTGATCCCTGCAGGCGCGACCACGGCCATGCGCCTGGTCCATGGCGAATCTGATGGGTTGCCAGGGCTGATCGTGGATCGATACAACGACACGCTGGTGCTGCAGGTGCTCACCGCTGGCATGGAAGCCCTTAAACCGCTGCTGGTGGAACTGCTACAATCCCTCACCGGTTGCACGCGCGTGCTGGAACGTTCTGATGTAGATGTGCGCGAATTAGAAGGGCTTGAACCGACTAAAGGAATATTGGCCGGGGAGCCCATTGTTGAACCGCTGGTGATCGAAGAAAATGGGCTGAAGTTCAGGGTGGACCTGGAAGGCGGGCAGAAGACCGGCTTCTTTGTGGACCAACGTGACAACCGCCAGCTTTTGCGACAAATGGTGCAGGGAAAATCAGTGCTGAATTGCTTTTGCTATACGGGGGCCTTTTCTGTGTACGCCTTCGCCGGTGGCGCTACATCGGTGCTTTCCATGGACTCTTCCGAGCCGGCCATGAGCGAAGTTCAGCATAATTTGGAGCTTAATGGCTTCGGTGCCTGTGATTCTGAGCTGATGAGCGCTGATGTCTTCACCGCACTGCGCAAGTTCCGTGATTCGCGACGCAGCTTTGATGTGATCATACTGGATCCACCCAAGTTTGCCCCCACCTACGCTCAGGCCGAAAAGGCGGCGCGAGGTTACAAGGACATCAACCTGTTGGCCTTCAAACTGCTCAACCCGGGCGGGTTGCTCTTCACGTTTTCCTGCTCTGGCGGCGTTTCCCGAGATCTCTTTCAGAAGATCGTGGCAGGCGCCGCGCTGGATGCCGGTGTGGACGCCAAAATTGTTGCACAACTTTCCCAGGCTGGGGATCACCCCATTGCATTGAACTTCCCGGAAGGGCAGTACCTGAAAGGCCTTGTGTGCAAGATATAAATAAAACAAAATCCCCTGAATAAATCAGGGGATTTTTTGTGGAGATGGCGGGAATTGAACCCGCGTCCGAACGATTCAACCCTCGAACTTCTACATGCGTAGACCGTCTGTGGTTTTGCCTGCAGTCACCAGACGGACAAAATTGATTGCAGGCGATCCGCTAAAGCCCGAAAGCTCTCTTTCGCTTCACCCGCGGAATGAGAAGCGGCACTCTTACTTTGTGACGCCCGCTCTGCTACCGGTAAGAGAGCGGAGCAGGCAGACGTGACACACTAGGTGTCAGATGAGCTTTCCTTCGACGCTAGGCGGCGAGAGGAAGAGCTGCATATGAAGTGTTTTTGGCACTTAAGGTTTGTACTGAGTTTACGAGGTCGGTACCTCTCGGCATGCCGTCCGGGATCAGCCTCGCCCGTCGAAGCCTGTCATCCCCGGGGATTCAATTATAACGCGAAATTTGAAATGAATAATTAAGCCTCAAATTCAATCATGTTGCTAAAAATTAATAATTCTTTCCCAATGCGATTGTTTCCTGCGCTATATTGCAATGATAATTCAACCATTTGATAATTCTCATATAAATTCTCTATTAATTCACATTTATCATAAGTAACGACCCACTTATAATCCAACCTTTTTACTAAGAGACATAATGCAGCATGGTCAGTTTCAGAAAAAGAATTTTCGTATAATAATTCCCCTTTTTTTACATACGGGGGATCAATATTTAAAAATATATTATCATTATTTATATGTATTAACTGGGTTTGGATGAATTGAATTGCATCCATGTTGTAGAATTCAATATTGTCAGCATTAGCACCTATTTCGGAGATTTTATTTATCAAATCGATTTTGTTAAACCTTGCACCGATTTTATATTTTCCAAGTTGCGCATAACCGCCAATTGGTCCAGCTAAAAGGACTCCAGATACATTGCACCTATTTAGAAAAAAAGTTGCAAATCCGACTTCTAATTCTGAATAATCATCAGGAGAGGAATAAATATTCTTTTCAATATACCAAGTGTCAATATTTATTTGGCAATTAACTATCATGTTGATGAATTCAGTTGTTTGAGTCAATATAGAATGCCAAAAGCAGTAAATTCGGAAATCAATGTCATTTAAGATGATACGATCAACATCGTGATTAAATAACAATTTTAGTGCTAAACCTGATCCACCTGCAAAAGGCTCAACATATATCTTTTCATTTCCAAATTGACAACTGTTAACTATTGGCTGAATAATAGTATACAGCTTAGTTTTTCCACCTGGGTACCGTAAAGGTGATAAAGTAGTTGGCATTTATGATCTAGTAAAAGGCTTTAATGGATAAAATAATTGATTAAGTAAAGTAGTCCTTGACCCGCTAAAGAACGTAGTCTCTCTGGCGCGATAATAAATTCATCTGGATGGTGAATCACCCAATTTAATGGATCTGCTGTTTCATTATACTTAGAAAACAAAGATGAAAAATACCCATTTGCTGTAGAATCAGGTATAAAATTTTTCAAATTTTTGTTAAATTGATCAATAATATAACTTAATTTTGGTTTTTCATTTCCTTGACTTACTTGGCTCCAAATTAATTTGTCTTGTCCTTGAATGTTGTGTGTTTTTGAATAGTACTTAATTGAATGTTCAATTAACGCGCGAACAAGAAATGCTGAACAAAGTGGGTAAGTCTCAACTAAATGGTGGTTAGAAAAATTCTGAATTTCAATACATATTCTAGTAACACCATGTGTTTCTGGATTAATTGGTTTTAAGTGCCCGTATTGGAGACCTTCAAAGAAATACGGGAGGTTATTTTTCCCGCCAGTCCCTTTATTAGTATTTTCGGTTGAATTATTAGATGTCTCTGTATCCTTACCTGAATCGGGATTGTTATTATCAGAACCTTTTCTCTCATTATTTTGTGATTTACTAGAGTCTGAATCTGAAGATGCTTTTTGGTTTGAGATGGAAGAGAATTCAGGTATCTCAGAGATAATTTTTTCGCGTATATCACTAATTGCAGTTCTTGTATCCAACTCACCAGATATAAAAGCCATTTTTGTCAATAAAAGTATTAACTTAGTAATTAGATCATCTGAGAATAAATCAGAACAAAGGTCGTTTGTAGGCAAATATCTTAAGCCAAAAAGGTTAACTGTTTCGGCTTGGTGAAAAATCCTTATCAATTTGTCCGGTTTAATATCTAATAAGTTCAGCGACTTTCTTTCTTGATCGTTCCAAATAGGATTTACTATTCCTCGTTGAAGAATTTTATAATTCCTAATACTTGTTGTAACTGTGTTTGCCGACATAACCAGTTTTGTAGAAATTTCATTTATTGATAAACCTTCTACAAAGTATTCAAAAGAAATTTTCCATTTTGAATATGAGGACCATTTTTCAACACCAATAATGTGTCGAGCCGCAAGGAAAGCCATTGCATCTTTTTTGTTTGGAACAATATCAACCGGGATGCTTTGAATTTCGTTTAAAAATTCACTTTTCGCTTCAGGGAAAACTCGCTTTGCACTATCTGGAATCAAACTTCTGTTTAAGAGCATTTGATAAATACATGTGCGACGGTTGCCTTCTAAAACTATGTTTTTACCATTTTCTTGGGATATTATCACTCTTTCGCCTGGAAGTAGAGTGTTCATGTTCACCATAGAATTGGCTAACACAAAAAGGTTTTCATGTTTTAACATGTATTCCCTGATTTCGTTTTGTGACGGATTCAAGTCAATTCTAAATCTTGGGTTTTTTTCGTCTAAATGAAGATCTAGCGGAGATAGGTGATCTATAGTGTACAAGGGACACCCCCAAAATAAAATAAATATCTACAAGAATTTTAGCATGAAAGATAATTTAATATCCAATCGAGTTAAGGAATTAATCTTAGAAAAAGAGATCATGAGGTAAATTCAAAACTCCCGTACAAATTATAAAAATCAAAAAAAATCCCTTGTGTTGATTACAACACAAGGGAATTTAGTGGGCAAGACAGGGCTCGAACCTGCGACCTCTTCTGTGTAAGAGAAGCGCTCTGACCAACTGAGCTACTCGCCCAAAAGCAATGAGACCCCAATTCTAATGCAAAAAATGTTAGTTGTAAACAGTGAGATGACATAACATGGTCGTTTATTACCGGGGCAATAATTCGCATATTGAAACTATCTTGCCTCCAGATACGTCTTTTAGGTGGCAATTCACCTCTGACAGTTTCTCTCAGCCAGTACTACAATTGCCTCAAAGGACAGAGGTTAGGAAGATACAAAAAGTTTTAGCTTCCATTTTTACAATGGCTTTTATTCTGGCGGCTTGTTCAACGCCAGGTACCCCTACGGCCGCGCCAACAGAGGTTGCAACAACAGTCGCTGTGGCCACCGTGGAACCGACCCAGGTACAAGTACCCACTCAGACGCAGGAACCGACCGCTGAGGCTGATCAATGGATGGTGTTCAGCTCCAACCGGGGAGGGGATTATTCTGATCTGTATGTAATGGCGTTGGATGGCAGTGGTTTACAACGTTTGACCCAGGGCGATTCAAATTATTTTGCCGGCCCCTGGTACCCGGATGGACAGAGGTTGCTCTTCACTGGCTTTGGACTTTTACATAGTTATGTGGGCGTGATGAATGCGGATGGCAGTGGTATTAAAGACCTATCACAGCAAAGTGCATCTGATGAAGCTTTCCCGGCTTTATCACCGGATGGTTCACTGATCGCTTTCACGTCCAGACGTGATGGCAACAATGAAATCTATGTGATGAACGCTGATGGCACGGTGCCGATGCGCCTGACGGATACTCCCGGAGATGACTTCGGGGCAGCCTGGAGCCCGGATGGTAATAAATTGGTCTTTGTCTCAGATCGAGATCGGCCTACGGGTCAATACAACCTGTATATTATGGAAAAAGACGGCTCGAACGTTACCCGGCTGACCTATGACGCAGGAATCGATTATGCGCCGGCCTGGAGCCCCGATGGCAGCAAGATCGCTTTCCGGTCTGATGCCAGTGGTAAAAGCGATCTCTATGTGGTCAATATTGACGGCAGTGGATGATCCAACCTCACCAAAGGCGCTGGTGATAACTGGAACCCGGAGTGGTCAAAAGATGGCAGTCAAATCATCTTCCAGACCAACCGAGATGGCAATTGGGAGATCTACATCATGAATGCAGATGGCAGCAATCTGCTCAACCTCACAAAAAATCCTGCTGATGACCAATATCCAAATTTGAAATAATTTGAAATTAGCGCTAAAAGGCCTACCTGTGTAGGCCTTTTTTTGTTAATGGATCTATCAGGCAAAAGTACTTCTCTCTTGCATTTGGCGAATTAATAATTTATAGGCTATACTTTTAGTTAGATTTCCATAATGTATTGATTTGCATCAAGTAAACAAAAGCCAAAAATTACAACGAGGTGAAAAAATGAAAAAGATCCTGGGTGTATTTCTGTTATTTGCTTTTGTCCTATCTTCTTGCAGCGCAGGGAAATTAGGGCTCGATTTTAGTAAACCTACTGAGACACCTACGCCAACAGAAACGCAGGTGAATACAGCTACTGCAACGGTGACGACAACGCCGACCATCACATTAACACCAACTCCTTCAGTGGCGTACAAAATTGTGGGGTTGGATTTTGGACCCTATACCAGAGCGGGTCAAAACCCGAATGAAGGAACTGTGATCTCAGAAGATCAACTGAGAGAACAAATCGAACTGATCTCACCCTACACCCAGTGGATTCGGACTTACGGGTGCAGTGGTTTTGAGCAAGTAATTCCTATTGCGCATAGTTATGGAATCAAAGTGGCCTTCGGTGCCTGGATCGGCAAAGACGAAGCCGCTAATGAAAAAGAGATCGCCTGTCTGGTCAAAGCTGCCAATTTGTACGAACCTGACCAGGTGCTGGTTGGGAGTGAAGTGCTTTACCGGGGGGATCTCAGCGCTGCAAAATTGATCGGCTACATGGATACGGTAAAAATGATGTTGCCGGATATTGCGGTATCTACAGCAGATACGGCTGCCAGTTGGTTGAGCCATAAAGAGCTGATTACCGCATCAGATGTTGTGTTCGCGAATATTTACCCTTATTGGGAGGGCAGAGCTGTTGAAGATGCGCTGATGTGGCTGGACGCGACCTACACTAAATTGGAGACGATGGCTGGCGAGAAAGAGGTCTGGGTATCTGAGACCGGCTGGCCAGATGCTGGAAACACAATGAAGGGAGCGGTTCCTTCATCAGAAAATGCTGCCAATTATTTCCTCAATTTTATTTCCTGGGCTAAAGCCAAAAGCGTAAACTATTTCTATTTTGAAGCTTTTGATGAGCCCTGGAAAGAAACAGAAGAGAACCCACAGGAAGGCCATTGGGGTTTGTGGACGAGTAGTTACGAATTGAAAACAGGTATGGAAAAGGTTTTTGAAGGCGATTCGGTAGAGGATAATTGGACAGCTACCGCAACTCCGGTACCCAGCCCGATTCCGACCAAAGCAGAAATGCCCCCTGAGCAGGAAGCTACACCAGAAGGGCCGCAAGATACAGGTTCGATCAGTATTTATTTACCTGCTGGGGTTACCTGGCCCCAAAACGGGATTGTTGCAGGGTATGTAAAAAATGTAGACCCGGCCCAATATAAGGTTGCGATCTATATCAATGTGGGTGGGGGATGGTGGTCTAAGCCGTATTTTGATCATCCATCGGTGAATATTTATGAAAATGGATATTGGGAAGCTCCTTTTGTGACTGGAGGCAATGATAGTGAAGCCAGTGAGATTGTGGTGGTGTTAATGCCAAAAACAAAATCAGTTGATTTGGCGGAAGGGGGAGGTTTACCCGGTCTTGGTGATTATGCAACTGCAAGAATATCGCGGTAAACCGAAAACTGTATTTTCAAAAAGATATTTCATTTTATCGGTTTGTTGTCCTTAGTTGGCTCAAAAAGAATCTACACAAATTGTGTAGATTCTTTTATTTGCAGTTAATAATTCTCAAATAATTGACCGGTATAATCACTCTAAGTGGTTTCCAATTAAAGGAGATTGAAATGTATTTTGGTGGTTATGGACTTTACATTCTGTTCAGCTTGCCCGCCTTATTGTTAGGCTTTTGGGCACAGATGAAGGTTAAATCAGCGTTCAATAAATATTCAAAAGTTCGCAGTATCACCGGTATGACCGGCGCTGAAGTGGCCCGGCGCATGCTGGATTCAAATGGTTTGAACAACGTACGCATTGAAGAGACCGGTGGTACCCTGACGGACCATTATGATCCGTCTCAGAAGGTGCTGCGTTTAAGCCCCGGTGTGTACCGCGTGAACTCCATTGCGGCCGCCAGTGTGGCCGCTCACGAATCTGGCCATGCCCTGCAAGATGCTGCTGAATACGGCCCGCTCAAGATCCGCTCTGTTTTGGTGCCGACTGTTCAGATCGGAAGCTGGCTTGGACCGATCATCTTTATGGTCGGGTTATTCATGTCATCCACTACCGGAACCACGGTGGCCTGGGTGGGGTTGGGGCTGTTTGCCGCAACCGCAGCATTCGCGTTGGTAACCTTGCCCGTGGAATTGGATGCCAGCGCCCGTGCCAAAGCCTGGCTTTCTGGCTCGGGCATTGTCTACGACAGTGAGATGGAAGGGGTAAACAAGACCCTGAATGCAGCCGCCATGACCTATGTGGCTGCGGCAGTACAATCGGTCTCAACCATTCTCTATTATTTATTTTTGCTGAGTGGAAGATCTTCGCGAAGAAGCTAAGAGAAAAGAAAACCCCGATCACATGAAAATGGATCGGGGTTTTTAGTGGTTATCCTTTGAGCAAACTACGCTGCAGGGAATCTTTCATGTCCAGACCTTTGACTGCTCCCTCCGCGGTACAGGTGAGGGGGTTATCCACGATGTAGACCGGGATGCCCAGAGAGCGGGTGAGGTACTTATCAATGCCGCGTAAGAGGGCGCCGCCGCCACAAAGTGCTGCGCCGCGGTCGATGATATCGGAGATCAGCTCAGGGGGAGTCTTTTCCAGAACCTTTTTGGCGAGACGGGTGGTCTCTACCAGGCTTTCCTGCAAGGCTTCCACAATATCATCGGTGGTGAGGACCACGGGGCGGGGCAGGCTGGTGACCTGGTCCTGTCCCTGGACTTCCATGGAGAATTGTTCGTCCTGCGGGATGGCAGCACCAATGCGGATCTTGAGCATTTCAGCGGTGGGTTGGCCAATGACCAGTCCAAAACGTTTGCGCACATAAGCAATGATGGCTTCATCCAGGGCCAGGCCGCCGGTGCGGCTGGCATCTGCGGAAACGATGCCGTTCAGGCTGATGACACCCACCTGGTTGACGCCGCCACCCAGGGAGATGACCATATTGCCAGAAGGGGTGGAAATAGGCAGCTCAACACCCATGGCCGCAGCCAGAGGTTGAGGAATAAGGTAAACTTCGCGGCTACCGGCGCCGATACCTGCTTCATGCACGGCACGACCTTCCACGCTGGTGGCACCGTATGGTACGGTGATCATCATGCGCGGTCGGAAGAGGCGGGCAGGGCCGGTGATCTTTTTGGTGAGATACCCCAACAGGGTTTCAGTGACTTCGTACTCAGCAATGACGCCGTGCTGCATGGGATGCACGATCTCGAGTGATTCAGGGACGCGGCCTTCCATATCTTTGGCAGCCTGCCCCCATTCCACCATTTTATATTCATCAACAATAACCGCCACCACCGTCGGTTCTTGCAGCAAGATCTGATTTCCTTCTGCAATGACGGTGTTAGTGGTTCCTAGATCAATTCCAAGGTCTCTGGATAAACCAGCCATGATACTCCTAACTCAATCCATTAATTTGGATCGGGTTTCTTTACGATAGCGTTTGGCAGCTTCAAGACGCAAATTGGAGCGCTTGAGGGCTGCTTGAACGGTCAAATAACGGTCTTCATCCACCGGGGTGGCTTGTTTGAGGCTTTCTTCGGCACGTTTCCGCGCCTGCATGGCCCGGTCAATATCAATTTCTTCTACGTTTTCGGCGGAATCGGCCAAAATGGTCACCTGGTCCGGCTGGACCTCAGCAATACCACCGGCAACGGTGAAGTGCTGATCGCCAGCTTTGGTGCGGACAGTGATCACGCCGTAATCCATAAGGGTGAGCACAGGGGCATGATGAGGAAGGATCCCCATCTGTCCATCTTTGCCCGGCAGAACGACCATATCTACTTCGTCCTGAAAGACAACTTTATTCTGAGAAACGATCTCGCATCTGATCGGCATAATTTGCCTGTTAACTCAGTTTCTTGGCTTTTTCGATGGCGTCTTCGATGGAGCCAACCATCACAAAGGCCAACTCTGGCAGATCATCGTGCTTGCCATCCAAAATCTCACGGAACGAACGGATGGTGTCTTTGAGGGGCACATATTTGCCGGGTGTACCGGTAAACTGCTCGGCCACGAACATGGGCTGAGAGAAGAAGCGTTCGATCTTGCGGGCACGAGAGACAATGATCTTGTCTTCCTCGCTCAATTCATCCACGCCCAAAATAGCGATGATGTCTTGCAGATCTTTGTAACGCTGTAGCAGGCGCTGTACCTCACGAGCGGTGTTGTAGTGTTCTTCGCCTACGATCACGGGGTCAAGAATACGGGAGGTGGAAGCCAGCGGATCTACAGCCGGATAAATACCTTTTTCAGAAATAGCACGTTCCAGGGCGATAGTGGCATCCAAATGGGTAAAGGTGGCCACAGGAGCAGGATCGGAATAGTCATCTGCGGGGACGTAAACGGCCTGCATAGAGGTGATTGAACCCTGACGGGTGGAGGTAATACGCTCTTGCAGTTCACCCATTTCACTGGCCAGGGTGGGTTGGTAACCTACCGCAGAGGGTAAGCGGCCTAACAATGCGGATACTTCAGAGCCAGACATGGTGAAGCGGAAGATGTTATCGATGAAGAGGAGCACGTCCATGCCCTGATCTCGGAAGTATTCAGACATGGCCAGAGCGGTGAGGGCCACACGCAGGCGGACGCCTGAGGTCTCGTTCATTTGACCGAAGACCATGACGGTGTCTTTCATAACGCCAGACTCGATCATCTCACGGTAGAGCTGGGTACCTTCACGGGTACGTTCCCCAACACCTGCAAAGACAGATTTGCCTTTATGCACGGTTGCGATGGAGCGAATGAGCTCCTGAATGATAACGGTCTTACCAACACCAGCGCCACCGAAAATACCGGTCTTGCCACCTTTGGTGAAAGGAGCGATAAGGTCAATGACCTTCAAACCGGTCTCGAACACTTCCACGCGGGTGGATTGCTCATCCAGGGCAGGGGCGCTGCGGTGAATGGGGTAGCGGTTGTTGGTGTTAACCTTGCCTTTGTTATCGATGGGTTCGCCCAGAGCGTTGAAGACACGGCCAAGGGTCTCAGGACCCACCGGAACGGTGATGGATGCGAAGGTTCTAGAAACTTCCAGACCACGGCGATATCCATCGGTAGAATCCATGGCCACGCAGCGGGCCACGTTGTTTTCAAGTTGTTTCTCAACTTCCAGAATCAATTCCTGGCCATTGTCGCCCTGCACAACCAGAGCTTCATAGATCTGTGGGATGTTACCTTCTGAGAAATCAACATCCACAACGTTGCCCTGAATCTGTGCAATGGTGCCTGTTTTTTGATTCATACTTCTGCCTCCAGAAATTGTCAAAAAAATCTATTACTGTAATTATTGATTAATAGTGCCACCAACAATATCCAGCATTTCACTGGTGATCTTTTGTTGGCGGATCTTGTTGTATTCCAACTGCAGCAGCCCTACCAGGTTGCTTGCGTTATCGGATGCATTCTTCATGGCCACCATTCTGGCGGCATGTTCGGAGGCCTGTGAGGAAAGGATGGCCTGAAAGATCTGCATGGCGGTAAAGCGTGGAATGATCTCATCCAATAGATCGTTGGCATCCGGTTCATAGGAGAACACAGAAGTTCCCGATTTATGGGTGGCGTTAAATCCGTGCCCTTCATATTCCACTTCCAGGGGAAGGAGTTTACGGATGACAGGGTGCTGACGAGACATACTCTCGAATTGCGTGTAGGAAAGAAATACCTGGTCGTACTTGTGAGCCAGAAAATCTTCTACTACAAGATGGCTGATTGGAGACACATCCAAAAAGTTGACCGGGCTCTTGAAATCGGTGAACTCAGCGATAACGTTGGCGCGACGGCGCATCAGCAAATCACGACCTTTTTTGCCAACGCAGATAAAATCGACGGGTTGATCGAATTGGTCAAAATAGAGCAGGGTATTGCGCAGAATGTTGACGTTATAAGAGCCGGCCAGGCCTGTATCACTGGAAACCATGATCACAAGCACATTGCGGATCTCTTTGCGTTCGGTCAAGAGCGGGTGCAGACTGGTGTGCCCTGGCTGGCGAGCCAGATGCAACAGAACCTTCCAGGCTTTCTCGCTGTAAGGGCGAGAAGCGGCATCAGCCTGAATCGCCCGGCGCACCTTGCTGGCCGAGACGGTTTCAAGTGCGCCAGTGACCTGGGATAGGTTCTTGACACTTTTAATACGCATCCGCATTTCACGAGATGATGGCATGATTCGCAGTCCTTAGCTTACTTGTTCCAACTGGTCAGGTAGGCCTCGATGGCGCCTTTGAGGGTGGACTCGGTCTCAGGGGTAATGCGGTTATTGGCCGTGATGTCTTTGGCAATTTCCGGGTAACCTGTCTCAACAAATTTGAGCAAGCCGGTTTCCCATTCTCGGATCTTTTCGACCGGGATAATATCTGCATACCCGTTGGTGGCGGCATAGAGCACAATTACCTCGTTGGCGAGTGACATTGGCTGATATTGGGGTTGTTTGAGGACTTCCTGCAAACGCTGACCTCGGTTCAATTGGCCCAGGGTGGATTTATCCAAATCTGAGCCCATTTGGGCGAAAGCAGCCAGATCACGATAGGCGGCCATATCCAAACGCAAGCGGCCTGCCACCTGTTTCATGGCTTTCACCTGAGCGGAACCACCCACACGAGAAACCGAGATACCCACATTGATGGCGGGGCGGATACCGGCATTGAAAAGGTTGTTTTCCAGATAGATCTGACCATCTGTAATAGAAATGACGTTGGTCGGAACGTAGGCAGATACATCGCCGAGCAAGGTTTCAATGATGGGCAATGCGGTGAGCGAACCACCTGTGCCGGCAACTTTAACAGATTTCAAGGAATCTGCATTGGCGCGGGCCTTACGACCTTCTTCAGCATCGTGAAGTGCCATAGGGCCAGAGAAAACATCAGCGGCAGCAGCCTTGCCAGCTTCCACGGTATCCCCCTGGTAGTCTTTGTTGACCAGAGCGAACGAGAAAGCTTTACTGGCGGCGCGTTCAAGCAAGCGGGAATGCAGATAGAAAACATCACCGGGGTAGGCTTCACGACCAGGTGGCCGACGAAGCATGAGCGAAACCTGACGGTAAGCCCAGGCGTGTTTGGAAAGGTCATCGTAAATCACAAGAGCGTGGCGACCGGTTTCCATGAACTCTTCGCCGATAGCACAGCCTGAGTAGGGGGCAATATATTGGAGGGCGGCGGCATCATCTGCGGAGGCGACCACAAAAATGGTGTGGGCCATGGCGCCGTGACGTTCGAGCAGATCGATGGTGCGGGCAATGGCGGCTTTTTTCTGGCCGATGGCAACGTAGATGCAGATCAGATCTTTGCCTTTTTGGTTGATGATGGTGTCGATGGCAATGGCGGTCTTGCCGGTCTGGCGGTCGCCGATGATCAACTCACGTTGGCCGCGGCCAATGGGGATCATGGCGTCAATGGCTTTGATACCGGTCTGGACGGGGGTATCCACGTCTTTACGATCGATCACGCCCGGTGCAACACGCTCAATGGGGCGGAATTTATCGGTGCGGATGGCGCCTTTGCCGTCAATGGGTTCGCCCAGAGCGTTAACCACACGACCGATGAGGGCATCTCCAACGGGTACTGAGGCGATACGACCGGTTGAATGAACACTCATGCCTTCAGAAACGCTGGCATAATCTCCCAGGATGATAATACCTACCTGATTTCTTTCCAGGTTGAAGGCAATGCCCATAACGCCGTTCTCAAATTCTACCAATTCCTGGGAACGAACGTTGGACAGACCTGTGATCTGGGCAATACCATCACCGGCTTCTTTGACAATACCAACTTCTTTTACTTCGTACTTTGACTGGAATGCAGTGATCTTCTGCTGTAAATTCTCAGTAAACTGCTTTAAATCTTCGGGCATGAATCCTCCAAGCAAAAGCCTTGATAAACGCTGTCAGGTGAATAATTTTACTTCAATTAGCGGTTTATAACAAAAAATGCCAATCGATTTCTTTAATATTTAAGAAAAATACTGGAGTGCAATGCGCAGCCGGGTCTCCAGGTCTTTTGGAGTGTCTTTGGGGATGGTTTGCAGGGCTGCCTGAGCTTCTACAACGCTGTACCCCAGGCTGGTGAGGGCATCCATCAGATCGGTATCCAGTTCACGCAGGCCGGCATCCACGGGCATCCCTTCGCCTTTGATCTTGCCCTGCAGATGCAAGACAATGCTTTGAGCTGTCTTCTTACCAATGCCGGGCACTCTGGCAAAAAGATCTGCTTCTTCAGCCAGGACGGCTTTGTGGATGAGGGGTACTGACATGCTGGAGAGGATGGCCAGACCGGTTCTCGGTCCAACACCATTCGCGCCCAACAACAAGACAAAAAGGTCGCGTTCTTCGTCAGTTTCAAAGCCAAAAAGGGTGAGAGCATCTTCGCGAACGACCAGATGGGTGAAGAAAGAGCGCGGTTTGTACAACTCAGCTTCACGGCAAACGTTCTTGGGAACGAAGACGCGAAAACCCACTCCACCTACGTTCACCACCAGACTGTCTTCCAGTATCTGAGAAATTGTTCCTTCCACAGATGCGATCATTTTGGTTTTGCCTTTCTGTGCTGTGAATTGATCTGATACAGCATAACCCCCGTAGCCACGGCTAAATTGAGAGAGTCGCTTTTACCATTCATGGGCAAACTGACCATCTGGTCACAGGCTTGCATGAGAGCTGGCTGTAACCCCTGCCGTTCGGAGCCCATGAGCAGGACCAAGTTGTGGGGGTACTGAACCGCTTCATAATCTTGCTTGGCTGCATCCGAGGTGCCGATGGCGACGACCTGATTGGTTTGCTTCCATTCCAAGAAGGACGAAGAGGGCAGCTTTACCAACTGCAAAGAGAAAATGGCGCCCATGCTGGCACGGATGGCGGCGGGGTCGTACGGATCTGTGCAATGGTCCAGTAAAAAGATACCGCTGGCGCCCACCGCATCTGCGGTGCGCATGATCGTCCCCAGGTTGCCGGGGTCGGCCACAGAATCGAGAGCCACCCACAAACCCATTTGCTGAGGCTGTACGCCTTCCAGGGATTGCCAGCTTTGCTGCACTACTGCTGCCAGCCCCATGGGCCCTTCTTTTAATGAAAAGGTTTCAAAGACAGATGCGTTCACTTCCAGCAACTTGACGCCCGCTGCAGCGGCTTTTTGTACTGCTTCTGCGGCAAGCTGGCTCTCCATAAGTTCTGGTGCGTAGAGCAGGGTTTTCACCCGTTTGGGTTGCGCCAGGGCTTCCAGAACGATGCGGATGCCCTCAATATAATAGGTGCCAGATTCGGTGCGATACTTGCGCTCACGCAGCTTGCGGATGGATTTTATCTGCTCGTTGGCGCTGCTGGTGATGATCATTGGGCGCCTCCAAACGTTTGCAGCTTCTGATAGCCGATGGAATGAATGTGGCATATGGCAATGGCCAGTGCATCGGCGGCGTCATCCGGTTTGGGAATGGATTTGAGGTTGAGAAGGGTACGGACCATTTCCTGCACCTGTTTCTTGTCTGCGGCACCATAACCGGTGACCGCCTGTTTGACCTCATTAGGCGTGTACTCGTTCACCGGCAAGCCTGCCTGGGCGAGGGAGAGCAGAATGACCCCGCGTGCCTGGCCTACAGCGATGGCTGTGGTGACATTGCGCTGAAAAAACAACTTCTCCACCGCGCCACAATCTGGGCGATGGAGAAGGAGAATTTCATTTATTTTTTGGTTGATCTCTAAGAGCCGAATTTCGGCCGGGAGACCTGCTGCTGTTGAGACAACCCCATATTCCACCGCGCGAATCTCGTTTTTATTGTTTTCTTCAACAATCCCATATCCGGTGGTGGCGGTTCCGGGGTCAATCCCGATGACCAGCATATTCTTACTCAGACTCCATGGCGGCCATTGCCTCATCAGAGATCTTGAGGTTGGAGTAGACGTTCTGAACATCATCCATGTCTTCGAGGTTCTCGATGGTGCGGACGACCTGCATGGTATCCGCAACACTGAGTTCCATTTCCTGGTTGGGGATCATGCGCAAGCCGGCTTCATCGGGGATGATATTGGCAGTGCGGAAGCGATCGATGAGGGTCTTGAAGGATTCCACAGGAGCCTGGACTTCGATCTCTTCATCATCCTGGGTCACATCATCAGCGCCGCCTTCAACGGCTAATTCAAAGATCTTCTCGAAATCATTACCCTTTTTAGGGAAGGTGAACACAGCAGCCCGTTTGAACTGCCATGAAACCGAACCGATCTCACCCATGTTGCCGCCGGAGCGGGAGAGCATGTGACGAATCTCAGCAACGGTACGATTGCGGTTTTCAGTAACGCATTCAATAATGACGGCTACACCGTTGGGGGCGTAACCTTCGTACATTACTTCTTCGTAAACTTCGCCTTCTTTACCTTCACCGGCAGCTCTTTTGAGCGCTCTTTCGATGTTGTCTTTGGGCATACTTTGTGCTCTTGCTTTGTCAACGGCTAGCCTTAAACGGAAATTGGAGTCTGGATCAGCTCCACCTTCTCGGGCGGCCATGACGATCTCTCTGGTCAACCGCGTGAATACCTGACCGCGTTTAGCGTCGGTCGCGCCTTTTTTTCGTTTAATAGTTGCCCATTTTGAATGCCCGGACATAAAACCGCTCCTTAAAAAGAGAAAATTATTTTATTACAACCTAAAGATTATACCATGCAATTATTTGCCAATATTTATAGACATCCGGCCAAATTTTCTATATGCTAACCAATCTTACAGTAATGTAAGATTGCGCTTATGTAAACAGTTTGATATTGTAATAAAAAAGTCAGAACGGTAAGATTGTTGTATGACGAAATTTATCCACATTCTGACTGCTTTCTTTTCCCTGGGGTTGATGTTGGCGCGTCCTATGGCAATCATTCCTGTAAGCGCCGGGAACTCCGCGGACCCAACCACTGAGACCAGTCAATTGATCGGCTCTGTCGATAAATTCAGCGCCACGGTTGTGAATGGAAATGCCCGTCAGATCGTGGGTATCTATGTGGAAGATACCTTCGCCTCTCCCATTGTCCAGCAGCCAAATGGAAATGCAGCTTATGTTTCCACCCAGGACAACATTGTGACCCAATTCTCCACCGCCAGCCAATATGGATCCATCGGGTTGGTGGCGCACAATAACCTGGCCGGAGAGAAATTCTCTGACCTAAAAGTGGGAGATCGGGCGGTTCTGGTGTATGGGGATGGAACAAAACTAACTTACGAGATCACAGAGATCGATGCCTACCAGGCGCTTTCTCCAAATAGCCCGTACTCAAACTTTGTAGATGTGAACCATACAGATGTTACGCTGAGCGTGAGCGATATGTTCATGAAGATCTACAACCCGGATGATCGCCTGATCTTACAGACGTGCATTGCAAAAGAGGGTGTGGAATCCTGGGGCCGCTTATTTGTGGTGGCAGAACGGGTAGAGGATCTTCCCCTGAATTACTAGTTCAATCTACTGGACGCGCCACCAGGATGAGACGGTGGGTGTTCGAGATCTTTGGCCAACAGGTGACGAGTGTAAGCCGAACGTCATCTGTTCTGTTTAACCACCTGGCATTGTCCAGGCGGGTGGCTACATCTACAAAGCGTTCTTGCAAAATCATCCGATTGGCAATGATGAAGGAGTATTGATGTCCTTTTGAGTACACATAGAACTTATCTCCCACTTTGAGATCAACCAACCTGCCAAAGACTTCCCCAAACTCATTATGGTGCCCGTTGATGACGGTATTGCCAGCGCTGCCCAGTAAGGCTGAATCTGGCTGCCAGCCGGCCGCAAATTCATTGGGCGCCATCCACTGACCGAATGTTTCCCCTTCAATGTCCGTGGAATTATAGTCAGCCACGATCACAGGCGCATCCAGATCAATCTCTGGGATGACAATCCGGTCGGGGATCATGGGGGTTTCCAAGCCTGATTTTAAGCTGGCATGGACAAAGTATTTGTCGAAATTCAGGGTTTGGATGCCGACAGAGGGTTCAGTTGCTGTGGCGGCTGATTGGGAAGTGGGGGTAGATTTGGCTGGTACGACCAGAGATTGGTCATACGCAGCAGATTGGGTGCTTGGGTTGGGAGTAGGCGTCGGGGCATCGTGTGCATTGAAGACAAACAGCATGCCTACCAGACCCCCGACCAATAAGACAGCTCCGGCGATCAAAAAGTACAATTCACGCGGTAATTTCGCGAGTAATTTCATCCCATTAGTATAAATCAAGTTGCCAAAAACTCAACCGGCTTCCACCGAATTGCGTAATTGGCCAATACCCTCAATGGTGATCTCCACACTGTCACCATCTTCGATGACACCGACCCCTGAGGGGGTACCGGTAAAGATGAGATCGCCAGGTTCCAGGGTCATGACCGAGGAGACAAAAGCCACGATCTGCGGGATGGTGAAGACCATCTCCTTGGTAGAAGACATCTGGCGCAGCTCTGCATTGACGCGGCAAGTGATGAGTGTGTCAGCGGCGTCCAGGTCGGTTTCGATGTAGGGACCGATGGGGCAGAAGGTGTCAAAGCCCTTGGAACGAGTCCATTGGCCGTCGCGTTCCTGCAGGTCGCGGGCGGTGACATCATTGCCGATGGTGTAGCCCAAAATGTATTTCTCCGCTTCTTCAGCAGCGATCCAGCGGCCGCGTTTGCCGATGACGATGACCAGCTCGGCTTCCTGTTCCACCTGGCGCGATTGCGGGGGCAGAATGATCTTGCCGCCGTCCGGCAGTATGGCAGAGGTAGGTTTCATGAACAGCATGGGCACTTCGGGGACCTCAGCGGCCTGTTCCTGGGCATGGGCGGGGTAGTTGCGCCCCAGACAGATGATCTTGGACGGCAGCACCGGCTCCAGGATCTTGACCGAACGTAGCGGAAAAGACGCTTCCAGGCGGCGGTACTCAGAAAAGAGGTCGCCCTCAATCAGCCCTACCTCATCGTCTTTGAGCCAGCCGTAATAGATCTTTTTGTCGGGTGCCCGGAAGCGCAGAAACTTCATTGAAAACTCCAATCAAAAGTAAGACTGATGGACATTTACCCATCAGTCAATAATTTTAGTCTAAAAAATTTAATAAAACAATAATCTCAAAATTATTGATAATTATCTACTCTAGGAGCCGAATCGATTTTAGAAAAGTAATATCATCCATCGTATTAGGGGCTAATCCGATATTATATTCATTCTTAATGTGTTCTATATCACCTTCGCTCATCCCTAAACAAGTTCCGCGTATATGCGAGGATAGAGTTTCTTCCATATGAACTGGATTTGAACGAAAAACGTTTAATCTTTGGTTCGCTAAAAAATCTGTATACTGAATTTTTTCCATATTTTGCTTATGATAACTAAATCCCAAAAAGTAGACTTTTTGAGAATTCATCAAATTCGCTTTCATGTGTTGGGCTAGAGAGGGACTAATCTTTATTTCATCATTTGCAGTAGTGAAGAATGGCAAAATATTTTTTATAAGGAATTCGATATTCCCATAATCTGATCTTATTCCTTGGTAACTTCCATAGTCCCTATCGCCCTTATCTTGCCAGGATAACCCACCAAATTTCCCGTTTATGTGAAAAATTGGAAACTTTTGCCAAAATTCCATCATTTGATTTTCTGAATAATTGAGACCTAATAAGCCATCATAAAAATCCTGTTCAAGTGAAAGGTCATAATTAAAGGTAATTATTGAAAAATCATTGGGGTCTAGTGAAGAACTAAAATCAATTAATGTATTAAAAAGAAATTTATAAATTCCTTTTTTTCTGATTTCCCGATCTAATAAAGTTTTTTGGTTTTCACATAATAAGATAATATCAGCAGCAAGGAGCCTACCCAATTCTGTAAAATCTGGGAATACTTCTAAAAAAGCATCAATTGAAGAACCATGGTTGCGTTCTAAGCTTATTTTGAACTTTGATAAAGCAGCTTTAGAAAAATATTGTGAAAATCGTGGATCGCTAGTTTTTAATATATAATTTGCGAGGTCAATGATTTCATACTTTAGATCCTCCCCTGATGGATACTTATAAGGCATACTTGTGCCAGCCCCTAAAATTAGCGTTGTTCTTTTTACAGTAGTCATAATCCCCCATTCAAATTTGACCAAAAAATAATATTAAAAGAGTAAGTTTTAAAATTGTGTCCCCGGTGGGATTCGAACCCACACCGACGGCTTCGGAGGCCGGCACGCTATCCATTGCGCTACGGGGACGACGGCAATTATTTTACCACGCCTGAAGGGCAAGGGTGGCAAAGTGAGGGAAGCTATTCCACTTTCTCGACGCCGATGGTGAAATCAGCGGCCAGGGCGGCGATGGCACCTACGGCTGCCCAGACGGGTAGAAGCAGGGTGCCGACGATGCCCAGGGTGAGGGGGATCTCAATGTAGGTGTTGCCCTGGTTGTCTTTGATGAAGATCTTGCGGATGTTGCCTTCGTGGAGCAGTTCTTTAAGCTTGCTGACGAGCTTTTCGCCATCCACTTTAAATTCTTCGTAATGTACGTTTCCGTTTGTCATAGTTCAGTCCAGTTCTATCCAGGAGTCCACCATTTTGGCGTGCTTCACGGGTGAAAATTCAACAAAGCGGTAGTCTGCCTGTCCTCTTTGTTGATAAGGGTCATTTTTGAAAAAGGCTTTGATCTCGTCCAAAGTCTTAGCACGGGCAATGATGATTCCGCCGCTGCGCGGGTTTTGCGGGCCAGAGAGCAGCAGGATGTTCTGGTCGTAGCCGGTTTGCAAAAATTCACGGTGAAATTTGAGCGTCTCATCGATCTTTTCGATGGGAGCGGTATAGGTGATCTCGATCATGAAGTATTTCATATTTCTTCCTCCCATTCCATTATAAGTCAATCTGATAACTGAGCCGGAAAGGCGAATTGACCGGAGGCATCTGCTTCAAAAGTCGCGGCAGCCAGAACGGCTGTGACAGGCAGAGGACCGTAGATATGCGGGAAGAGCTCAGCGCCGCCATCCAGATTCTCTACTTTGACCTCGGCAGCGGTGGCTTCGCTCTCTATTTTGAGCAAGACCAGATCGCTTTGGCCGCCATAGAAGCGGGAGGCTGTTTTGAGCACCTGCTCCTTGAAGGATGTATGGATAAAGCCATCCTGCGCGTACCCCTGGGGCAGGTACTGGCCGGTCAATTGGGCGGCTTGCCATTCACGTTCGCTGGTGATGTGATAAATGATCATCTCAGCCTCGCACAAAATGGGGTACTTCCACCGGAATGACAAACGAGAATTCGATAAACCCTTTGAATTCGCCGTCTTCAAACCAGGGGGTCTGGTGGATCATCTTGTGAACGCCATTCTTTTCAATGGTGTACGAATTGCTGGTGTGGGTAGCCATCAAATTGGCCAGCTTCTCGCGGGAACGGCCGGGGTGACAATCGAAGAGGTTCTTGCCGATGAGATCAGCTCCGCCATCCTTCTGGAAGGTTTCGATGGAGCGTTTATTCATATAGAGGATGATGCCGGTTGGATCACAGACGGTGACGGCCATCTGGATCTCTGAGAAATAATCAAAATTATTCATGCCTTGAATCCTTTGCGAAAGAGTGTGACGCGTTTTACGCCCCAGAGCTGTGAATAACCGCCGCCCTGCTGCACGGTGAGCAAACAGCCGGCTTCATCTACCACATGAGAGCCGGAGAGAATGGATACGTTATGGTCAAACAAGACCGGGGAGAGCGGGGTGGAAGGTCCCAGGATCATGATCACCGCATGGGGATTGCACATATTCAGCACGTCGCCCATGGAGTGGTTCACAAAAGCGCTGCCGGTGATGGCGATGATCTCTGCTTTGCCCAGATATTCGGCAGAATACTCTGCTGAAATATCTCCTGGACGCGGGTTCTTTTCCAACACCCACAGGTTGCGGACGGTTTTGCGCACGTCGTCGACAAAATTGAAATGCCCCACGATGGTCACATCTTTGCCGGGACAATTGGCGAAGATCCAATTGTAGGCGTTCAACTCCACCAGGTCAGCAGGGTTGGGTCGGACGAGGGAATTCAAGGCGGCCATGCCCACGCTGGATTCGTAGTGGTTTTCAGAGAGCACCCAGCGGGCCAACTCCTGGGCAGAATTCTCATGCAGGCGTCCCACATCACTAAGGTTGGCGTAGGGCAGGTTCTCGCTTGTGAGAGTAGAAGCCAGACCGCAGCTGGCGCTGCATACGGCCGTCCAATGGACGCCGACGGATACATTCCTCACGGGAACAGGAGAGTTAGGCAGTGTGTTGATGATCTCTTCAAGGATTTCCATATCCCTCCAATGAAAGTTCAGAGCTCCATCAGTTTTTTGATCTCAGCCAACAGCACATCGGGATCAGCAATGTTGAAGATGTGACGGCGAATATCCGATGTGGTAAGGTAACCTTGCAGATAGCGGATAAGGTGTTTGCGGAACATGGGCACCGCCACGTTGGGTCCGTACAGGGCGACGCCTTCTTGCAGATGCCAGGAAAGGACATTATAAATCTCTTCTTTGTTGATCAGGCTGCGATCTGAGTTGGCAAAGATCCACGGGTTGCCAATGGCAGCCCTGCCGACCATCACGCCATCACAACCGGTCTGCTGCATGAGGCGCAGCCCGTCAGCGTAAGACTTGACGTCACCGTTTCCCAGCACAGGCACTTTGACGGCTGCCTTGACCTCGGCGATGGCCTGCCAGTTGGCTTCTCCGCCATATTCCTGCTTGCGGGTACGTCCGTGCACGGTGATAAGGCTGATGCCGCAGTCTTCCAAAATATGGGCCACCTGGAGGTAGTTGAGCGAATCTTCATCCCAGCCGAGACGGATCTTGGCAGTGATGGGAGCTTGCAGGTTGTTAACCAGCAGGGTGGCGATCTGAGCGATCTTTTCGGGTGTTTTCAGCAGACCGGCGCCAGCACCGCGGTTGGAGACGTTTTTGGCCGAACAACCGATATTGATATCGATGATGTTGGGTTGTTTTTGCACCAGTTTCTGGGCTGCAATGAGGAAGCGCTCCGGGTTGTCATCGTAGATCTGATAGACGAAAGGCCGTTCTTCCTCGTAAAAAGTGGTCAGTGTATCCAGATGGGGGTGGCCATGGACGATATCCAGGGCGTTGACGAATTCGCTGTAAGAGATGGCAGATCCAAAACGTTTTGCCAGGCGGCGCATAGGGCTATCGGTGTAACCGTCCATGGGTGCCAGCACAAAGCGGCCGTAGATGGGGATTGAACCAATAAAAAAGGCGGGTTGAGTTTGTGTGGTCATAACGGGGAAATCATAACCGATATTAAAGAATATTTCATCCTCAGCAGGTCTGATTTTTAGGTGATTTTTCATATTCGCGGTAAAATTTCTTAATATATCATGAAGGGTAGGTGCACCTATGCTAGACAAGATGCAGGTAGCAATCATTGGCCCGGGTGTCATGGGCGAAGCCATATTTTCCGGTCTGATCAGCAGTAAAAGTTGTTCCGCCAAGAATATCGTCATTTCTGGACCTGAAACGGACCGCAATGAGATATTGGTGGCCCAATACGGAGTGACCAGCACAGAAAATAATACTGAAGCGGTCAAAAACGCAGATCTTGTGGTCTTATCGGTCAAACCGCAGCGCTTCAAAATGGTTGCCAACTCCTTGCGTGGAAAGATCCGCAAGGACGCACTTGTCATCTCCATCGTCGCAGGCATCACAATGGACACTTTGGAGCTTGGACTAGGGCACGAACTGGTGATCCGCGCCATGCCCAACACGCCCTCACGCATCGCCATGGGCATCACCGTTTGGGCGGCTTCAGAAAAAGTGAGCGACGCGCAAAAAGAGAATGCCCGCGAGTTGTTCAGAGCCCTGGGCGAAGAAGTATTTGTGGATGACGAAAATTATATGGATATGGCGACCGCGGTTTCCGGAACAGGGCCAGCTTATGTGTTCCTGTTTATGGAAGCCATGATCGACGCCGCCGTGCATCTGGGATTCCCGCGCAGAATTGCCGAACAACTGGTCTCACAGACCCTAAGGGGCAGCGTGGAGTTCTATATGACCAACCATGAGCATCCTGCCAAACTGCGCAATGACGTTACTTCGCCTGGCGGCACCTCAGCAGAAGCCATCTATTACCTGGAAAAAGCCGGTTTCAGAACTGCCATTTCTCGGGCTGTGCTGGCCGCTTATGAACGTTCGAAAGAACTGGGGCAGGGTCTCCAGAGCAAAATGAATTTGACCAAAGAATAAAAAATTTTCTCGGAGGATTTGCAGGTATGATGAAACGCAGTGAACTCATTGACCAGATCAAGCAAGATCCGCAGGTGGATGTCCTGATCGTCGGAGCGGGCATCAATGGTATTGGTACATTCCGCGACCTGGCCCTCAATAACGTCAAAACATTGATCATCGACCGGGCAGATTTCTGCTCAGGCGCCTCAACGGCCTCTTCCCATATGGCGCACGGAGGCATCCGTTATTTGGAAAACGGCGAATTCCGACTGGTTGAAGAAGCAGTGCGGGAACGCAACCGCATGATCGAAAACGCGGCGCATGTGGTCAAACCACTGCCTACCACCATCCCCATTTTCAAATTCTGGTCGGGGCTGCTGAACGCTCCCTTCAAGTTCCTGAACCTGCTGGATAAACCCGCCGAACGCGGCGCTTTTGTGATCAAATTTGGCTTGATCATGTACGACTCCTTCACCCGCAAACAGAAGACCGTGCCGCGGCATCAGTTCTTTGGGCGCACCGAGTCCTTAAAACGCCACCCCAGATTGAATTCAAAGATCCAATATACTGCCCGCTATTATGATGGGCAGATCCTTTCGCCTGAGCGGTACTCTCTGGACCTGATCACAGATGCCATGGCAGAAGGCCCACACGCCAAGGCGCTGAATTACGTCAGCCTGGCGCAAGCTGAGCCTGGCAAGGTGACCCTGCGGGATGAGTTGAGTGGGGAAGAATTTACTGTTGCCCCAAAGATCCTCATCAACGCGGCCGGCCCGTGGATCGACCCCGTCAACAAAGCGATGGGAATTGATAAAAAGTACATTGGCGGAACCAAAGGCTCGCATTTGGTGGTGGATAACCCTGAACTGCGCAAAGCCATCGGCACTGATGAGTTCTTCTTTGAAAACAAAGATGGGCGTATTGTACTGATCTTCCCGTTTTACGATAAGGTCATCATCGGTACCTCGGATCTGCCCATTGATGATGCTGATACAGCCCGCTGCACCCCTGAAGAGGAAAAATACTTTATCGATCTGGTAGCTCGCGTCTTCCCGGATATCCCGGTCAAACAAGATCAGATCGTATTCCGCTTCACCGGCGTACGCCCGTTGGAATTTTCTCATGCCAAGACCGCAGGGCAGATCACCCGCGATCACAGCATCAAAGAAGATGTTATCGGCGACCTGCCTGTGCTGAGTCTGGTGGGTGGCAAATGGACCAGCTACCGCGCATTTTCTGCGCAGGTGACGGACCAATGCCTCTCTTTGCTCAAGCTCAAGAGAAAGAAGAACACAGAATCCATTGGCATCGGCGGCGGCAAGGATTACCCCAAAACCGAAGCGGATAAAGCCAGTACCATCGATTACGTAGCTGAAAAATCTGGATTATCCAAAGAAGATGTGGCCATCTTGTTTGACCGTTACGGAACCCGCTGCTTGCCGGTTGCCAAAGCTGTTGCGGCTGAAGGCAAGAAAGCGCTCAAATCTCTGCCAGATTGGAAGGTGGGCGAGGTTTATTTCTTGGTCGAACAGGAAATGCCCCTGCACGTGGAAGATCTGCTGCTGCGCCGCTCCACACTGGGGTGGTTGGGGCAGGTAAACCAGGACGTGTTGGAAGAAATGGCGGATCTTTTTGCCAAGAAGTTCGGTTGGAATGGCGCTGAGAAAAAGAAAGAGATCGAACGTACCATTGAGGTCTTCAAAGACCTGCATGGGGTGACAATCCACTAGCACTTAAAATAAAAAACCAGGGCAATTCAGATGAATTGCCCTGGTGCTGTTAAAATCCCTAATCATTTTTATTCATTCGTAAGAAGGCTTCAATAAAACCGTCCAGGTCGCCATCCAGAACGGATTGGGAATTACCCACCTCGAACTCTGTGCGGTGATCTTTGACCATCTGGTAGGGGTGCAGCACATAAGAGCGGATCTGGCTGCCCCATTCGGCTTTCTGATAGACGCCGCGCAGGTCAGCGAGCTGTTTGTCCTGTGCCTGTTGGGCCAGGTCGAGCAGACGGGAGCGCAGCACACGCATGGCGTTTTCGCGGTTTTGCATCTGGGAACGTTCATTCTGGCAAGAAACGACCAATCCGGTAGGAATATGCGTAATGCGGATAGCCGTAGCGTTCTTTTGTACGTTTTGGCCGCCAGCGCCGGAAGATTTGTAAATGTCGATCTTCAGGTCATCCGGGTTGATTACTACCAGCGGATCTTCCTGGCTGGCTTCTGGCAGCACCTCTACCTGGGCAAAGGAAGTATGGCGGCGGTGGGCTGAATCGAAGGGGGAGAGGCGCACCAGGCGGTGCACGCCTTTTTCAGCGCGCAGATAGCCGTAGGCGTAAGGGCCACTGACCAAAATACTGACCGTCTTGATGCCGGCTTCTTCGCCTTCTGTGGAATCGAGGATCTCTACGTTGAATCCACGCCGTTCTGCCCAGCGCAGGTACATACGCTCCAACATGGCTGCCCAGTCCTGGGCATCCGTGCCGCCTTCGCCGGTGTTTATGGTGAGGATGGCGTTGCCGCGGTCATATTTGCCGCCAAGCAGGGTGGAAAGCTCCAGCTTGTGCAGGTCTTTTTGAATGGCAGCGGTCTCAGATTCCAGTTCTGCTTGCAGGGAATCATCGCCCAGCTCGGCAAGCTCAAGGGTGTCGTTGATCTTTTTATCCAGGGAACGCCAAAGTGTGATCTCGTCACGCAGGTCAGACATTTGTTTCATCAGCGTCTGGGCTTGCTGGGGATCATTCCAAAGGTCCTGGTCTTCAGTTCGTTTTTGCAGGCTGGCTAACTGGATCTCTTTTTCAGGTAAGTCAAAGACGCTCCATGAGGGAGTGGATAGTGGATTGATTGGTCTTTAAAGTTGCGATCAGGTCTTCCATGATTCCTCGTGTTTAGCGTGTGAGAATGCTCTTTACAAATGATTCGCGGTCAAATGGTTGCAGGTCTTCGGGTTTTTCACCCAGACCGGCATAAAAAATGGGCAGATTCAACTCTTTTTGGATGGCAAAGGCCATACCGCCGTGAGCAGAGGAATCCAGCTTGGTGAGAATGACCCCGTTTACATTGACGGCCGATTGGAACGCCTTGGCCTGGATGAGCGCATTCTGGCCGGTCGTGGCATCCAAAACCAACAGCACCAAATGAGGCGCACCCGGTAAAGCCTTGCCCGCCACGCGATGCACTTTTTTAAGCTCTTCCATCAGGTTGTAGCGGGTGTGTAAGCGCCCTGCAGTATCTACCAGGACAATATCATATTTACGGGCCAGGGCAGATTGGATGCCGTCATAGGTAACTGCACCTGGGTCGCTATCGGGCTGGGCGGCCACGAGCGGAATATTCAACCGTTCTGCCCAGACCTGGAGCTGATCGATGGCGGCGGCACGGTAGGTATCAGCGGCGACCAGGAGCACCTTTTTGCCAGAATTGGTGAACAGCTTGCCCAATTTGGCGGCAGTTGTAGTCTTGCCTGAACCATTGACGCCCACCAGCAGGATCACGGTTGGGTCCGCGCTGAGGTCAAGTTCTGGTACGGGGGAGAGCCGGCTGAGCAATTCTGCTTCCAGGATCGGCTGAAATTCTTCCATTTTGGTGATTCCCAGGTCCAGGACCTGCTTTTTTAAAGAAGCCAGGACAGAAAGGGTGGTATCCACCCCCAGGTCGGCTTGAATGAGCAGGGATTCAAGTTCATCCCAGGTTTCGTCGTTGATCTCGGTGGCACCCAAAAATGAGGCAATACGGCCAAAACTGGCCTTGCGGGTACGGTCGAGCGAGTCCATCCATTTTGAGAAAAGGTTATCTGCCATAGCGCAAAGATTATATCATGAAGGAAATTTGAACTAATCGGATTCGAGTGAGGCGAGCTGACCACAGCCCGCCTGAATATCAATGCCGCGACGCAGGCGAATGGTGCAGGGAATTCCCTGCGATTCCATCGTTTGCTTAAATGCTTCAGCACGTTCTCGTGTGGTAGCCTGACCGGCAAATTTACTGGTTGGGTTGAGCGGAATGATGTTGACGTGGCATAAAAGCCCTTTGAGGAGGCCAGCCAGTTCCATGGCATCTTGCGTGCGGTCATTTACTCCCTGGATCAGCGCCCATTCAAAGGTGATGCGGCGGTTGGTGACGGCCACATAATTGCGGCATGCCTGGATGAGCATGGCAACAGGGTATTTTTTATTGACGGGCATCATCGAAGAGCGCAAAGTGTCGTTGGCGGCGTGCAAACTGACGGCCAGATTGATCTGGTGTTTCTCTGAGGCAAAGCGGTCGATCATCGGCACCAGCCCCACCGTGGATATGGTGAAGCGGCGGTGACCCAGGTTGTAGCCTTGCGGGTCGTTCAGCCTCTCAATAGCGCCCAGGACGGCCTCGTAATTATGGAAAGGTTCACCCATGCCCATAACGACGATATTGGTCACCACTTTGGCTTCGGCTTTAAGGATGCGGGCGTAGTACAGAACCTGCTCCACGATCTCACCGGTGCTCAGGTTACGTTTGAAACCCATTTGGCCGGTAGCACAGAAGGAACAATCCATGGCACAGCCGGCCTGCGAGGAGATGCACAGGGTCTGGCGCTCATCGTAGTACATCAATACGGCTTCAATGGCGCGTTGGTCCTTCAGTTTGAAGAGGGTTTTGATGGTCTGGTTATCGGATGAAGCCAGCTTTTTGGCGGGTTCCAGCGAGGTGAAAGAGAAGCCCTCGCTCAATTTTTGGCGTAACGGCTTAGGCAATGTGGAAATCTCATCCGGGCTGGCAGCCAGATCATGGTAAATGGCCTGCCAGATCTGTTTGGCGCGAAAAGCAGGTTCGTCCATCTGCTTTAATTGTGTTTGCAGATCGGCAAATGATAGATCGTAAAAAAGCGCTCGAGAGGCGTCCATCTAGATCAGGTCTCCCAATTCTGGCAAAATCAGGTCAATGGCGGGTTTCCAGGCTTCCCCTTCAGCGCGGCTGGCGATGCCGGAAAGCACCAGCGCGGTACGCAGACCGGCACGCTGCCCTCCCAGTATATCCGTTTCGATGCGGTCCCCAACAGCCAGTGTTTCTTCTGGTTTCGTTCCCAGACGCTCTAGAGCGAAATCGTAGAGGGTGGAGCTGGGTTTCCCCGCGATGATGGGCTCCACGTCTGTGGCGGCAATGATTGCCGCTAAAATTGCGCCGGAACCGGGGATCAGCCCTTCAGGAGTCGGGAAAGTACGATCCGGGTTGGTAGCATAGAAGGGAACCCCACTGCGGATGAGCAAGGTGGCGATCTTTAGCTTTTCAAACGTAATATTGCGGTCAACAGCACCAACGACCGCCAAGGGGTCTTTTTCTGAGATAGAAAAACCAGCTTCCTCGATGGTCAATTTAAGGCTGGGTTCGCCCACCACGTAAATGGAACCACCCTGAGGAAAGCGCTTTTGCAGCAAATAGGCAACACCCATCCCTGAGGTAATGATCTGGTCGCTGGAAACTCTGGCACCCAGACCGGCCAATTTTTCTACATATTGCTGGGGGGTCTTGGTGGAGTTGTTGGTGGCCATCAGCACTTTGAGGCCGGCTTTTTCAAATTTTGTAAAGTTGGCATTCAGGTCGCCGATTGCTTCGTTTTCTCGCCAGAGGACGCCATCCATATCCAGTACCAGGGCTTTGATGTTTTCAAGGTGTCGAATCTGCATTTGTGTCTCCAAAAAACAAACCGGATAGCCATTGCCACCCGGTTTGTTCGCTTTGATGTGGGTTACTGCTTGGGTGGGATCAAGACCTGATCCACCAGACCGTATTCCACGGCTTGTTGAGCATCCAGATACTTGTTGCGGTCGGTATCGTGCTCAAGGACGTCGATCGGCTGGCCGGTTGCATCTGAGAGGATGCCCATGAGGCTGGCTTTAAGGCGCAGGATCTCTTTGGCCTGGATCTCGATATCGGAAGCCTGACCTTCTGCACCGCCAAGAGGCTGGTGCATGTGGATAGTGGCATGGGGCAAGGCATAGCGTTTGCCTTTGCTGCCAGCGGCTAAAAGTACGGTGCCAAATGAAGCGGTGACGCCAACGGCCACGGTGCTGATCTTGTTAGGGATCATTTTCATGGTGTCATAGATGGCGAGACCAGAGTAGATCTGTCCGCCGGGGGAGTTGATGTACATCTGAATGTCGGCTTCAGAATCTTCGCGGCTCAAAACAAGCAACTGAGCCACGACAGCATTGGCAACCTGGTCATCGATGGCAGTGCCAAGGAAGATGATTCGTTCGCGGAAGAGCAATGAATAAATATCATACGCTCGCTCACCGCGTCCTGAGGACTCGATGACCATGGGAATGACTGATTTAAAATCGGGTAGTTTCACGTTACCTCCTGTATTGCAGTCCATCATACACCACGAATATCTATTTTTTATCAGATTTCTTGGCTTTTGGAGCTTTTGGGGCAGCTTCTTCTACCTTTTCAGCGGTTTCAGCAACGGGTTCAGCTTCTGCAGCGACTTTCTTGGCAGATTTCTTGGCTTTGGCAGGTTTTTCAGCTTCGCCATCAGTGGCTTCTGCTTTGGGCTCATCGGCTTTACCGGTGGCAATATCTTTGAGGCGTTCGAGAACGTTGCGGTTAAGCAGACGGCTGGCAGCTTCCATGGCGATGGCGTTGGCCATACGTTCGGAGCGCAGTTCCTTCTGCAGTTTCTTCATGTCAGCGCCGTAAGACATCTCATTGATGATGGCTTCGAACTCTTTTTGCAGGTCTTCGTTCTTGACCTGAACTTCTTCTTTGCGGGCCAATTCATCCAGGACGAGGGAGCGTTCCAGACGGCGTTTGGCGGCCGGTTTGACTTCTTCTTCCATCCAGGTCTCTTTGACCTTCTTGAGGGTCTTCAAGTAAGTATCCAACTCCATGTGCTGGTTGGTGAGGTCCTGCTGAATGGCTTCCACGACGTGCTCCATCTCGTGTTCGAGGGTCTGGGGAGCATACTTGACGGTGGCTTTTTTGAGCAGATCGTTGATGAGCTCATCAAAATAGCCGCGTTCGTATTCAGATTTTTCCTGATCTTCAAGCTGAGTTTTGACAACGTCGCGCAGGTTCTGGACGTTTTCAAAGGCGCCCAGACTCTGGGCAAACTCATCATTGACCTCAGGCAGGGTGAGGGTCTTGACAGACTCGATCACGGCGTGGAATTCAACTTCCTTGCCGCGCAGGCGGTCGTATTTAGATTCCTCGGGGTAGGTATATTTGAAAGTCTTCTCGTCTTTTTCTTTGAGACCCTTCAAATTGTCGCCAAAACCGGCATAGGGGAAGTCATTCTCCTCTGGATCGCTCTCGCCAATGACCACCTGGGTGGGGGACTCTTTGAGGACTTCGGCTTTTTCGTCGCCTTCAGGTTTGGTGAGGGTGGCATCCAATTTCAAATAAACCAGATCGCCATCCTTGGCAGGTTTCTCAGAGGGCTCGGCGGTGGCGTAATTGCGGCGCATGCGCTGAATAAATTCGTCGATTTTCTTTTCTGCTACAGCCTTGACGGAATACTTCTTGCGCAGGGTTTTGTAATCGCCCAGTTCCACGGTGGGTTCAAGGGGAATAATAAAGGTGGCTTTAATGGGGTCGCCTTCGCTGATCTCTTCCAGAGTGCCGGGAGCGGCGGGGTTGATCTTGGCTTCGTCCAGGATCTTGGGGTAGGAGTCATCGACCAGCAGGCCTTTGGCCTCATCGGTGATGGCTTCTTCGCCATAGAGGCGAACAACCACGTCATAGGGGGCTTTGCCGGGACGGAAACCGGGGATCTTGGCGCGTTCAGCGAGTTTGCGAGCTGCCTGATGTTTGAATTTCTCAAGGGCATCGGCTTCAAATTCAGCGATCACCTTCATCTGATGATTATCGAGGAGTTGGGTTTCAAGTTTCAAGGTTCATTCCTTCTTTTCTAAAATTTTCTCTTGTGTGGGGAAAGAGGGACTTGAACCCTCACGCCTTGCGGCACCAGATCCTAAGTCTGGCCTGTCTGCCAATTCCAGCATTTCCCCAAATGCGGAGGAATTATACTATAAGGTGACATATATGGTAGAGTTTCGTCTTTCCATATAGGTATGGGGGGACAATAATTTATTAAAATTTGTTGTTTTTCTAGGCTATAATTGGGCGTACCAGCCGCGGCTGGTCATTTTATTGTCAGGAGGGCCCAATGAGCCGCGTTTACAATCCAGACAGCGCCGGAAAAGAGCGCAACCAATTGACGCGCAGCATTGTGCTGGCATTACGTGAATTGATGAAACAGCAAGGGACCGATGATCTTACCCGCGACTTGGCCGCTTATGTGGCTTTGGCCCTGGATGAGGTGAATGGCACCATCGAGGCTTCTGTGTCTGCCTGGGAAAAGCGTGGATACTGGGTGAAGGCCGATAAATTCCGATTGGAATGGGAATGGACCAGCGGCTACTACAGGACCCTGAGCGAAGCTTTGAAAAAAGAAGATTGGGCGACGGTGGCGATGACCTCAGCCAAGGTCGCGCAAAAGTTTAACAAGATCACCGTACCGGAACGCAACCGACTGGGAACTCCCTGGATGGGCAGTTGGAAAAAACTGATGCAAGCATAATTGACCGATTAATCCCTTGAGAGATCAGGGGATTTTATTTTAAGGTCTTGACATTGACGTTACGGTATAGTTTATACTGGTGGCATGTACACAGTAAAAGACCTGGCCCGGTTGGCGGGAATCACTCCAAGGACGCTGCACTACTACGATGAGATCGGCTTGCTCAAGCCGTCCCAGGTGGGCGATAACGGCTATCGCTACTATGGGGAGGAGTCGCTCTTGCGTCTGCAGCAGATCCTGCTTTACCGCCAACTGGAACTTCCGCTGGAAGAGATCAGGAAACTCATGGGACGCCGTGATTTTGACATCTTAATCGCCCTGGAAGCGCACAAACTGGCCATTCAAAAAAAGAGAGACCAGTTGCAAGAAGTGGAAAATACTGTGGACAAGACCATTGAGTATTTGAAAGGCAAACAAAAAATGGACAACAAACAGTTGTTTAAGGGCTTGAGCAAAGAGCAGGAAGAGGCGTATGCCAAAGAGGCAGAACAGAAGTATGATCCTGAAACCGTACGTGCCTCCAATAAACGCTGGCAGGGCTATTCAGAAGAGAAGAAAGCGCAAATTCTGAAGGAGTCCGGGCAGATCTATGAGGATATGGCCGCCGCC
>JAYFNV010000018.1:0-29003 GCA_034933225.1 Anaerolineaceae bacterium | reverse complement strand
TATATTTCTAGTGACAAACTGTGACAAATTTAAAGGCGTAAGTAAAGAAATATCTGAATATGGTGCGCAGAATGATTCCTATTCATAAAGAATGAGTGTTTTTTCTCTGTTTTTATTGGGAAATTCCCAACCTCTACAAATTAGCATGCCCTGTGCCAATCAACGTAAAAATTGTGTTTGTTTTTAAAAGCAAAGACCGTCAATGAGGACCCCACGGACAGCGTTCAAATTATCTACCCAAGTGATTTATCATTGAGAACACCAGACAGATTGAGAGAGTCGCCTAAAAGATTCGAATGGGCGGTAATGAACGACGAATGCTTGTATACGGATATTTGTATAAACCATCAATGATTAGTCAAACCTGATTATGTTGTGCCCTTTCCTGTAAAAAGAACTGGCACAGGACTATCCGTGGACATAAATTTTATTGCATGCTGAAGGTGTCATCTACGAATAATATTTCTCCCCTGAGATAAGAAGGAACGGGTGCTTATGGAATATTCAGGTTTCGCATTTACGACAGATATGTAAGACATTTATAAAAAATGGAAACATCGTAGGCCTTTTACGATCCAATGTAACCATCGATCCTCTTGATTTGATTGCTGAAGAAAATGTGCCTTTGGAGTTAGAGCGTCAGAAGAGGCGGATAAACCTTACACCTTTTGAATAACCTCCTGCAGTTGCTGGAAAAGGTTGAAGATTTTCCTCATTAAGTCAACAAATTTGGCGAACATTAATACCCTGCCCCAGATGAATTACCGAGATGATATATTATCTCCTACAAGTTATTCCTGTATCAAAACTCCAAGTGATGTAAACCCACAAACCAGAATCCGTGTTCCTTGGAAATTTTTAATGATAGTAAATCAAACTATGTCACGCCTTTTACAAAAATAAAACTTTACTTGCATTTCGCATTTCGCATTTCGCATTTCGCGTTTGGCGTTTGACCTTCGATGTCCAAAGTTGAAATTACATTTTTCTGCACTTTTCCTACACATTTAATAATCGCTCGGGTCCATGTAACTGACAGGATTATTGTTCGCATACGCATACCTGTTGTACCCCTGTGAGCTCCCCGGCTCTGGCACAATCGTATCTGGTTGGATGAATCTACCGCTGATGGCATCGTACATGCGCGCTTTGAATACTTGGTCTCAGCACCATATGGCTAGGGTCATCCAAAGGGAAAAGGAAAGCTCTAGAGGATCTCCCCGGCTCCGACACAAGTTTATCTGGCTGATTGAACCTGCCGTTGATTGCTTCTTACATGCGCGCTTTGAGTGCTCAGCGTCGTCTGGCCACACTCGTCCAAAAGGGATAGAAAAGCTCTAGAGGTTCTCCCCGGCTCGGAGACAAACGTATCCGGCTGAATGAACCTGCCGGTGAAGGCATCGTAAATGCGGGCATTGGCTGCTCAGCCTCAGCACCGCCTGGCCTGGCTCTTCCAAAAGGGATTGATAAGCTCTAAAGGTTCTCCCTTGCTCGGGCGCAAGTGTACCTGGTTGGATGAACGTACCCCCTGCGACATACATGCTTTACTCAAATTGGGAATGCGAGTTGTTACATCACATCGATGCAGAGGTACCTGGAGCATTAAAGGCTCAATTTAACTATGACTTATGTCCATTTTCACGACCAGACCGTGAGCAAATATAAATATACTAATGGGGAAAATTGAACATATGTGATGCTGGTAAATGAAAATTCTGAAATATCTCAAACATTTGTTTTTTTAATAAAGCTCTTTTGCTTACATTGGTCGAACAACTTTTTATTCCGTAAATGACCACAAAAACAAGGTTTGAAATTGTATCTCAATTGAAGTAAGTGTTAATAGAAAAGATTAACCGCAATCAGTTTCGTACGAACAAAATCAAACTGGTTAATCTCCACCTTGTTGATACATTTGGGGACTTTTTTTTCAATTACTAGATGCGTAAAATTTCCTTTTAGGAATCGCGGCCTAGTCAGCTTTTTATGGTTGGATCAAGACATATTCTCCATAACCTACCCACTTCAAGGTTTTCTTTTTAGAGCCACATAATGGGTCGTAAGAATCGATGTCATCATATACAATCAGTTGAACAGGGGTTTTAGAATCAATTTTATACGTTGTACCTTCTTGCTCTGTAAACAGAAGGGTCGTGTTTATTTGGTCATAACAGAATTGCATGACAACCTTAAATGGCTCGTCTGGAAGAAGAGATGTTGAACGTACTGAAATTGAATCAGGGAGGCCATAAGAATCAATCAATTGTTGACTAGTGATCTCCGAAGAAGGATAATAATCCAGACTTTTTACCATCTGATCCTGAAAGGAAAGATTAAAAAAAGCACAACTTATCCAACTTTCATTTTTCGAAGAGTATTTATCGCTATAAACGCATTCTTTAAACAGATCGGGGGATTTTTGCACTATTTTCATTGTGTCATTTTGAGATGTTACCCCAGGAGTTATTTGAAAAAAACAGGGTGGGCCACAAGGAATTTTTGACAAAAATCCTCCATCCAAAAATATATTTATGGGGGCTTCATCAGTTTTTTTACATCCAGTTAATGTTATAAGAAAAATAAGAAAAAGTAACATCTTTATGCTTAACCTTTGAGAAAAACATATAGTTTTCATATAACCCTCTATCGAGTATAAATGTCTACTGCAGAAGCCATCCATAAACCTCTTAAGGTAGTTGTGTAGTCATCATATTGGAAATATGAGATATTTTTTCGAGGTAGTGATTTTATAACATCTAAGGCCATATTTGGGTAAATAAGTGCGGCAAAAGATTCTGCAAAGTCCTCACCCCTGTTAAAATTACTGTCTGAACCTTTCGGTGGCACATCACCATAATAATAACCCGCGTTATTACATCCAGGGGAGTAAGCAGTCACGCATGAAGATTTACCGTCCTTGTATAATTTACCTTGTGATTGATCAGTATGTCCGCCGGTAAAGCCTTCTAAGGCTCGTGACAAATTTCCCTTGTTTGTTTGATCCCAATCATGTCCGAGTTCATGTGCTATTGTCCAATTTCCCCATGAATCAGAATTTATATTTAATGAAATTCGGTGATTTAAGGTTTCTCCACCATGATTGCCGGTAACATCTTTTGAAAACCTCACTTCACCAAATAACTTTTGGACATTAACATTTCCATCAACATTTCTGCTAATATCTTTGCCGGCAAAATATATTGTTTTAATATCACGTGCTGTCCAATTATTTCCTAATAGGGTCCAACTATAATCATCATAGATTTTATTGACCAAACTAACTTGATCACAGTTTCCATTCTCACATAACCTATGTCCACTCGGGTCATTATATAATATAGGATTGTTGTTCACATAGCTATAACGGTTCCAGCTCTGTGAAATAAGTGGGTCAGGAATAATTGTATCTGGCTGTACCCAGCGGTTAAGATAAGCATCGTACATGCGTGCTTTGTAGTCCACGCGCCCTCGTTAGAGGGTTAGGCCAGAGCCGGTCACCACCTTCTGGAAGGTGTAGCCGTAATCGGTTGGGGTGTCGTCTTCACTTTTCACAACGACTTCACCAAATGGCAGATAGCGGGCCTCATAGCCCAAACTCCCCGTTGAGTCAGTTACCCCTACCACAGAGCCAAGATGATCGGTGAGGAAGTAGCTGAGGGTCTCTCCCTGGCGCATGCCCACCGAAACTCCGCCAATGGAGTAATACTGTGTGACCGTTGTTTGCGTCCCTTCCACCTCCATCTCGTACGTGCCACCTGCAAAGTAATAGGTGGTAATTATCTTGTACAGGCTGCTGGTCACCGTTTGGAACATTCATATGAAACAGGTGGCAGACAAGCTCGCCGATGCTTATGACGTGGCTTGTTCACCCATGCTTATCGTGTTAGGGTGCGGACCTTTCCTAATGGACTTACTCTCTGCCAGACAATTCATACGCCAAAAACTGGATCGTCTTGGGAATAGAGTTGATCTCACGAAAATCCGCTCGGGCAGAAAGTTGGTGAAAATACCGTCAATTTTATTAACTTATTTAATCATCATTCAGATAACAATCATTTTGCGTCACCTAAAACCAGTTGTTTTTGTTTAATGTGTATTTTCTGTTGTGGATTTATTGTGATATTGGATAAAATCAAAAATTGGCTTATTCAGTCAGAATAATGTCAAAATCCACGTGGACATTCAGTTTATGTAATTTTGTCAATAATTCCGGATCAAGATGAAGAATTGGAGTTTGATTAATAATATAGATTACACAAGAGATTTCAAGGTATAAATCTTGAGTGGCACAGAATGAAGAAATAATTTTTCGTTTTGGTAATAATTCATCAACAATTGGAGAAATATAGTCATTAATATCTAATGATTCATTATTAACCTTTTTGGAAAAACACCATGCATTTTTTTTACGCAATAGTTTTGATTCATTAACCGAATCACCGACATGCCATACACGTGTAGGAGAAATATTAATTAATTTTGTAAATTCTTCAGGTGAAAAGTTTTCACCAATTATGTGAAATTCCATTCTAATTTCAGGATCCATTTTATCTCCAGTGATTATTTCAAAATTTCTTTGATATTTAAATTCAATGGTTCACCTGGCCCAGTGCCACTTTTTGGTTTTATGAATAAGTTACCACTTTTATCCTTAAATATATCCCATTGTCCGGTGTATTCATTGGCTTTCAAGTCCTCTGCATTGAATCCCCTTTGTTCAAGTGCTCGTATTTCTCCCGGAGTTAACTTATTCATCTGGGCTGGATTGCCAGAACTGTTGCCTGAAGTTGAAGAATTGCCTGTTCCTTTTGCTAATTTTAATGGATCATTTTTAATGTAGGCTAAACTCGTTGCACCGATTGCTGCTTCCCCAGCGCCAGCGAGAGCGACTCCTGCTTCTGCTCCTAAAACTGGTAATGCAAGAGCCAAACACCCACCTCCAGTTAATGCAGCACACCCACCTCCAATCCCAGCTGTAGGTGCTAAAGCTGAAGAACCGGCAAGTGCTGTTGCAGCTCCATCTGCAACTAGAAAGACCGAGAAAGCGGTGCTTAGAGTTCGTCCAGCTTCACGACCCTGTTGAAATGAATCATCACCATAATAATCAATATCCCCAGTAAATTTACTTGCAAGGGCATAATAGAATCCAAAGGTCATATCATTAAAGAACTGACTATATGCACCTATAGCGTAATATGCCCAATCAGGTAAATGTCCTGAAGGATCAGCATAATTAATCGGATTATTGTTGACATATGTGTACCTGTTGTACCCCTGTGAGCTCCCCGGCTCCGGCACAAGCGTATCTGGCTGGATGAACCTGCCGGTGAAGGCGTTCCTCCGCTACTCGACGTGTGAACACGGGGTGCCGCATCACTTCGATAAAAGAGTTTTTAAGGCATAAAAAGCTCAATTAACAAATGGTTTATTCCTATGGTCATAACCAGATGGTGGCTGATGATTATATTTCGGTCATGAGCAGCATTGAAAAGAACTTTGAGCTTTTTTCCAAACCAATTGAGAAAGCCGCTCCAATCTTTCCACAGCAATTGAGTGACTTGTCGGAACAGTTTATTACGTCTTTTCTGCCTGACGAAAATCATGTCGATGTTGCTTGCAAGATAATAGAAATAAATAATGTGAAATCTCTCCCAGATCGAAGAGTACGAACTGAAAGAGGAGCATTAATAATGTCCATTTAATTATTAAAGTGCCATGACAAATTATTTTTGTTCGCAATCCGGAATCCACTCCAAGCAACCAGTTTTCTTAAATCTTCTGAATACCTCGTCTGGGATTTGCCAATCTGGGTTCTCAATACCCAATGTTCGAATATATTCGGAAAAATCATCTTGCGAATGAAAACCTTTTTGTATCTCTAAATCCGGTACAAGAACAAACCAATGATAGAAATTATCTTGTATGTAAGCAACTGCATCTTGATCAACAAAAGAAGAATATGCCATGATAATTCCGTTAATTGTGGCAAATTTCTTTAAATCGTGAACATGTCCATAAAAATAACGAAGTCCTTGCTTATTTGGATAGTCAACCCAAATACCAGGTTGTAGTTCCAAATCCCAAGAATGTGTTAGGTCGGTTTGCGATTCCAGAAGAATTATTTCGATAGGTTTTACTAATGGGATACGTCTTAAAGATAGGCCATCATTAACATTGTAAAAATTGTCAGCATGTTTTACCGGTCTTGTGCAACTGGTAATTGCACAAAAGATTAGTAAAAATATAAACAAGAAAATATTTTTTTTCATAAATAACCTGCAATCTGCCCAATATTGGCAAAGACTAATTAGGTGAAATTACTTCTTTCCATTGTGCGGTGATTGGAAATTTTTCTTTTGCTCTAAAAATAAGATTGTAGATGAAATAAGTAGAGACAGCATATAGGTTGTATTCTAAATCACGCTTTTGATAATTTGGGGTAAATTCAAAGCTGTCAATAATTTCCCAAGGTGTTGAAATAGTCCCATGATCCGTTACTGATGTATTGGTTGCGGGCAACGCACCATTATGAACCATCCAGAAAGCTTGATTATTCTCAAGTGCGGCCTGATTCCAGTTCCCACTTGAGCCAACTTCGTTAAAAGAGGAACTTTATCCTTTGCTGTCTGGACAGTGTATACGCTTCATGCCCATACCTGGAATCGGATTTGATTTTTTCAATTACTCTGTCTTGTGTATATTGGACACTAGGATCATTCTGTAAGTCATTCAATCCTTCACCAATAATATTCGCATGTTCAGCATGCTCATACCCTAAACTAACTAAGTCAGAAATAGTCGAAGCAAAACCATCTTCTGGTACGGACGGTTTATGGATGAGATGAGAATAAATAGCAATTTAATATGTTGAAATAATAAGGATTGGCAAAGCAAGCCAACTGCAATGACCGCTTGGATCCGAATAGAGGATAGGATTATCCTTTGTTTACGTATACCTGTTATACCCCTGTGAGCTCCCCGGCTCGGGCACAATTGTATCTGGCTGGATGAACCTGCCGGTAAAAGCATCGTACATCCGCGCTTTGTAGTCCATGCGCCCTCGTTAGGGGGTCAGCCCGCTGCCCGTGACTACCTTCTGGAAAGTGTAGCTAAAATTAATCTCAGAGATGGAGTCAACAACTTCGCGGACTTCTCCAAATGGGGTATAACGGGTCTCAGAAGTGAGCACACCCTCTTCATCTGTAATACCCACCATAGAACCATAAAAAGGGCGGGGAAGTAAAATACCTCACTCGCCTTCTTCAAGGCATTGTTTCTTTATTGAAGTATAAATTGCCGACATTAATTTTTTTCTTTTCCTCATTAATAGATGAAGAAAAAGATTAATCATCATTATTCTGCTATATACTCCATATATCTATCAAATCAAATATTAAAATAGTTATTGCCAGGGGTGAACCAAATAAATAACAGAATGCAAATATTTTGATATGGACAAAGTATTTGTTCCTATAAATTTCAAATTGCTCGCTTGAAATAAATTTTATTATCCATGCAATTTGTCGATTTGGAAATAATAATACTTTCCTTTTGCCCATTAGGATCGTTATACTCAAATAAAATTCGTGCAAAATGAAAAGAAAAATCGCCATTATTATAAAGCTGTCAAAAATTTCTTGAACAATTATTTCCATATATTCCTCTATTCATTGGTTATTTTTATATTCAGTGAATCAATAAGATCTAACCCTGAAAATAATGAACCAATAAAGGAAGAGTTTTGGCAGCCTTAGTCCTTAATGTTGGTTGTTTTAGGGTAAGGTCGATAAAGGTCACGACATAATTTTTTCTAAATTCTGATGGATTGCCATTTATATATTGATTAGTTGCCCGTACCCAAATATAGCCTTCAAGTGCTATTGCAACAAATTCCGAGATACCATAGGTTTGTTCAACTAAGCCGTCACCAGCTAATCCAATAGCATCTACTACCACGCTCGCCCAGTCCACTCTACTCCATTCGAAATCTACATACCAGGAAGGTTTTGTTTCTTCCGGCGGTACAAGGGTGGGAAAAGGTGTAGGTGTATTGGTTGTACCTTGATACAATCCGACTGGAGCTGTGGGTAAATTATTACCAAAAGGATTTGGTGTTACCCAATTTTGAGGATTGGGATTGGGCGTGGGAGTTGGAGTTGTAGTACCGCCGCCGCCTTCTCCTCCCCCTCCGCCGCCTCCACCAGTGCCGGGACCATCATTCCCATTCATCGGATCACAAACTCCATCATGATTGCCGTCATTGCATTCTTTGTGGCCTGTTGGATCCGAGTAATTAATTGGATTGTTTTTTACATAAGTATATCTGTTGTAGCCCTGTGAGCTCCCTGGCTCGGGCACAAGCGTATCTGGCTGGATGAACCTGCCGCTGATGGCGTCGTACATGCGAGCTTTGTAGTCCACGCGCCCTCGTTAGAGGGTTAGGCCAGAACCGGTCACCACCCTCTGGAAGGTGAAGCCGTCAATCTCTCAACCAGCAATGCGCATTTTAACAAATGGGAAAAGCGGGTGCCAGTTGACTTACCGCAATTTTGAAGCTACCACCCCCTCCTTCTTCAAATTATCTGATCCCTTAATTGTAACAAAAAACAGCTCCCCAACCACGCACATTTTAAAAATATCGGACGGCACAGAATGGCTGTGCCGTCCGATTGCATCTATCCATTCAAATACGCTATTCGCCCATCACCTGGATCTGGACGGTCCGTTTTCTTGCGCGGGTTTGATCAAAATCAATGAAATAGATATTGCCAAACTCACCCATATCCAGCTTGCCGTCCATGACGACCACAGTTTCGCTTCTGCCAACCAGCGCTGAGCGCAGGTGCGCATCTGTGTTGCGGCAGCTTTTGGCGTCTTCTTCATGTTCGGCGCCGAACTTCTCAGCTTTGGGGCCGGGGTGGCGGTACATTCCCTCTTTGCGGTAAGTGGGAATGATCTTTTCTAATGCATCAATAAAATCTTCTTGCAGAGTTTCCAGACCGTTCATGGTCAGGTCAAAAGCACATTCATCAATGATGACGCAGCAGGTGGTGTGATGTGAGTACACCACAACCATCCCATTTTTAATGCCAGATTTCTTGACGGCATTTCTGGCCTGTTCAGTAACGTTATGGAAGGTTGGCAGCCCTCCCCTAGATTCAAGATGCAGCTCTTCTCTATAGATCATTTACAATACCTCCAATATCAAAGCGGATGTTCTCTGCCGGTTTCAGGCAGCAAGTGCATCTTTGGCCTTACGCACAGCCCCAACCATTTCATTTAATAACCTGTAAGGATCGGAAGACTTAAGGATGCCAGAAGCCGCGCCAGCGGCCTGGGAGCCTGCCAGAATAAAATCGTAGACCTGTTGGGCTGTGGTGATGCCTGCAGCCTGTTCTACATAAATATTCGGGGCGATTGCTTTAACTGCGCGGATCACCTCTTTAACAAAGCCCATGTCGCTTACTTTTCCGCTGCCGATCAACTCTGCGGGTTCCGGGTTCAAAATATCCGGGTGCAAGTGGGCAATCGCCTCTGCCTCTGCAGTTGAATCGGCGCACACGAAGCTGATCAGATCCAGCTCGTTGGCCCGATCGATCGTTTTCTTGAGTGCATTCAAGGTCATGGGGCGTTCTGAGTGATTCAGCACCACACCTTTGGCGCCGGCAGCTTTCAATGCTTCTGGCAAGACATCTGCGATTCCGCGTCCTGGCCGAATTGCATCCATGTAGGGAGCAAAGACGATCAACCGGTCAGTGTTCTCACAGATCCGGCGGATATCTGTGTAGGGCGCCACAAAAATGACATCAATGTCAAATTCTTTTGCGGCGGCATCTGCCGCTTTGGCGTATGCCAAAACAGCATCCCCATAGATGTAATTTTTCACGCTTGTTTCAAAAAATGGAGCCCGGATCTTTGTCTTCATTGTCCTGAGTTCTCCTCAAATCTCTGATGCCGTTATCCATGAAAATGAAAGACAAAAATCCTGCCAGGCATTATTCGCCCAATTGAACGAGGGTTTCACGCCTTATTCTCCAACAATTTGTACCCGCACATTGCGCTCACGGGCGCGCACCTGGTCAAAATCAGCAAAGTAGATGCGGCCAAATTCACCCAATTCCATTTTGCCGTTAAGTACCGGGATGGAAACCGACCGGCCCAAAATGACAGAACGCAAATGTGCGTCTGTGTTCAAAGACCAGGCGGGTTCTTCCTCTCTGCCTCTGGCTGCTTTGATGTGCTCCGGCCCGGGATGCAGGTACTGCCCTTCCGTGAGGCAGGTGGGAATGACTTTCCCCAATACATTTACCAGATCCTGCATTAATAATTCTGTACCCCAATAATTAACATCATCCGATGCTTCCTGGATGAGAACACTGCAAGTGGTATGCTGTGAAAATACAACCAGGATCCCTTCTTTGATCTTTGACTTTTTCAAAACCTCCACCACCCGATCGGTCACATCTTCAAACGTGGGACGGCGGTCAGATTGGATTTGGAATAGATCATGATAAACAGGCATAAATCCCTCTCTTAATGAATAAGGAATATTAATTCAATTAGGTGATTCATTGTTTCTTTACGCCCTCAGAAGACCATGCGCATGCCTTGAATGCATAAGCGCCCACAAGACTTGTGCTTTAGTCTCTTACTGAGGGTCAAGTTCGGCCAGCCTGGAGACTATACCAGAATGACTTCTACGCCTTCATCGCGCAGTTGAGCCACCACATCTGGCGGAGCGTCAGTATCTGTGATGATGGTCTGAAGTGCAGAGACTGGCTTGACGGGCACAAAGCCAATTTTGCCAAATTTGCTAGAATCAGCCACCAGAACGGTACGCCGGGAGCGTTCCACCATCAAACGGTCCACTTCAGCCATCAAAATATCGGCTGTGGTGGCGCCGCCGCTGAGGGTCAGCCCATCTGCCCCCAGAAAGACAATATCAGCGGTCAGGTTCTGCAATTGGCTCAAGGTTTGCGGGCCAGCGGTTGCCTGGTAATCTGGCAGATAGATCCCGCCCAGGATGATCAGATTAGGCGAAGGCCAACTGAGCACTTCTTGAGAGATTGCGAGAGAATTGGTTACCATGCGGATGGAAGCCCCCAGGCGAAGATCAGCCGGCATCTGTTTGATGATCTGAACCGTGGTGGATCCAGAATCAAACAGGACCACATCCCTGGGGCTGATCATCTCCGCGGCTGCTTTGCCAATACGCTCTTTGGCTTTGATGTTCAGATGCATTTTTTCGCTGTAAGATTCTGTGCGCGAATTGCCAGAGAGTGAGATAGCGCCGCCATGGAAACGTTTGAGCTGTCCCTGTGACTCTAAGATGACAAGGTCGCGGCGGATTGAAGTTTCAGTAATGGCGAATTGGGCAACAAGGTCGGTGAGGGTCACCTTCCCTTTTTCAAGCACCATCTGAGCGATCAATGAGCGGCGTTCAGACGCGCTTAAAGAATCGCCTTTTTCTTCTTGATTCGCATTTTCAAGATCTGAGAAGTTGTTCATTTTGTCCATCTTCCCTTATTGCTCCAATTCACCATAAGATTTTTCATTCCAACTGCCCCCAATCAAGTTTGATCTCAGGCAAATACCTACTTACCATCTCACATTTTACCAGTACAGGGTTAGAAAATGTAAACTAAACCTCGAGGTATTCCAGACCAGCCATATCTGCCAGTAGTTTCAACTTTGCACCCAGGTGACCGGCTGCCAACGCCATGTGATGAGGAGATCCTGCTTTACACCAGGCGTCACACCAGTCTTCGATCCCCAATTTAGCGGGTTTGAAGAGCATCTGGGGGGCTGATACAGGGCGCGGTTTGATCTCAATGGATTCGCCTTCAGAAACAATGAGGCGCCATTTAGAACCACCCATGCAAACCAAAGCCAGATTCGTCACAGGTCCTGGAGCGTAGGCAAATTCAAATCCAGCACCGAACCCGTTCACACCTTCATAATAGATGCTATGCTTTACGCTCACATCCGCCGGTTTGGCGGCCATCGCCGGGTTACCGTGGCCATCGTGCGAAAGCATCATGCAGCTTTGTTTGAAATCGATGACATAATTCTCCAGCAATGTCGCCTGGCCGGCCAGCTCTTGTAGGATGAGCATTGCGGTAAGTGTGGTGATATCTGCCTCAGGTGCAGCAGGGATGCCCACTTCACAAAGCCGACCGGTTCCGTAGGAGGGAATGATCCCCACGCGCGGATCAGGTAACCAAACCTGGTCAAAAGACGCCAGGGCATCGAATTTTCCATCACGCATCACCTTTTCGAGTGCAAGGGCGAAACGGCAGGAACGCTCAAATTGTTTGGCGTCCATCACTACTTTGTAGCGGGCGCTTTCACTCTTCACCAGTTTGTCCACTTCAGCCTGGGGCAGGTCCACCATGGTCTGGGCTACCTTTTCAGGTTCCACTGGCCAGCAAACCGGGCCAACGAACTGACGTAGACTTAATTGATCTACCATCAAGTCGGTCATGCCTTCAAAAGCATGCCCGGCAATGGCAATCCGGGAAGTCTTGAGGCGATGGATAACGCCGGCAATCTGGATATACTCTGCCAATTTGGTGCGGCCCCTGGGATCATCAATGTGCGAGCTGACCATCCAGAACTTGCGCCCAATGCGCTGCAACGCTGAGGTCATTTCAGGGACACCGCACATGCCAGAATTGACCATGATCAGGTCAAAATCGGCATCTTCTGGCAAGAACTCGATCTGTTGCGTATTCCAAACCAATACAGGAGCCGTGGTGTTCAAAAAGCAACGGGTGGGTACGATGCCCTTGGTGTAGGCCACTTCCACCGCGACGATCAAGTCAACGCCTGCCCCATTGAACATGGTTGCGGCAGCTTCAGCTTGTTCTTCGTTTTCCACCAGCCTGGGGCAGACGGTGTCTGCATATTCACCCAGAATCGCACCGATACGATCGGCTGCTTTTTGCGCCATGGGGCGCACATGGGCAGTTTTGTTGTAATCATCTTCCAGTAAGGCCATTACCAATACGCCAACTTTTGGTTTCATTGCTTTCTCCTTATCGAATCGGGTTTATCAATAATTTTGTTTAAAGTAATCAGACAGGTTGTTGTCTAGTGCACAGTAACGTTTATATGCTTTCTCGTAAGCTGCCACGTTCTCACCTGGCAAGATCTTCGTTTGGATACGGACCATTGCCTTTACGCCCTCTGAAACCGATGTAAAGGTTCCACAAGCGACACCGGCCAAAATAGCATCTCCAACCAGGGCAGTATCCTCATTTTCTAGGGTGACAAACGGACGATTGCACACATCAGCTTTGATCTGATTCCAAAGTTTTCCGCGAGAACCGCCGCCGGTAGTCCGCACTTCTTTGATCTCTACCCCTGAGCTTTCGATCAATTCCAGGTTGCGCCGCAGCATAAAGGCCACGCCTTCCTGTATAGCCCTCACAAAGTGTCCGCGCCCGTGATGCAAGGTAAAGCCACTAAAAACACCTCTGGCTGCCGGGTTACTCTCCGGGCTGAACGCGCCCATCAGGTGCGGCAACATCACCAGCCCGTCGCTCCCCGCCGGAACAGCTTCTGCAAGATGGTTGAGCAATTCATATACATTGGTATGCTCTCGTTCTGCCCGGGCAATTTCTTCAGCGCCGAACTGATCTTTGAACCATTTGAAAGCCATGCCAGCAGTTGGGCAAACAGGTACAAACAGGTAGACAGCAGGGACGCTATGTACGTAAACGGGCGTCTGTTTTGATTTGTCTACCAGCGGATCCAGAATGCTGGCCTGGATGGCCAGCGCAGCACCCGTGGTTTCAGAGATCACGCCAGCGCCAATGTTGCCGGCACCGATCGCGCCCACTGCCTGGTCCATTCCGCCCAACACCACCTTTGTCTGGACGGTCAAACCCAACTCTGCCGCGGCGGATGGGGTAAGATTCCCGGCGGTGGTGCCCACTGCCAACAATTGCGGCAATTGGCTGGCGTCGATCCCCACTGCCTGTAATGCTTTTGGCCACCAGTTATGCGTGATGATGTTATAAAACAAAGTGGTACAACTGATGGAACCATCCGTCACGTATTGCCCACACATGCGCTGGACAAGAAAATCTTGCACCAAAACAAATTTGGCTGCTTTCGCAAAGATCTGCGGTTCGTTTTCTTTGATCCACAAGATCTTGCAAGCCGGCCAGGTTGCAACCACATCGGGTATGCCTGTGCGCTCATAGACCTCTTCACCCAGTACTGCCTTCAACTGCTCACTTTGCTTGCCAGCGCGGTTATCCAACCACACCAGGGCATTACGCAGCGGCACCCCATTTGAGTCCAATGCAATGGTGGTTTCACCCTGGCTTGAAACAGCCAGCCCGGTCACATTGGCTGGGTTGATATTTGATTGCGCCACCACCTGGCGGATGGTCTGACAGGCAGCCATCCAGTACGTATTCGGGTCCAGCTCAGCCTGGTCTGCCGAATTGGAGATAAGTGCGTACTCCTGTAAAGCAGTTGCCAGACAGACACCATCTGCCTGAAATAAACCAGCCTTTACAGAAGTTGTTCCTACATCAAGTGCCAGAAGAAAAGTCATTTATGCCCAATCCCAGGTTCTATCTTTTGTGTTTCTGCCGTATGATCTCAATAAATTCTGATGCGGTACAACTTATTCATTAATTTCTATATTCTTTTTTGCCAGAAACGTTCCAATACTCGCCTTGCTATCTGGTACAAACTCATTAAAAATGATCGATGATTACATGCGTGCAAAATGGTTTTGCCTGGTTCTTCCGGGGCAGGAATGCCCTGCCCCGGAACCCTTACAGACTAAATTATTGAGCGATCGTGTTCCAGCCATCAGAGATGGTGGTTGCAGCCGTTGCTAAAGCTACGAAATCTTGCGGGAATTTCACTACGCTGTAAGATGCTTCGGGCGGGAATTTCGCCTTCAGATCATCCGGGAGGACAACACTGGTGCGAATTGGGTGCACGAAACCATTTGCATAAGCAAGCTGACCTTCGTCTGAGTACTCAGTTTCGAGCATCAACTTGGCAGCATTGGCGTGCGGGGCACCAGCAGTGACGAACTGGATGTACAAGCCGGCAACAGTACCATCACTGGGGATGACAACCTGCAAATTCATTTCTGGCAGGCTTTCCTTCTTGGAAAGACCATCAAAATCCCAGAACAAAGAGATGGGGCATTCACCCTTCTGAATGTTATCGGTACTGGGAGCCAAAGCGCGTAATTGACCTGCTTCGCTCAACTGTTTGAAATAATCAACACCCGGCTGGGGGTTGGTCTCATCGCCACCATTGGCAAAGGCGGCCCCTAAAACAACCATATTGGCGGTTGCAGATTCGCGGGGGTCTTTCATGCAGATAGTGTCTTTGTATTCGGGTTTCAGCAGGTCAGCCCAAGATTGAGGGACATTGGTAACAATGGCTGTATTGACGGTGAAGGCAATAGCGCCCCAGTAGGCTGCAGCCCAACGACCATCAGGATCCTTGGCGTATGCGGGGATCTCATCCCAATGGGAGTTCTTGTACGGCTGTGAAAGAGCTTCGTCATTCACTACCTGTGCGAAACCAAAACCAAGATCAGTGATATCCGCCACGGGAGCGGAAGCTTCGGCTTTCAAGGCAGCCAGGATTTCGCCACTCGACATATCTGTATCAGCGTGGGAGATGCCATACTTATCAGACATCAATTTCCACATACCACCATAGTTCACCCAGTCATCGGGTAAACCGTAAGAGACCAGAGTACCTTCGGCTTTGGCAGCATTGACCAGGGTAACCATTGGGTCTTCGGTCTCAGCAGGGGCCTGTGTAGCTGGTTCTTCAGTTGCCGGTGCAGCAGTCGGTGTTGCTTTAGCACATGCAGCCAGTAACAATGAAAACGCGAGCAATACACTTACTAAAACGAACAACTTACGTGACATTTCTCCTCCTTCAGAATGGCCTTACCGATTTTTGATACACCCTTCAGACTTGATCTTTCAGGGCGTTGTTACCTCATTAAGATGTCTTTACATTCCCGATGATCTTTACATCCCCTGCCTGATGATGAATCTTGAGCACACCTTCTGTGGGGTCAAAGGACCAACCAGATTGGTTCTCATTTGGGGTGCGTTCAGGGATTAATTCTTGACCATCAATAATTTTCTCGGGTACAAAACTCAGACGCAGGGTCTGGGTTCCCTTTTTATCGAAGGTCTGATAGCTAACGCAACCTGGTTGATACTCTATATGCTTCACAACCGTGTTGGATGCCAGTAAATGGTCTGAATCTTTAGGTGCCAATGATGGAATGGCGGCCATGCTATCTATGAAATGCGGCACATAATCAAAATACCCATCTGTGAACCAGCACTGATTGTAATAATCAGGCCGATCCACCCCCACGGTCACTGTGCCATCTTCATCTGCCATATACCCGGCCCAGTTTAGCGCCCGGATGGCCCGTTCCTGATAGCTCTTTTCTCCGCTGATCTGTGCCCATTGGGCACACAAAGATGCGTAGCGGGCGGTGTGGCTGCCCATCACAAAGAAGCAATACTTTTGCTCATGAATGGGTTCAGCAGAGAAAAATAAAGGCGCACCAAGTGTTTCCTTCACCCACTCGATCAGACGGGGGACATCACTGCGCCAATCATGGTCCTTTGGTTGGGTCAGCAACAAATAACGGGCCGTTTCCAATGGGCTGAGTTGATCCCGGTTCAGGTTATCTGGATCCAAACGAATATCTTCAAAGTAGCCTTTCCAGATGTTCGTCTGCATAGGAAACTTGTAGATCCAATCCAGCACTTGCTGCCGGGCACTTTGATACTGCCCTACCCCAAGACGTTGTAATTCTTCAAAGAGCCGTACCAATGGGATCATGTCGCTGGTATATTCTTCAATGATCCTGCCATCATGCACATCCACTCGAAACGGCACAGGAGAATGGTCTATGTCGCCTGCACGCAAGTGCCTGACAAGCACATCTGCGCAGGATTTCCCAGCCAGCAGGTACTTTTCCTCGCCGGTCATCTCATAGAAATCGACCAACGCCCGCCCCACCTGGGCCACTTTATCGGGTTCCGTGGCAAACTCACCATCTGCACGTGCGCCATGGTAATCTACTCTGCCGGGTTCCCCAGATGAATATAGCGCCCCTGCCCATTCATTCCCGGCAGGCACAACTGCTTTGATCAACGTGTCCAGCATGGTACGGGTAATATCTATGAAGGAGCTTTCCCCAGAATAAGGGTAATATTTCAACAATGTCGTCACGGCCCAGGCATACTTGCCCGCCGGGTTATCTGGCCAAATGGTTGGTCGTAATGGATCAGTCCAAAAACAGGAATACTGCAAATACCAGGGCAAATGGTTGTTCTCATCCAGCGGACAGTTCTTAATAAAACCCATTGCAAGCTGAATCACGCGGTCCGGGCTGGCCCAGGGTTCCAAGCGCTCTTGTTTATCCAGTACGATCTCGTGTCTGTTAATGAAATACATTAGAGTCTTAACCTTATTCCGCCATGATCTGGCAATACTCTGGGCGGAAACTTAACCAAACTTTTTGATGGTGAGAGAGCATTGTGCGGCCACTCAGGTTGACATCTGCGGTGATGTGTTTCCCCACCGCGATTATGCCAAGGCGGGTGATGGCACCATGGAAGGTGAGCGTTTCGATCACACCCTCAAACAAGTTGGGGCGGTCATCCAACGGTTTTTCGTCAAAAACTTCTACATTCTCAGGGCGAATGAGGGCAACTACTTTGCTGTCTTTGGCAAACGCTTTGTTTTGACCAACTGTCAATGCCAGTTCATCACACAACACTGTATTCTCGCCTGCCACCTTGCCGTGGAACTCGTTGGCGGTACCGATGAAGGTCGCCACAAACCGGGTATTGGGGTGCTGATAGATCTGCTGCGCTGAACCAATTTGCTCGATGAGTCCGCTGTTCATTACCACAACGCGATCTGAAATAGACAGCGCTTCTTCCTGGTCGTGGGTCACATACACCGTGGTGATCCCCAACGCCGTTTGGATACGGCGGATCTCTCCGCGTAATACTACACGCACTTCTGCATCAAGCGCTGAGAGAGGCTCATCCAGTAAAAGCACTCTTGGCTCAATCGCCAACGCCCGCGCCAGGGCGATGCGCTGCTGCTGCCCACCAGAAAGCTGATGCGGATAACGTTTGGCGGTATTGCTCAAGCGCACCAGGTCCAATACTTCATCTACTTTTTTCTCAATATAGGCTTTGGGCTTGCGTGCCATACGCAGACCAAACATCACATTCTCGCGAATGGTCATGTTGGGAAAGAGGGCGTAGGCCTGAAAGACCATGCCGATACCACGTTTATTGGGTGGTACCAGGGAGATATCTTCTCCATCCAAACTGATGGTTCCTGAATCCGGAAGCTCAAAACCGGCGATCATCCGCAGCGTGGTTGTCTTTCCGCAACCCGAAGGCCCAAGAAAAGAAACTAGCTGCCCTTTTTCAATATTCAGGTTGAAATCTTTTACAGCCACCACTGAATTGAATGATTTGCAAATATTGGTAAGGTCTAAATATGCCATGATCCATTCCTCATTTAGCTTTTACGATGTCTTGTGTTGAACGCACACCCTTGCCACCCACCCACAGGATCAGCATAGAAGCGATCCAGGCGACGGTAAAGGAGATAACAGACAATGCTGCGGCGATGGTGCCATCAATGCGGGTGTATTCCACCAGAAGCATCGGGAAGGTCTTGAACCCTGCGCCTACGATCAAGCGAGCCAGTGTGAACTCAGCGAAAACGGTTGCAAACACCAGCAAACTGCCGCTCAGAATACCCGGGAAGATGTTTGGCACGATCACTTCCATCAAAACGCTTTTAGTGTCTGCGCCCAGGCTTTGAGCCGCCTCAGTGAGAGTGGGAATATCCACCGCAGATAAACTGTTGGAGACGGAGCGATACATAAATGGCATGGTGAACACCACCTCCGCCGCAACCAACAGCAAGGCTGAGCGGCTGAGAGGCGGAAAATTGTAGACCTGCACCAGCGCCAGAGCTAAGACAACCCCAGGGATGCCAAAAGGCAGGATCATCAACAGATCCAGTAACGGTTTAGCATTATGCAAGCGCACATGTACCCAATAAACCGTGGGGACCACAATCGCAAGGCTTACCAAAACCGTAGAAATGGATAGCACTAAAGAATTCCGCAGCGTAGAGAAAAAGTACGGATTCTTGGCGGCTGTGATGTACCCCTCAAAGGAGTACCCTTCCGGCAATATGGTTCTATCCCAGCGCGTGGCCAAAGAGAACAGATACGTTGCCACAATGGGAATGATCATATAAAGAACAAAAAAGACAATAATCAGAATCTGGCTAACAGATGGTTTTTGCTTCATTGAATCCTCATTCCGATCAACGTCGTGTCCAGCGGCGAGCCCGATTGGTCGCAATCTGATAAATAACAATGCTTGTGCCCATGATCAACAAAGATAAGATGGCCATTGCCTGCCCAATGCCAGGGTCATGCAGCACCTCACCCGCAATGGTGAAGCCGATCTGTAAAGTGACCAACGAGAGGCGGGATCCCGTGAGGGTGTATGCAGTAGCATACGCGCCAAAAGCGTTGGCAAAAAGCAGCGTAAACCCGGCGATCAGAGAGGGAGCAAGTACCGGGATGCCAATGTGCCACCAAAAACGGAAGGTATCTGCGCCGAGATTGAATGCTGATTCTCGCCACTCTTTTTTCAACCCGGCAAATGCAGGGATGATGAGCAGGACCATCAACGGCAGTTGAAAGTAGACATACGCCAGCGTCAGCCCGGAAAAGGAATAGACCGAGAAATCAGGGTAGATCTTCCAGTTAAAGTATTGCAAAAGGAACTGGGTTACCACACCGTTTGAGCCTAAAATAATGATAAAAGCAAAGGCCAGAGGGGCACCCGCAAAATTGGTAGTCACATCAGACAGGGTAACCAAAATTTCTTGCACACGCTTACTCGGCCAACGGTAGATTGCATAGCCGATGAATACGCCCAACACAGTACCAATGATGGCTGTCAGGCCTGAAAGTTTGATGCTATTTATGAAGGACTTGAGATAGAGAGGAGCCAGTGCGTCACCATAGTGGGCAAGCGTAAGCCCGCCCCCTTTGAGCTGTAGACTGTCTCGAAACAGCAAGAGAATCGGAATGATCTCAAAAGCCAGACAAAAAACAAGGAATGGGATCAAACCCAGCCAGGCAGCACGCATTTTTCGTGTTTTTGCAACGTTTGCAGTGTTCGCCATTGTTTTACCGCCTATCAGGAATTTATAAATACATTATACAGAGGTTTGCTTGTTTTTGCAAGTTTTATGTTATGTTTTGTTACATTTGACTTATTGTTTTAAGCCTGTTAGAATATATATCATAACATTCAAATGCACTCAGAATTAATACCCCTTTCTCCTGGAGATTCCATGGATCAAAAAAACCAAACCTCACCGTCCCCAGACACCGCCCGTTTTGTCGCGGAAGTGCACCAGTTGACCGGCAAACTCTTCGCTGCTGGCCATCCGATCTACGTTAACCGTTCCCCTGGCCGGTTGGACCTGATGGGCGGCAACGATGATTACACCGGTGGGCTGGTCTTCGAGACCACGATCGCAGAAGCCACTTTCTTTGCAGCCCAACCGCGCTCTGACACCCATTTCGTGCTGCACAATCCCTCCGTAAGATCCATGGGCTGGAAAGAGACCATTGAATTTGACCTTTCCAACTTCGCGAACGCTGCAGGCGTGCTCTCCCTTGAAGAAGCCCGCGCCTGGATCAACAGTGACCCCCTGAAAAGCTGGTACACCTATATTGTGGGAAGTCTGTATTTCTTAAAAATGAAATACCCCGATAAAGTTACCTGCGGGTTGAACATGTTCCTGGATTCACAAATTCCTCTGGGTAAAGGCGTCAGCTCCTCTGCCGCGTTGGAAGTCTCTGCCATGAAAGCCTGTGCAGCAGCGTACGGCCTTACCGCTTCTGGGGTTGACCTGGCCACCTGGACTCAATGGGTTGAAAACGCCATTGCTCAATCTGCCAGCGGCGTGATGGATCAATTTGCCGTGATCATGGGAGACACAAACGCCTTCACCCCCATGCTCTGCCAACCATGTATTCCTTACCCGCTCGTGAAACTCCCCGAGGGGTTGAAGATCTGGGGCATCGATTCAGGTGTGCGCCACTCAGTTGCTGGAATTGAGTATGAGGCTGCCCGGGCAGCTACTTTTATGGGGTATCAGTTGATCTGTGAATGGGAGAACTTACCTGTATCCCGTGAATCTGTGGGCGTTCTGGAACGCTACACTGATCCTCGTTGGCAGGGGTACATGGCTCGGCTTACCCCCAGCCTGTTCCGCTCAAATTATGAAGACCGTTTACCCGCAAAGATGCGGGGGGCCGAGTTCACCAAAGCCCACCCGGAACACTTTGACCCGTACACCCCCATTCGGCCTGATGTAGATTACCCGGTTCGGGCAGCCACTCGCTATGCAGTTGAAGAAAACAATCGGGTTCGCTTCTTCTTTGAGATCCTGAAATCTTGCCCAACCCCCGTTTCTGATGACACTCTTAGCCTTTTAGGGGAACTGATGTATGGCGCCCATGCCGGCTACAGCGATTGCGGATTAGGATCCGTTGAGACCGATCTACTGGTGAACCTGGTGCGCGCTGAGAGCGGCAACCACTTGTTCGGCGCCAAGATCACCGGCGGTGGTGCTGGCGGTACAGTAGCCATTCTGGGGCGCAACACCCCGGAAGCTGACAAAGCTTTTGCCCGTATCGTTAAGAGTTATAGAGAAAAAACCAGCATCGACCCTTATGTCTTTGAAGGGACTTCTCAGGGAGCCGATGCCTTCGGCATCCTGGTGCTGTAATTTTATTCTTCTCCTTTTGCTCTAGAACTGGGGGACCCTCCCCGCAGGGGCATGGATATCCATGCCCCTGTTTTTGTAAATTGGCCATGCTCAAGCCGACTCAGTTGGGTGCGTTTCAACCTCCAGACTATTCTCTTTCAATCCGGATTCGATTCACTATATATGAATAAATAAGCCGGCGGTTCACGCTGGCTTAAGGAGAAATCCTTCAACATCCCTTTTTAGTCTTTTTTGTGCAATTGATAATACACCCCGACCTGTGTAAAAGAATATGCATCTGCCAGATCGGTATCATACTCAATCGAGTATACATTTCCCTTTTCAAAGCTCTCATCTATGAGAGCCAGTTCATCCCGGTTGACCATGCCCAGAAGCTGATCTTTGGGGACCCCTGCTGACCAATAATGGTAATAAGTAGCCACTTCACTGCGAGACCGATTCAAGATCGTCAGATCTGGGCGTTTACCTTCCACCAATTGAATGTATTCAAGCACCACTGCCGGTGACCAGCTTGCCACTATGGTCGAATTTGGGGCAGCAGAAGAGAGCACCATACTGCTATAAGATTCCGGCCCTGCTGTTTGGCTCATATCCACCCACTGCCAGTTCAATGCGCAGGCCAGAACTGCTATCAGCGCCCAAAACACTGGTTGAAGCATAACCACCCATTTATGCAAAGGGGCATTCAGATCCAGCTTTTCAATTAATTGCGCTACTTCGACCACCCCGGCAGCAATGAATATTGCGGTCATTAAGAAGGCCGGTAAGAACATCGTATCCTTGTCCAGCACCCGATAATTGATATAAAACACGAAGTTTGCCAGGAAGATCAAGAGGCAACCCAATGCGGCTTCCCAATTGCGTTTGAAAAAGCCATAAAGGCCCAGGAGCGCTGTCAGCGCACCCACGCCGATGAAACTGCGCCAGATCAACCCCAATCCGCTCCAAAGTTGAGCTGGAATTTGATCTGGGGTGTACCCAAAAGCAAAGAAAGAATACGCCCGCCCACTGATCATCCACAGCAGACCAGAGAAAGTGGACACATCCACCGAATAATATTCTTTGATGTAATTCAATCCGGCATTGGAACCTGCCCGGATCGGAATGTAAAGGTAAAGGAGCAGACTGGCGAAGAATAACAGGACCGCTGCCAGCCAAAACCGGGCGGGTTTCCAATTCCATTTTGGGGAGGAGACGATCAGCCATACAAACCCGGGTGCGAAGAACAACCCGGTGGTATGGTTGGTCAAACTCAAGCCATAGGTGAATGCAAAAAGAACCAACAACCGGCTGGCTCCCGATTCGCGCCAGCGCAACAGAAGAAACAGCTCAACAGCTAGAAAAAAGGTATGCAGGGTGTAGACTTCCGCCACCACAGACATTTGCCAAAAATAAACTGAAAACCCCAGGAAGGCAGCAGCCACCCAGGCGACCCATTTGGTCTGAAACAAAATGGCCGTTCCCCGGTATAAAAAGTAGACCGTTGCGGCGCCAAAAAAGGCCGACATCAAATTCAGCCGGAAGATGACCGAGCCAATGGGCAGCAAAGAAAAGAGTTTTCCCACCAACATGTACAACGGGAATCCAGGTGGATGCACGATCCCCTGGGTGAAGACGCCTGTGGCCAGCTCAGCGCTATCAAAGCCGTACACACCCGGGCAAAGTGTGAGCAGGTAGATCAAGAAAGACACGCCCGCCAGGAGTTCACCGCTGAAAAGGAACTGGCTCCAACGCAGTGCAGGCTTACGGTTCATAGATTCCGGGTTCCGTTGGGGTTGCCGTGATGCTGATCTGACCCGGCTCGTAAAGACCACCTGTCACCGGTGCAGGTAAATTCTTGACGGCCAGGGCATATAGACCGAGTTTGTGATAATCGGCGCACAGCTCGTGGGTAACCGGTTTGCTGAAATCGAACAAATACACCCAAAATGGAGTCTCTGCATCTTCAGTTTCAAGATATTGCGAAGCCAGATCATCTTCTGCGGCCTGGTAATGCGTCCATTGCTCATCTGTCAAAACATAACAAACCCGAATCGAACACACCTCAGAAAATTGCCCACCTGTTGTTTTATTATCTTCAGTAAAGCTAATGTTCACCGTTGTTGGTCTTGTCCAAATTGTATCTGAGGCCACAAGGTCATTGATATACGCCCCCATAGGTGTCATCACGATGGTGCCATTCACCTGTTTTGGACAGCCAAAAATGTAGACCGAAATATCTCCGCTTTCCGAATGCAACAACAGGTCCTTGCCATTGGCAAGCAGACCCGTGGCCTGCCCCAGCTCAGGAGATTCCTGGGTCTTGCTCATATCTGGTCGTTTCAGCCCCTGCCAGATGCCCAGGGTCAACAAACAAACCGCCGAGAAGACCAACACGATGATCAGAATAAGGGTTTTTTGGTTATTTCGTTTGATTTGCTCGTGGTCAATCATTATTCGGGCACCCCTGTTGTTCCATGTCCGCCGCCCGGGAAGTACATAGCCCGCTCAACGATGATGGGTTGGTCCGATTCGATGTGGGTTGAAAACGCCAGATCTGCGCCTATGCCAAACAGATCGTCTTCCGATCCGATGATCGTGAACCTGGCATGAGGCTGAATGCTGACGGTCTTCGTCACTATGCCACCCCCCTGCTTCATATAAGTGATGGTGATATTTGCCCAGGCGTCATTGGGGTTTTGCACAAGAATACGGGTATCAAAGCCGGCACCGGTAAACCCTTCAGCCAAATTCCAGGCAAAGGCAGATCCTGTCACACCGGGGCTATCGTGGCCGGCCAGGGTGTTATCCCCATTTGTCCAATACATGGCGCGCTCCACAATGATGGGTTGGGTGGCATGGATGGCAGTAGAAAATGTCTTGCCGTTGCCCACCCCATAAGTAGCACTTTCAGCGCCCACAACCGTGAAGCGAGAATTGGGAGAAACGGTGATCTGCCTGGTTACCGTTGAACTGTCTGAGAGCATATATGTCAGCGTCACATCTGTGCTGACCGAATTGGGGTTCTGAATGAGGATGTACGTCCTGAAACCGAGGTCTGTATATCCCTCAGCCAGGAACCAATAATTGCTGGGGTTGGTCACCCCCATTGCTTCTGTGCCTTCATTGGCAAAGTACATGGCGCGCTCTACAACGATCGGCACTCCATTGGTGGAGGCCACCCTGGTGGCAAATGCCTTGTCTGTACCAAAGCCTGGCCCATCTGCATCACCTTCACCGGTGATGATGGTGTACCGGCTGTTGCCAGGAACCGTGAGCGTCTTCACCACATTGCTGCCTGAATCTGGCATATACGTCACCTGCACGGTCGCATCTGTTTCAGTGGGGTTTTGGATCAAGATATACGTTTGGAAATTATTTCCGGTATAGCCTTCAGCCAGGTACCATTGCAACGCCGGAGAAGTGACGCCGGTGGACGCGTGGCCACCCTGAGTCCCCTCCCCATTTGGCCAGTACATGGAACGTTCCACTATAATATTTTGTGAAGAAGATAGCTTTGTAGAAAAAGCCACCCCCGTTCCTACCTGATCGTCCTCCTGGGTCGCGATGGTGTAGCGCGATTGTGCAGGGACTTCAATCTTCTTATAGATCAAGCCGCCCCCTTGCAGCATGTAAGCTACACAGATCTGAGCCGTATCATCGCCTGGATTTTGCACCAGGATAAACGTTTGCATGTTATCCCCGGTGTATCCCTCTGCCAGATACCAGTCTTGCACCACGTTGGTATAGTTTTCAGTCATAACGGTACCGGTATATGCATCGTACGGTATTGCCTGAGCATCCGGCCAATTGACCAGAATACTGTTTGAGCTTATGGCAAATTCCACTGTAGAATCCGCTTGTTTGGCGCGGATCTTGATGTAGATAAGGTCGCCGCTGCCAGATTTTGCTTCCAGCGGATTGTCTTCTGAGTTCAACTGCGCCATACCAAAGGTGATGAGACCCTGGCTGGAATCGATGGCATTGGTAGGCTCGTACAATCCCTCTGTCAGAAAGTCACCGTTGCGCACACTGATCACCTGAATTACATTCGGGTCATAAGTTATCTCCAAATGGTAGGCGGTCAGATCAGTGACGTTCTCCACTCGTACGGCGATCTCGATCTCCTCGCATGTATCCAGTGTTGAGCTGTCCGGAGAGATCAACAAAGTTGTAGTACTTTGTGAGTAAACTGGCGCAAAATTTGTACATAACACAAAGAGGCAGACCAGGCATAGAACCAGGGATTTATACCAAAATGATCGAATGGAGAGGCTTTTCATCCAGGTACCTTTTCTTCTTGTCTGAGACAATTCGTTCTGCACTGGCACCAATTACTTATTCGCTTTGGTTTTGTTCCGGGTAACGGCCAGATACGCCACCATTGCGACCACAATGATCAATAGGACCAAAACGATCCACCAGTTCTTCATCAGGAACAACTGCCCCATTTGGAAAAGAGATAAAGTGGTGGATGCCCCGGTCACGCCAATGGGCAGGTTCTCTGGCGCTGACGCGCTGGCACCCTCACTTACAGCTGTAGGTGCGAGCGTTGGCTCAAGGGTAGGAACCTCTGTGGCAGTGGCCGTTGGCATCATGGTGGGGATCTGCGTCAACAAAGCCACTTCTTGGACAGGGATCGAAGTAGCAGCCTGAGTGGGAGCCCCATTGGAGAGAGTGATGGTCGCATCTTTTTCAATGGCCGTGATTTGAATGCCATCCCGGTCAGAGAGTTGAATATTGGCAAAGCCAAGGTCTGACTTTCCTTCTTTTAAGCCTTTAAAGTAGATCACCAACAAATTGCCAGTACCCGATTTCGGTTCACTGGGGTTGGCCTGCGTCATGACAAAATGGATGGTCCCCTTTTGATTATCCACGGTATTAAAAAGCACCATGCCCGGATCGAGGAACTTGCCCAATGCCACCTGTACGCCCGCCTGGCTTGCATCTGCATCCTCTACAGTAAGAATGGTTGGATCAAATTTGATGGACAGATCGAGCGCATAAAGTCCCTCTACATTATGAATTTCCACAGGAACTTCAATTCGAGTGTCAGGGGCAGAAGTGAGACTGCCAAAGAAACCAATTTGGGTATTGGCAGATTGACCAAATACAGAGGTATGCGGAAGCAGTAAAAACCCTGTCACTATAAATAAAGCTAAAAATACACGTAATTGTTTCATAGAAAGAAACTCCCGTAATTAATTTCCTGAAGTTGAAACGTCATTCTTTCTGCGTCTCAACAAAATCGCCAGAAGGATCAGTAGCGCAATCAAAAGGAAGATCGTGAAGATGCAAATAAACTGGCTCCACCACCCACCTGGTGCATTACCGCCCGTGACCACAATGGGCAGGGTGCTGGTAGGGGTGAAATCGGCTTGTGTCGATTCAGCCGTGGGCGTGGGGGTATCATTTCCTGTCAATGGAACAGGAAGCTGCGTAAGCGTCAAAAATGCAGCCGATGTACTGGTTGGTAGCGGCGTTTCTGTGGCGATGGGCAAAGCCGTGGGGATGAATGTGCTTGTCACCACAACCAGTGTGTTGATCGGCGTTCTGGTACGGGTGGGTACAAGCGTGTTTGTGGCAGTCCGCGTCGGGGTTCTTGTGATGGTCGGAGTTTTGGTGATCGTGGCTGTTTTGGTGATCGTGGCCGTTTTCGTGATCGTAGCCGTCTTTGTAATTGTAGGTGTGAGCGAAGGCGTTTGCGTAATTGTAGGTGTTTTTGTGATAGTAGGTGTATTTGTCGCCTGGAGAGTCCCAGTAGAAGTTTCTGTGGGGGTCTCTGTAGGCGTTTCAGTTTGAGTCGGAGTAGCCGACGCGGTGGGAGTTGGCGTGAAGGTTAACGTAGAGGAGTCGATCACATGGATGACCCCATTTTGAGTGCTCAAAGGAATGGATACGCTGGAGGAATTTGATAGATCTGCAAAATAGAAGGCAATATCTGAATCTCCTCCATGTACTCCCTTGAACGTAAAGGAAATCAATGATCCATCGCCAGATACCCCTGCGGTTGCCAGTTGGGTATAGACCAACCTTTTTTTCCCTGCACTGGTTTCTTCAAAGACCTTGCCCAGGTTGGAAAGATAGTCACCCGGTTGGTAGGACTCCAAACTGACGATATCCGGGTCAAAGCTGATGCCCACATCAAAGGCATTGACATCTACTCCCCCAGAGATGAAGACCGTAACGACCACAGATTGCCCCGGGTCGATATCGGCAGAATCAGGCTGGATCTTCAGCACTGTTCCGCTTTGAGCTTGGACCGGTATTGCCGAAAATAACAGAAAAATCACCATGAGGAAAGCAGTGACTGCGATGATTTTCCTTTTTATCTGTTCCTCATTTTTGATAACCTTCATTGCACACCTTTAGTAAAAATAAAAGAAATAATTGCAAAATTGCCAAAATATAGTTCAACGCTAAGGTTGGGTGCAGACCGGGTTGCCCCGACCTGCACCCATTCAAAACACGTTTATGGTACCCAGGTGCCGTAGGCGAGCGCACTTGTCAGGTTATAGTTGCCACCCACTATGGCCAGATCGAAGATATCCACCTTGCCAGAGAAGTTCACATCTCCGTCACCGGTGACTCCCCAATCAGCACCCACACGGCTGGCGTCGTTCAGGTCGATCGTGTTATTCGTCCAGACCGCATTGCCACCCTTCAACTCAAGCGCGTTCATCGTGCCCTTGTTCCCGGCCACTGTTTTGCCCAGGTCGGAGGTCACGTTCAGGTAACGCGATTGATTGGTGGTGATCGTGTAGGTGTCGTAGCTGATCACACCCGTGATAACCAGGTTGTTGCTGATCTGGTCGATGCTCGAGCCGGACAGAGCACCAAACAAGGTACCGGTCAACGTCACCGGGATGCCGCCACGAGTGGTGCGACCTTGCATGGAGAAGGTACCCGTCAGGCTGGCGGTTCCTTGAACATCAATGGTGGCAGAGGTTGTTGCCAACAGTGCGTCTGGGGTTACTTCCACAGTGTCGTACAGGCTGGCGCTGAAGGCTACACTGGCCGAGCTGCTAAATGTTACGCGTAACGGCACAGTCACATCGGTTCCGCTGGCGGCCAGAGCGGCCAGATCAATGATTCCACCGCTCACTGTTTGCCAGGTACTGCCATCATAGTATTCCAGGGTTGAACCG
>JAYFNV010000017.1:0-13141 GCA_034933225.1 Anaerolineaceae bacterium | reverse complement strand
CACAGGGCAAGTAACCACCTTCGTGTTCACCCACTTTTTCGTTATTAAGCCATACCTCTGTTTTGTAGTCCACAGCCCCAAAGTGAAGGACTATATTTTTATTGAGCCATGTTGAGGGTATTTCTACCGAACGCTGATACCAGGCGATGCCAGTATAGTGTTGCAAATCCGCACTTTGTGACTGCCAGGGAGCGGGAACATTGATCTGCATTCCTGAAGCATTTCGTAAGCTTGCTATGTTGAGAGAAGCCGTTGGATCTGTAAAGAATTGCCATTGGCCATCTAAGGAGTGGTGAACACGTTCAGTCATCTATAAACCTCTTGTAATTTTTAACATTCCACGCATCCTCAGCAGACGAAAGCCTGGCTGATAATATGCGGATGATGGAAGTAGGATGAATTATTTTGCTATTAACTCTTTACAGCCCCTGCCGTAAGCCCCGCTTGCATATAGCGTTGGGCAAAAATGTAGATTAATATGGAGGGAATTGTCATCAAGATCAAAGTTGCATAAAGCTGTGCCACCATATCGGGTGTCTGAAATTGAGTACCGGTGAAGAAAGTTGTGGCCAGGGTAACCGTATACATCTTCTTTTGACTGACAAATAACAATGGAATTGAATACTCGTTCCAGGAATTGATGAACCCAAGCATGACCACATTGACCAAAGCGGGTTTCCCCAATGGGACCATGATCAGCAATAAAGCCTGTAAACTTGATGCGCCGTCAATATTTGCTGCTTCCAAAAGATCATTCGGAATGGTATCAAAATAGTTTTTCAGGATCAGTAATAAGAAAGGAGCCTGAAAGGCGACCATCGGCAGTATGAGTGAAAAATACGAATTCATTAATCCAAGGCTTTTTATTGTAAAGAACAACGGCGTCATTACTGCAACAAAAGAAATCGTCAGGCAGACTAGAACGGCGTTATAAAGAAAATCTTTGCCCCAAAAATCCATTTTAGAAAAAGCAAATGCAGCCAATGTGACCAATACAAGAACGACCAGGCTTACTGAGACTGCAATAAAAAAACTATTTATCACGCACCGCACCACATCAATTCGTGGACTTGTTAGCACAAGATAATAATTTCCCAGGCCATTCACCGCCAAAGATTTCTTCACGCTTTGAAGCAGTGGGTACAGCCAAATTGCAGAGGTAATTATGAGACAAGTTTCTATCAAAACCTTCTGATAGAGTTTTAATTTTCCAAACATGGTAGCCTCAATATTTATTGAAATTTTGAATTCTGGTTGTACATCCTGATCTGAATGACCGATAAGCTCATTGCTAATATCACGATAAAGATACCAATTGCAGAGGCATATCCAGCGTTAAAGTAGCTCACTTGCTGCTTATACAAATATGTATTAAGAAACTCGGTTGCTACACCAGGCCCGCCGCTGGTTAATAACATTACAATATCAAAAGTCTTCAATGAGCCAATGATTCCCAGAATGATGCACATTGAAGTAGCCCCGCTGACAAGGGGGAAAGTAATGCGTGTGATCATATCAACGAAACCAGCCCCTTCGATCTTAGCCGCTTCAAATATTTCTGCAGGAATAGATAGCATGGCCGTGTAATACAACACCATCGTCAATCCGGACCACTCAAACACATTAACAATGACCAGCGCCCAACGCGCGTAGATGGGGCTGCCCAACCACGGGACAGCCAAAAAGCTGAGTCCGATAGAACGCAACAAATTGTTGAGATCGCCTAAATTTGCATCTAGCAGGATACGAAAAATAGCAGCAATAATAGTCGGAGCCATTACCACAGGCATAAACAAAATAGCTTTGAATAGAACATCACCACGAAGTTTTGCAAATATTAACACAGCCATTAAGAAACCCAGAACGGTCTGGATGCCAACGCCAGCCACAAAATAAAAAAGATGATTCAGCAGCGCCTGGCGAATTATTCTGTCAGAAAACAAGCGTATATAGTTGTCTAGCCCGACGAACGTCATTTTATTAAAGTGAATGCCATCCCACTTGAAGAAACTGGAATACACTGTAAAACCAATGCTGTAATAAAGGAAGAAACCCGATATGATCAGAAGGGGCAGAATGTACAAGTAAGGCGACAATGAACTCAGGTTGAAATAGGATTTCTTTTGATGCGCAGAAGATCCTGTGGTCAATTGTAGATTTTTGCTTTTCATGGAGACTCTTAATACCTTCACAGGACAAAAAATTGAGTTTTGTGCGCCCATTACAGACGCACAAAACTCAGTTGAAATATTATTATCTGGCGATCTGGTCAGAAGCAGCCTGGATATCTTGCATGGCTTCTTCCGGTGTTTTTACACCAGTGGCAACTTCTTGCATAGCGGTGCCAACTGCGTCTTCCAACTCTGTGTAGCTGAAGCGCATATTGCCTTGAGCTTCACCCAGAGCATTGATCAGCATGTTTACAGAATCGCGATCAGATTGGAAGGGCAATTTATCAAGAGTCGTGATCTGAATGCCTTTCAAAACCGGGCTGGCCTGCAGTGTATCCGCATTCAATTGAGCGCCTTCACCCTTCACAAAGAAGTTGAAGAACTCATAGGCAGCATCCTTGGCAACCTGGTCCTTGATGGAATTATTGATGCTGAAGATCCAGGAGACCTGAGCGGTGGCAGTAGCGGGATACGGACCAACCTGCGGGAACAAGAATGCACCAGTTTCATCATTTTCGATGGTAGTGCCGATCTTCTCGCCACTGGGCGGAAGAGCGTAAGATCCTACGTGCCAGGAACCGGTCATGAACATGACGGATTTGCGGCTGTAATAGTACTGATCACGGGCGTCCGGATAGGTAGCGAGACCAACAGCGCCGTCCTGGAAAATCTTGTCATCGAACATCTGCTTCCAGGCTTTCATTGCATCCAGGAGAGCGGGATCATCCCATTTAGCTGTACCAGCTTCAGCTTCATAAACCTTACCGGGGGCAAACTGGTTGGCCAGGTAGATGTAGAAACCAGTAATGTGCCATTTATCTTTGGCGCCGAGGGCGATGGGGATCAGACCATTTCCCTTGTCTTTGATGGTTTGGGCCATGGCTTTGAGTTCATCATAAGTGGTCGGCATGGTGGTGATACCGAGTGAATCAGTAAGGGCTTTGTTATACAAAACATATTCCTGTGATTCAACACCGATAGGCACACCAATGATGGTACCGTCTTTCATCGTAGAGGAGGGAATGGCAACGGGGATAAAGGAATCTTGCCAGTTTTCGCCCCAATTGGTCTTCGCATACGGTTCAATGTTTTCAGCGAAGGAACCAAATTGTTCGACTTCATTTTTAAAGACCATGAACAGATCAGGGCCTTCGCCTGCGGCCAATGCGGTGCGCAGTTTCTGACTGTATTCACTGGTATCCTGGAAATGCTGGAACTCGATCTTAATATTGGGGTGGAGTTCCTGCCAGCGACTGTAGATCAACTCAAATTGAGATTGAGTCGGTACAACCGCCCAGTAGGTTAAGGTGATTGGTTCGGTTGGCTCTGTGAAAACAGGAGCTTCAGCCTGCGTAGCAACAGCCGTAGGCGCTTCGGTGGCGGCAGGTGCTTCGGTGGCAGGAGCCTCAGTGGGTGCTGCAACAGTGGTACAAGCTGCAAGCAGCATCGCAAAAATGATCAACACGGGAATTACAACTCGAATGCTTCTTTCCATTTGACCTTCTCCTTTTTGAACGAGCATTTTTGACTTACCGTGAAACAGAGACGCGAAAATACATGTTTCAAAGAGTGAATATTTGAAACCGATGCCTCCTTTCTATTTAATTTTTTTACTTACTTTTTGTACGTTTGCCGCAACATGATGTCTTGAGGATAATTGCCAAATTTACTTCCGAATAAATTGATTCCTCCAATATTTTTTGCATCCGCCTTGATGCCGATTCGGACAGAAATAGCAGAACCATTTTCCAACTTTAGATCATCCAATTTGACCGATGAAATTTGAACTCCGTCCACAAATGATCCTTCATGGGTGACTTTCCAAATTTTCAATAGACCAAATTGCGTATTTTGAATATCCCACCAGGTCGGTGTGAGCATTCCTCGTTCCCCACCAAAATCGGCCGGACTCATCCATGAACCAATTTCGGTCCCGTTGATCCAAACAGTAATATCTGAAGGCCAATTTGGATGATGCAAGGGAGCTTCAGAGCAAACCTCAAAACTAACCTCTAGTTTTTCTAGATGGGAATCAACAATTGAATGATTGGGAAAACGGTATTCGATATACCCTGCATGGAACCAGATCAATTGTGCTTGCATACGGTCTGGCTCAAAGAATGAAGAAGGATCATCTAATTGGCCAATGATCGATTTCTCGCTCACCAAACCACAGGTGGGAACCACATTTGCATCCACATACGCGCCTAAAGGCATGGCGCATTGGGTAATGAGGTCTTCCTTTCCCTTCTCAACCGGGAGCTGAATTACAACCTGGTCATATAAACGGGCAACGGTCTTTTGTACACCCCGTTTTGCGGGTTGAAGGTTGGTTTTTATCAACCCGGCATTTTCCAGAATGTTGATGTGCATCGTACAGGTGGATTGAGGCATTTTCATTTCTTCGGCAATTTCTAACAAACTACAGGTATGTGACCCTAAGAAATGCAAAATTTCGATCCTTGTTGAAGAGGCAAGAGCCTTCATCACATTTTCCAAATTTTCCAAATCACCATTCGTTGTATTAAGCTCAAGAATCCTTCGAATGGGTAAACGTGATGATTGCTCTGTTTTATCTTCCATAATCTCACCTGATTTTTGTGTTATCAAACATGTTTTTCTGTTTCAAATCATTTATTTCTGTTTTTGATTATTTGTAGTTTAGCGCGGAAAAATGGGTTTGTCAATATGGAATTTTAAAACGATGACATTGATCCTGACTTTCTGCTAAATCTAATATTGAGTACTATCAAGAAGATTGATCTTAATTATTGAGCGTTCGAATTAATAAAGCTTTCCAAAAGCAAGTCCGACATCCTTTATCAATTCTGAGATGATCTTTTGACACAACAAACAAAATCCCTTAGTAAACCAACAAAGAAACCAAAACGCCACCGCTGCCCTTACACTGATCATGTTGAGATATAAATTTAAGGAACGCAAGTAGGCTAAAGAGAAGAACGGTCAATTGACAAATCCCTGCGTTCCCCCTAAACTTTATGAGACGTAACTATTCATTTTAAAATAATTCTTCTTTCCTTCGAAACCAGTGTCGGGGTCAACTATGAAACTTCGTTTGCTCTCATTTATTTCCTGCATTTCACTTTTACTCAGTGCCTGTAGCCCCCAAACACCTGCAGCCACGACACTGATAACGGCAATTTCTCAGACTCCCATTCCATCCCCTACAGCCACTCCCCTAATAATGCAAGTTAAATCAGAAGCAGTGCTCTCAGAATCTCCAGATCAACCCGCTTGTCAGGATTACACCTATCTGCCCACTGGAACTGCTGTTGAGGTGCTGGTAGCCTATTCTGATTACGCACAGGTGCAGTTTACCCGGGATGCTAAAACAATAACGGGCTGGATCCCCATTACCTCTCTTCCGCCTTTGCCGTCAAGCATCCCGCAATTGACGCTCGACCAAATTGATTGGAACTCGCTGGTCAATTACTCAACCTGGCCTTACTATTCCACAGAAAATGGTGGGACCCTTTTTGTCAACCCAAAATCTGAGGAAAATTCAGATATTGTCACAGACAATTCTCACCACACCGTCAGCACGCCTTTACGTATCCGCTTTAACATGTCCTCCACCGCAGTTAAATGGGCCACTGTGAAGTTGGATGGCATTGATCCGCTGCAAGGGAATCAAGATTGGTGGCAAGGCGTCCACCGCATGGATATTATGCAAAACAACGGCTTTTACGAAATTTGTGTTCGGGATGGTTCTCAGGAAGGTTGCAACGCAAATTTTGTCTCGCCCATTCCACAAAACAAACTTTTTACGATCGTCTTCACCGATGTGAACGGCAAAGGCTTCCAGATTTGGGATGAGAAGGATCAGGTCGTCCAAACCGTGGATCTGACCGCCACACCCGGGCTGAATATGCCTGAAGGGTTGTTCCCTTCTGGCTGGTTCCAATTTGGCACCTCGGTGGGACCGCCTGGAACCTTGACCCTGGACCATTTAAGCATTGAAACACCACCTTCTGGTAAATTCACCTCAACATGGAATACCCAACCCGGTCTGGCAGACCTGGCTAAACCACTTCACATTCTCATCGGCGCCGAATTGAACCCGGATTCACTGACGGAAATCCCCTTCTGCGCGGCCGCCAAACACGATTTCAATCTTGCCTACATAAGCGCCTTTACAGATGCAAATCTCTGGCTTGGTCCGGGTGAGTACGATTTCGATTCGCTGGATGCTCAGGTAGATGGTCTGGTGAATAACGGTTACACCCTTTATGCATCCCATTTGGTCTGGGGCGCATATGAAGAGGGCGTTCTGCCTGATTGGCTGCTCAAAGGCAACTTTAGCCGGGAAGAACTGCTCAAGATCCTGGAGAACCATGTCAAAACACTTGTTTCCCGTTACGAAGATCGCGTCACGTTTTGGAGTATCGCCAACGAAGCCACCATCAGAGATCAATACCCCGGCAGTGATTTCTGGTACGATCACCTTGGCGCTGAATACATAGAAAAATCTTTTCTTTGGGCTCGTGAAGCTGATGCTGACGCAGTCCTGGTCTTCAACGCAGACAATAATGAAAGCCCAAGAGACGCGGCTACCATCGACCATATTAACCGGATATACAAACAGGTAAAAACCCTCAAGGAAAAGGGTGTCCCCATTGATGTGATCGGCATGCAGATGCACCTCTTTTTGCCCTGGAATAGCGCCGTTACCCCCAAAAAAGCGGATGTGGTCGCTACCATGCAGCGTTATGGTGAACTGGGAGTAAAGGTCATGATCACCGAGATGGATGTGAACCTGCACCAGATGAAAGGGTCGCAAGAAGAAAAACTGGCCCGCCAGACGCAACTTTATGCCGATATGATGTCAGCCTGCATCGAAGCGGGCAACTGCATCGCCTTTTCCACCTGGGGCGTCAGTGACGCCTATTCTTGGATCACCTGCCTTGGTCTGGGGTGGCAATGCGCGGTATACCCAGGCCCCATGCCTGATGCAGCGCCTCTGCTCTTTGACCAATCTTTCCTGCCCAAGCCAGCTTACTTTGCCGTCAGAGAGGTGTTGGTAAATGCACAAAAATAAGCAAGGAGAGTCATTCTGGAGTAGTTGTTGGATTCCAATTGACAATTTCCCCCACACCCCCTAAACTTAACCCATGCTTGCCAAAGTCAACGCCTGCGCTGTGATTGGTCTGGAGGGGGTCATCGTCGATGTAGAGGTTGACCTGACTCCCGGCTTCACCCCTCCCATAACCATTGTCGGTCTTCCCGATGCTTCCGTTCAAGAGAGCAAAGAACGCGTTCAGTCCGCCATTCGCAACAGCGGGCTGGAGTTTCCGCGCGGCAAACGCATCCGCGTCAACCTGGCGCCCGCCACGGTCCGCAAAGAAGGCGCCGCCTATGACCTACCCATTGCCCTGGGCGTGCTGGTTGCCAATGGTCTGGTGCCGCTGGAAGCCCTGGAAGGCAGCCTGGTGATGGGCGAGATCTCGCTCGATGGCAGCGTGCGCCACATCCGCGGCGTGCTGCCCATGGCGGCAGTAGCCCGCCGTGAAGGATTCAAACGCGTTTTCGTCCCCGCTGAGGATGCCCCTGAAGCCACCATTTTCCCTGATCTTGAGGTCATTCCCGTCGCCTCGCTGGCAGAGTTGTTCGGCCATCTCACCGGTGCCCACCTCATTCCCGCTCAACCCCAACTCGAGATCGAGCAGGTCCCTGCCACTGTGCAGACCGATTTCCGCGACATCAAAGGCCAGGAGCACGTCAAACGCGCCCTTGAAGTGGCCGCGGCTGGCGGACATAACCTGCTCATGATCGGACCACCCGGCGCTGGTAAAACCCTCATGGCCCGCGCCCTGCCCGCCATCCTGCCCAACCTCTCTGTGGATGAGTCCCTGGACATCACCCGCATTTACTCGGTGGCAGATGCGCTGCCGCCCGGCGTACCGCTCATCAAGAACCGCCCCTTCCGCGCCCCTCACCACACCATCAGTCACGCCGGCCTGGTCGGCGGCGGCAACTGGCCGCATCCCGGTGAGATCTCGCTAGCCCACCGCGGCGTGCTCTTTCTGGATGAGTTGCCTGAGTTCAGTTCCAGGGTCTTGGAAGTACTGCGCCAGCCGTTGGAAGACAAAGTGGTCACCATCAGCCGTGCCCAGGGCTCGCTCACCTTTCCGGCCAATTTCCAACTCGTGGCCGCCATGAACCCCTGCCCCTGTGGCTACTACGGCGACCCCTGCCACCCCTGCACCTGTTCGCCCGGCACGGTCATCAAATATCAGCGCCGCATCTCCGGCCCGCTCATGGACCGCATTGATATTCACGTGGAAGTGCCGCGCGTCGATTACGAAAAGCTCTCAGACACCCGTCAGGGCGAATCTTCGCAGACGGTCAGCCAACGCGTGGAAGCCGCCCGTGAGCTGCAGCGTCAACGCTTTGCCGGTACCCCCCTCACCTGCAACGCGGATATGCGCCCGGCTGAAGTACGCCAGTTCTGCCAGATCGGCGAGGACAGCCGCGAGCTGATGCGCTCCGCCATGAACCAGTTGCAGCTCTCAGCGCGCAGCTATCACCGTATTCTTAAACTGGCCCGCACCATCGCTGACCTGGCCAACGCAGAGCAGATCGGGGCCATTCATCTGGCAGAAGCCCTGCAATATCGCCCCAAAGTCTCAGTCTAATATGACTGCGGTCACGCCCAAAAATGTTCTGCGTCATTGCAAGCCCTCCCCCCAAAGTGATACACTGTTCCAATGACCGAAAAGAAGAATTCATCCGCCATTGAGCCAGGCATATTGCCACTCTTCCGCATCTTTGTCGGTGTGCAACTGGCCGTCATGCTCTGGAATTGGTTCAGCAGCCTCCGTACCCCTCGTTTCATCTTGCTGGGGCGCTTCCCTCAACTCACGCAATGGTTCCAGGAAAAACAAGCCAATGCTGGCATCTACCTGCTGGTGGCTGCCTTTCTGGCTCTGTTCATGGTCTACATGCTCGTCCCCCAATTTCGTCGCTGGTTGGGTAAATACTATTTGCCAATTGCCCTCACCCTTCAGGTCGTCATCATCATCGTGGCAGTTGATCTGCTCACCCTTAACCGTCTCAATAACCAGTTGGTGTTCGATTTCGGTTCCAGAAGCTGGCAGCTTTTCTTCTTTTTGTTCTTTCCGGTCATCCTGGCCAGTTGGCAATACCGCTTTTCTCAGGTACTGCTGCTGATCTTGTTTACAACACTGGTAGAGTTGCTTTTCTTTTTGCTTATTCGCAACGCACCTGCATTCCATTTTGGAGCCAGTAGCGCCTTCCTTTTGGGTCGAAGTCTGCTTTACATATTTATCGCCTATGTTGTCAGCCATCTGATGCATCAACAAAGGACATTGCGCGCCTCACTAGAAAGCGCCAACCAGAAATTGAAAGATTATGTTTCCACGCAAGATGCCCTGGCCACCGCCCGCGAGCGTAACCGCCTTTCCCGTGAGTTGCACGATACGCTGGCCCACACCCTCAGCGCACTGGTCATCCATCTGGAAGCCGCCAACATTGAAGCAAAATCAGATCCCGCAAAAGCCCAACAGGAGATGGAATCGATCACCCAGCAGGCACGTTCTGGCCTCAATGAGGCCCGCCGCGCCATCCGCTCATTGCGCGCCGCTCCACTGGAAGAAATGGGGCTTCTCCTGGCTTTGCAAGAGGCAGTCAAAGAGGCAGCTATTCGCGGCGGCTTTGAGCCTCACCTCACCCTCCCATCCACGCTGCCATATTTACCAACCGAGGTTGAAAACGAAGTGTACCGGGTGGCGGTAGAGGCCATCCAAAACGTTGCCCTGCATGCCCATGCCCAAAACCTCACCCTCAAATTGAGCGCCACCAGCAGAATTCTGAATCTGCTTGTGCAGGACGACGGCACCGGCTTTGACCTGCATAAAGTAGACGGTCAGACCCATTTTGGTCTTCTCGGTCTGCGTGAACGTGCCGACTTACATGGCGCTGATCTTCAAGTCAACAGTATGCCAGGTTCAGGCACAAGTGTTTCCTTCCAAATTGAGGTACCCAAATGATCAAAGTGCTCATTTGCGACGATCAAAGCATCGTTTCCACCGGGCTGACCACCATCCTTGGTTCCTCTTCAGAAATCCAGGTGCTCGGCACCGCCGCTGATGGCGCCGAGGCCGTGCAAAAGGCAACTCAACTTCAACCCGATGTGGTGTTGATGGATCTGAAAATGCCCCTCATGAACGGCATTGAGGCCACAGCCTTGCTGCATAAAGAACAGCCGCACATAAAGGTTCTGGTCCTCACCACCTACGATGCCGATGAATGGGTCTTTGATGCCATTCGCAGCGGGGCCGCAGGCTATCTGCTCAAAGATACTCCCCCACAAGCTCTCATCCAGGCAGTCCTGGATACCGCTGCTGGCAAGAATCATCTCGACCCAGCCATCGCCGGCCGTCTGATGGATCAGTTTTCAAGCGGCAGCAAGGTGGCTCCAACAACGATCAATTACGACCTCAATGAACGGGAAACCCAGGTACTCAGCCTGCTGGCAGATGGCGCCACCAATTCGACCATCGCCAAAGAACTGTTCCTTACCGAGGGAACGGTGCGTAACATTGTCAGCAGCATTCTGCTCAAATTAGGGGTGGAAGATCGCACCCAGGCCGCCGTTTTGGCCATCAAACAGGGAATCGTCCCTTCACACAAACAATAGATTTTGCTGAAACACAAAAAGAAATGACTTGAGTCATCGCCTTGGATGACCCGGCCTACTGGAATAACTCAATTGAAAGATTTATCTTAATGGTAGAAAGTTTACTGATTTCAAAGGAGAAGAAATGAAAAAAGGATTTGTTTATCTCTCACTCGTATTGATCGCTGCGCTACTGGCGTTAAGTATGGCAATTCTGCCCACCCAGACCGTTACAGCTTCCACAGATGGGCAGACGGTGGTCCGCACCCCCCTCAGCCAGGCGGCAGATCAGCAGATGGCGTTAACCCTACAGCGCGAGCGCAACTGGTTGATGCGTCAGAACCTGCATTTTAATCAGGCAGCCACTATCGCCCAAAAAGCCCAGGACGTCATCACCAAAGCTCAACAGGCAGGTTTGGACGTAGCCGATCTGCAAAGTGCTTTGAACACTTTCAACACTCAGGTTGCCACCGCCAAAACCAGTTATGACCAGGCTGCGTCTATCTTGTCCTCCCCGGCTGGCTTTGATGCCAACGGCAACGTAACGGACACTCAGACTGCCCATCAAACCCTGGCTTCGGCGCGCACCGCCTTACAGGAAGCCCACCTCACCCTGGCGAACGCTTCCCTCACCCTGCGTACCGCCTACCAAAACTGGCGTCTCTCTCACAACCTCTAGGCACAGGTGAAAGAATGAAAAAACGTTTATTGACATTAACCATTTTGTTGATCGCAAGTGTTCTTGTACTTGCTGCCTGTAACCGCTCCAGATTACGCCAGGGAATCACTGATTCAACCAATTCCGTACCCGTTCAGACTCAGCCCTCGGAAATTGAAAAATTCACCGAGGTGCCTTCCCAGGCCGCCACCACTCAAACGCAGCCAACGCAGGCTCCCACCGAGGCTGTTCAAGCTACGAGCTCGACCACCGACACCAGCGCCGTCAGCTCAGATCTGAATGAACTGTCCAATCTTTTTGACACTCTGAATTCGGACCTCAATTCAACCGACACCCTGAGTGATTTCAAGTAATTCTTTTATTGCCAACCTGCACCCGGAGTAGATAATACTATCCGGGTGCTTTGTTTTTGATGTTTTCTCTCAGCCCCGTTGTCCAATTATCTCATCAGGCATACAATAAATTCAAAATTCTGTGATTGCTAACGAGGGATTATGTTCGAACATCACGATCAACCGCTTCTCCCCACCAGGCACTTCATACGCCGCCAATTCAATCATGTACTCATCGTTCTGGCAATTATTGTAGGCTCCCTGGCAATCGGTATGTTGGGCTACCATCTATTGGAAGGCCTGCCCTGGATCGATGCCTTTTTGAACTCAGCCATGATCCTCGGCGGCATGGGGCCGGTAGCCGTGCTCGTCACCAATGCTGGCAAGATCTTTGCCGGTGTTTACGCCCTTTATTCTGGCATCGTATTTCTGGTTGTGGCCGGAGTCCTCTTTGCCCCCGCCTTCCACCGCATGCTGCATCATTTCCACCTGGATTTTGAAGAAGAACAATCACAAAAATCCTAAATAACTTACAAAATACCTCTATAAAAGAATCACCATTTCAAATTGTATGTTGTTTGCACATTTTCTAACAGGCTAAAAAATCAGACTTAACTCAACATGTTTTCAAAAAAATTTTAAGTTAAAACCTTTTCCTGAACGTTAAGTGAGGGTTCAGAACCAGCGTTTACGATTAATCAAAGGGAGGAAACATGAAATTCAATATCAAACGCTTGCTTATTGCCGCATTAGCATTAATTTTATGCTCATCATGCCAGGGTCTAAATTCAGTACCCATTTCATCCACTCCTACGGTTGACATAGCCAAAGAATCTTTGGCTACACTAACTCCCCGGCCAAAATTACCTCAGTGGTTCGTAGATTCGCTTCCCACGAATATCCAAACATTAGAACCCTTTATGGATATCCGTGGCTATGATCTGGAGAACTATCAAAAGCCTATTGACCGGTCCCTCATTGAAACATTTTGGTATGACGGTGCTACCAATTGGCCTTCTTCAGTTGTTTCGCTCGCAAACCAGGTCTTAGAAGAAGGAAAGAACCCTGGCCTGGGTGTGAGGGATCTGCACGCACAAGGCATAACAGGTAAAGGAGTTTCTGTAGCAATTATTGACCAGCCATTAGGGCTAAATCACCCTGAATATAAAGGAAGGATCTTCGTGTATAAATATTTTAATCCAACCGATAAGAAACCTCAAAGCGATTTGCATGGTCCTGCTGTAGCAAGTTTATTGGTTGGAACAAACACAGGCACAGCCCCTGATGCAAAACTGTATTA
>JAYFNV010000016.1:0-15605 GCA_034933225.1 Anaerolineaceae bacterium | reverse complement strand
GGCATTCCTCGCCTGGCAGACCCCGGGCCTACGGATCTGATCTTGACCGCCAGGGATGCCAAAGGCAACGCATTCTCCATCCAACAACGCATGCTGATCTATGAAGTGAATTACGGCTATGATGCCCCATTGGAAGTGGCCGATAATTTTGTAGACCCGACTATTACCGTTCCTGAGCAGGATTTCCTGCTTAAAACCGTGGCAGATGCTCCGGCAGAAAAGCTGTGGACTGGTGCCTTTCAATATCCGGTCAAAGACCACGATTGCCAGCCTTCTGTGTTTGGCCGGCTGCGCTCTTACAACGGCAGCGATTATACCTACTTCCACTCTGGCATTGATTTCTGCGCCAGCGAGGAAACGCCCATCTATGCTGTGGCAGATGGGGTTGTGGTCTTTGCTGGCCCACTCACAGTACGCGGCAATGCCACCATTCTCTCACACGGACGGGGTGTCTACACCGGCTACTGGCATCAATCCAAGATCGAAGTGACCGTTGGGCAACAAGTAAAGGCCGGCGACACAATCGGGATGGCAGGCGCCACCGGTCGAGTCACAGGCCCTCATTTACACTTTGAAGTTCTGGTAGGAGATGTGCAGGTAGACCCCCTGCCCTGGCTGGCCGGGTATTACCCCTAGACCAGACCGTTCTCCTGTAGTGATCCCTTAAGCAATTCCCATTCTTCTGTAATAGAAACTGATTCACCGGGCTGAACCTGTCCCAGTTTGCCTAGCGTTTCCAATTCGATGAACATATCGCGCACGTAGCATTGCCAATTGGTGTTGAAATCGGGGTAATTTTCGGCGGGCAATGCAGCCACGCGTTTGACCAGGGTGTAGCCTTCAGGAAATTCAATGGCAGCCCACCCCAGCGGGGAGTATATGCCCACTTTGCAGGCATCCTGCTGGGCCAACCCAACAATAGAGACGCCTTTATCTGTTACCTTCAGGCGCGGGTCATCCAAACGGGTGTACGGCCAGAGAGCCAGATTACGATTTCCCAACAACGTAAACGGGTCAGCGGGTTGATCAGAAAACGGCAAGAAGACCCGGCTACCCAGGCGGAACATGGTAATCCCCCATGGCCCGGCCAGTAATGGGGCCTGGGCACGGTTGAGGAGGGTGTGCTTCACCGTCATCCGCGGTGAATGAGCGTCAAAAGTAACTTCGATGGTACGGGAATAATGGGTATCCTGAAAATCATCTTCGCGGGAAAGGACAAAACCACTTTCCTTCTCTGCCAGTTTGCAGCCTTTCATATCTGGCAAATACGTGATGGCCGGCCGTTCTGGCGATACCCAGAGACGGTGACCACCCAGCGGATAGAGATCCCCTGCTTCGGTTGTCCAATGGAATGTGGGCAGTTCTGCAAATAAGTTCAGCGTGGTGCCGGCGGGGATGAGCCGCACAAAACGCGGCCCCACCTCAGTGGTAACCTCCAGCGTAAAAAATGGAGTGGTGAAACTTTTTGTTGCGTAACCATGATAATCGGACATATTGATTCCTTGGAAAAGAAATAATAACTTTTCCTATTCTATCAAGGCAGGGGAGATTTGTCATTGAAACCAGGCTGGCAGTTTTTGTAAAAGAGCTTGAGGGGAATCGAGTAAAATTACAGGGTCATTCCAATCCACTTTCTTGAGGAGCCTTATGAACGTTTCTCCCTTCTATAAATTGGAAATTTTCATTCCGGCCGAAAACGTTGATGAACTGTTGGAAACACTGGCCAGCGTACATGCCGGCGAGATTGGCAAGTACGATCATTGCAGCTCCATCACCCAGGTTCAGGGAACCTACCGCCCCCTTGACGGAGCCAACCCGGCCGTGGGCGAAGTGGGCAAGCTCTTCTGGGGCAGCGAATACAAAGTGGAAGTGAACTGCCGCGAAGACACCCTTATTGAAGTGATCCAGGCCGTGCGCGACATGCATCCGTATGAGGAGCCGGTGATCAACGTGATCCCACTGGCAAACGCCAGATACGGCGCCACGATATAAAAGCAAATCCCCCGGCTGGTTCAGTCGGGGGATCAATTTTAATTAGAAGACCTCTAGCTATGGAGCGAAGGTGAAGGTTTCCACAGTCGAAGATACATCGCACACACCTCCGCTGGTGAGACTGCATACCAGCACGTAATACAACGTCCCCGGCGTCCCGTTGATGTTGGTTGCCGTATAAGCACTACCGACAGTCTTAACTGTATCTGTGGCGATATCCGGTGTTGCATTCGTCTCAGAAATGATCACCGCATAGCCATTATCATATGTACCATCTGCAGCCCAGTGCACAGAGGCTACCCCACTGCTGACGTCCGTAATTGAAGAGATGACAATGGTGTTGGTTCCCGGCGCAAAGGTGAAAGGCAAAGTAGTGGAATAAGCCACACAGGTACTACCATCATACTTGCAGACTCGCAGATAGTATTGCTTACCAGGGTCACCATTGAAGGTGGCACTGCCTTCACCAGTACCAGAATCCCAGGCGTCTTGCGAAACAGATCCATCTGCCAGGGTGGGCGGATTATTGGTCCTGGAATAAAGCAATTTAAAACCATTGGGGAAACTGCCAGTTGCCGTCCAATAAACTGTTGCCTTTCCAGTCTCAACATTAGCGATACCGCTGATGAAAATATTTGTCACCACAGTGGTCGCAGTGGGAGTAGGTGTTTTACTAGGAGTGGGAGTGCTAGTGTACTTGACGGTGGGCGTCCTGGTCGGTGTTTTTGACGGACCAGGAGTCTTGGTACGAGTAGGGGTTTTACTTGGGCCGGTGGTAGAGGTTGCTTTCTCGCCTGCAAAGGTGAATGTATAGGTGTTTGAATATGTATCGCAGGTAGAACCAGTGTACCGGCAAATGCGGTAATAGTAAGTATAGCCAGGTTTTCCGTCTAAATAAGCGGTACGGTAGGCTCCATTATCAATGACATAATACGAGTCTGTACCATAAACCGGTGGGTTGTTCGATTTTGAATAAACGATCTTGAAGCCTTTGCTAAAAGTACCAGACGCTTCCCAGGTGATCTTGGCCTTGCCTGACTCAGCATTAGAGATATTGGTAATCTTAATGTAGGGGGCAACACCTGTGCCAGCAGGAGGAATAGGCGTGTTGGGTGTGAGCTTCCAGATAGTGGCGGTTGGGGTTAACGTGGTGGATGGAATTGCAGTCGGGCCAGGCTCAAAGAAGGCAAAGATACTGCGATTACTGTACATATCACAAATATCGTTGACGATCCGGCACACGCGCACATAGTAGATCTTGCCGTACTCCCCGCTGAACATGGCTGAGCGCAAAGTAGGGTCGACAACATCCACGGATGAATCGCGCAGGTATACCGGGTCAGTGTTCACGTCTGACCAGACAATACGGAACCCACTCGGGAAATCACCTAAAGCTTCCCAGGTGACAGCCGCTTTTGCGCCGCCCAGATCTGTGATCTGAGTAAGCGTGATCTTTTCTTCTACGTTAACCGGGGGTTCGGTTGCAGCAGGTAAAGTCGGTTCAACGGGCTCAGGTGTAGATGTGACCACCACAAACGTTGCTGCCGCAGTCTCAACCACAGGGGTTTCGCTGGGCAAAACTGCCTGTGTAGGTACCGGTGTAGGTGTTGGGAAACAACCTGCCAGGAAAAGCAGTAAAGTCCCGGCAATCAAGATTTGTCCCTTTCGCATTTGTACTCCTCCTAACGCGTCATACTTTTCCATTATACGAGAAAAACTCCCGTTTTCACCAGAAAAGGGCAATATTACGCACTTACAACATTGCAAGATTCTTACCAGAATGCAATCTTCCCCTGAGTCTTCAGGGGAAGATTGAACAAATTCGTTAGCTTTCACAACCAGATCAAGGTGCGGTTGTGGCTGTTTCAGTGGGTGGTACAGCAGTATCAGTAGGTGGTACGGTTGTTGCAGTAGGCGGCACTGTGGTAGCAGTAGGCGGTACAGTCGTGGCAGTAGGCGGCACTGTGGTGGCAGTAGGCGGCACAGTCGTTGCGGTGGGCGGCACAGTGGTCGGTGTACGGGTTGGGGTGCGGGTTGGAGTGCGCGTTGGGGTCGCCTTTGTGCCCGAATAAGTAAAGGTATAGGTATTAGAATACGAATCGCAGGTTGTCTTCGTTATTCGGCAAATCCGATAGTAATAGGTGTACCCGGGATCGCCATTGATGTACGCGGAGCGGACTGAACCATCATCCACCACATAGTATGCATTATCACCATAGGTGGGGGTTTTATCGCTCTTCGAATAGACGATGCGGAAGCCCCTGCTGAAAGACCCAGAGGCCGTCCAGAAAATGCGAGCCTGACCGGGAATTGTGTTGGTGATGGAACTGATGTAAATATAGCCCGGAGTCGTAGTGGTGGTTGGTGTCGGGGTTGCGGTTTTATCCATATCGGTGAAGATGAATTCAAATGCCGGCGAATAAACATCGCAAGTAGTACCTGTGTATCGGCACAGGCGGAAGAAGTAAGTCTTCCCAACATCTCCCTTTACTTCCACAGTTCGGCTGCTGGAGGGCACAGAAATATCTGCATACATTCCATAAGTCGGCAGTCGATCGGCGGTTGTGTAGATCAACTTCATTCCCTTGGGGAAATTCCCGGCGGCCTGGAAATACAAAGTAGCTTTTCCGGAAGCGGTTTTTACCACTTTGTTGATCTTCATGCCAGCGTCTGCCGTGATCAAATTGCCGTCGGCATCATAAGCCGGCAACCAGGGCATGGAGGTGGCCGTAGGATAGATGGAAGTGGGGTAGAACACGATCGGGGTGGCAGGAGCGCCAGAGAAGTTGATCTGGGCCACGTTACTGTACAGATCGCAGCTATTGTTTACATAGCGGCAAATGCGTAGGTAGTAAGTGTGTCCGGTTTGCCCCACGATCTGAACCGCACGGGTGGCGGAGTCACTCAGATAGGTAGAAGAATCACCAGGGAATGAAGGGGAGCTATTGGTCTCTGACCAAACCACTTCAAACCCGGCCGGGAAATTACCGTTCACTTCCCAGGTGATATTGGCTTTGCCGCCACCCAGGTCTTCAGCCTTGGTGATGTTAATTGAATCACTGGGTGAAGGGGTGCTGGTGACAGCCGCAACAGGAGTATCCGTGGGAACTTCCTGCTGAGATTCTGGGGTGGCAGTGACGATGATGATGATCGGTGTCTGTGTCTCTGCGGGGGAGACATTGGTTGCAACTGGCGCAGCGGTTGGAGCTACGGGAAATAAATTGCAACCAGCCAGTACCAGACTGGCGATTAGTATCGTAAATAATAATTTTTTGGGCATAAACCCTCCTGGTCTACTTGACTCTTTCTCATTATAGGGGATTATTTGCATTTTTATACAATGAATTCCTATAACTACTATACGAAATTCAGAGCCAAAAAGTTCCAATCTAATGGCATGAGTTTCGTTGTTCTTATAAGACGTCGAAAATGCCTATCTAGTTTCCGTCACTTTATGGATGACACGCGGCGCCTCGGTGTCGTTGCCCTTGACCTGGGTCAGGTGATAGGCAAATAATTGGGCCGGGATGATGCCCACCAAAGGGGTCAACCATTCAGGAACCTCTGCGGGAATGCGGATGGGAACCTGGGCTAGGGATAAGGCGCTCGCTTCGTTGGAGATGACCACCAGCTCGGCGTTGAGTTCGTTCTTGAGTTGCTGAAGCGTCTCCAGCATGGAATCAAACACTTTACCCGCGGGGGCAACTGCCAGCACAGGAAAACCCATCTGCACCATGGCAATGGGACCGTGCATAAAATCGGCTGAAGAATAAGGCTCTGCCTCTACATAGGTCAGCTCTTTCATCTTAAGGGCCCATTCAAAAGCGGTGGAGTAATTGAACCCACGACCCAGCACCACACAATGGTTCATATAGCGATAGCGCTGCGCGGCCTGCGCCAGTGACTCATCCAGCTTGATGGCTTCGCTGGTCCAGGCGGCTACACGGTCCAGCTCCTGCCAGCGCGTCTCATCCTCGCTGAGGGCAGCAGAAAGCATGGCCAGCACCATCAGCTCCGCTGAGTAGGTCTTGGTAGCAGCGGTAGCCAGCTCAGGGCCAGCGTTGATATCCAGAACGAAATCAGCTACCTGGGTGATGGGCGAACCGGGAATGTTGGTGATGGCCAGGGTCAGGCAGCCTTGCTTCTTGCCTTCAGCCAACACACTGACGATGTCCGGGCTCTGCCCGGATTGGCTGATGCCAATGACCAGCGCATTATTGAACTGGGGCGGGGTTTGATAATAAGTAAAGAGGGAGGGCGTGGCCAGAGCAACCGCCAATTGATTGAAACTACCCAGTAGATAATTGGCGTAGCGGCCGGCATTATCTGAGGTGCCGCGGGCGGCCAACATCACATAATTCACATGGCGCTGTTTCACGGCGCGGGCAACTTCTTCAACCGTATGGCGCTGATTTTTGAGCAGATCTGCCAGTTTTTGCGGCTGTTCCAGAATTTCTGAATGTAAACTCATTCTTCCTCCAGTGGGTTTTATGCTCCACAAAGTGCGTGGGGCTTATTTAGCTTTGCAAGTATTTGCCTGAACCGCTTTGGCCACCTCGGCCGCAAACGTCTGCTCCCCTGCCGGGGAAAGGTGGATGGCGCTGTTAGTGAACTCTGTTTCAGGGATCAGGTTCCAGAGATCTAGGTAATTCCACCCGTTCTTTTGGGCTTCCTGGCCAAGATCCTGACGGTATTCATCATACACCCAACGCGGGTAGTAGAAGTTGTAGCGAATCTCGCTGTTCTTGCCGCTGGAGACCATAATGGGCTCATTGATGATCAGTACCGGGGTCTGGCCAGCCACTTTGAGACCGGCGGAGAGAACATCCAGGGCCAGCGCATCTGTGGGGATCTGCTGCGGCCAACTAAGGAAGCTGTCATCGGCTTCCAGGTCATGGGCGGCGGGGGTGTAATCGGCCGGGTAGGTCTGGTCAATGCCGGTGGCGGACCAGGGGACGGCGTAGAATTGCAGGCGGGTCAGATCGGCAAGCGAGCGCCTTTGACCGATGAAGGTGCGCTCCCAAAAGGTGGTGGTGTCCGCGGGAACCTCCAGATTGAGGTTGAACTGGCGCACCAGGCTGCGCACGCGATCCTGGTTATTGGCCACAATCGGCGATTCCAACTGGCGTTCACGCGGGAAGGATTCAAGGGTCAGCGGCCAGAGGATGAGATCCGGCTGGTATTGCATGGCCTGCTGCAAGATCATCACATCTTTGGTAAGCGAGAGGGTGGGATAGCCCAGGTTGTAAACCCGTACCTGCTTGCCACACAGGTCGAGACCCATCGCATCCAGTTGGCCGGCCAGGGTTTCTTCCGGTTTCAGCAGTGTCCCCCAGGTGGAGGAATCACCAATGACGAAAACGCGGAACTCATCAGCGGCTTTGACAGTGCCATTCAGGCGCAAAGAAGCGAACATGGCATCAACATCGTACAGGCTGAGGTTGTAAGACTCGGTGGGGTTCTCGCCAAATGGGAAGCGTTCGCGCCCCTTCCAGACCACGTTATACAGCGAAACCTGGCCAGGATGGATGGGCAACAGCGCCCAGACAAAGTTGAAGATCAGGAAGAGCCCTAATCCTTTCAACAACACATTGCGCAGGAATCGGCCGTTGATCATAAGGCAGCTCCAAATAACCCGCCCAGCACGTGCAGTGAGAGGGTAAGCGAAGGCAGGGCAAACCACACCCAACCCAGGGCAACATAATTGAAGGTGAAGAAGGTGGAAACCACGGTCAGCGTCTTTTGCAGGGCCGGTTTGGCCTCCAAGGCAGCGGAGCGCGGCTTCATGAACTCTGCCCAACGGTTATGCACAAACATACCCAGGCCGTGCCACAGCCCCCAGAAGACAAAGTTGAGCGTCATCCCGTGCCAGAGACCGATGAGCAGCATAGTGGAAAGCTGGGTAATGAAAATCACAAGCGGGACAGGCAATGGTTTCTTGCCGCCGCGCAAGGCACGGGTGAAGGGATTGAAGAAGTAAGACCTGAACCATGTGGTGAGGGTCATGTGCCAATTGTTCCAGAACTGGGTCAGGTTGGGTTTCAAATAGGGGTGATTGAAGTTCTCAGGCAAACGGATGCCCAGCCAGTGCGCCAGCCCGATGGCAATATCAGTATAGCCGCTGAAATCGAAGAAGATCATGAAGGCGTAGGCATAGACCATCCCCCACAGGTAGCCGGTCGAGTGGATCTGGGCGGCGTTTTGAGTGGAGAGCGCCAGCATGGACAGGGCATCTGCCAGCACAAATTTTTTGAACAGCCCCACCAGCAGACGTTCCCCCCCCTGCCCCAGATCAACCGCCTGAGGTGCATAAGGTGCGCGTAAGTCTTTAATGAAGCGCTCTACGCGATCAATGGGACCGGCGGTGAAGGCCGGGAAGAAGAGCATATAAATGAGATATTCCTGCAGGCTGGCCCCGCTGAGGCGCCCCATCTGGCGGTCGCGCAGGGTATGGATGAGGCGGAAAGCGATGTAGGAAAAGCCCAGCCAGCGCAGATCTGTGGCCGTGGCCAATTCGGGTTTCTGGCCTGCCAGGGAACGCAGCCCCTGACTGATCCAGAGGGTCAGTTGCGGGAATTTGAGGAAAGCAAAGAGGGCCAGCAGCCCCACGACCATGAGGGTGTAGACCCAGGGTTTTCTAGACTGACTACGCGCAATCAGCAAAAAGAGCGCAGCTGCAACGATCAGCGCAAGGGCCACCCATTGAAGCTGAGGCGGCCGAGACGGGGTGAGGATGCCGGCTTTGAGGAAGAAACGCGAGGCGGCCAGAACCAGCACGGTCACGGCCAGCAGCACAACGGTCGGCCAGGTGAATCGCAGCGAACGCTGCTCCCGTTCTGAGGTGAGCAGCCAGCCCAGCACAGCAATCAGCAGGGTGGCCGTGGGCAGCCAGAAATCCAGGCCGCGGATAGGCAACGCCGGCTGCAGCCAGTAGATGGCCAGCACGCTGACGATGAGCAGAAGAGGGGTACGAACCTTGCCAATAAAGGCAAGCGGCGCCAGCAGAGCCAGCGCCAGTGCGAACGCAGCGAAGATCAGGACGGCGGTCAGCGTCATCTAGAACCCCTGGTAGATCCACAACGGGGCTGAAGACGCAGTGAAGATGACCAACAAAGCCAGAATGACGGCCAATGCCAGCGCCCACAGATTCTCGCGCGAAAAGAGTCTTTTCAAGCTATTTGGCTCCGCACATGCGCCAGTCGCCGCCTTCTTTGACAACGCTGTAGCTGTGATCTGCCAGATCAATGGTGAGGTTTTCGGTGCCATAGGAAGCCACAAATGTGCCGGAGCAATACACTGTGGCGGTATCTCCTTCCTGACTGTTGACCTTGCACGAGAGGTCGTTGAGTTCCACGGCAACAGAGCTGAAGGAATCGAAGGTATTCTGGGCTTCGGCTTCAAAATCAGCACAGGTAAGGCTGCTGATCTGAGCAGAGTCTTTATCGGCGAGGGCCTGCCAGTAAGCGGCGGCGGCCCCGGCGGGGTCATCAGCGCTGCTGGTGCAGGCGCTCAGAGTAAAGAGAATCCCCACTGCCAGAGCGAGGAGGAAGATGGGTCGGAATTTTGGCATAATTTCACCTCGGAAAATGGATGAAATCAAATTATACGCTATAGCGCATAAAATAACGTGCCCAAATGCTCAGGGCAAGGCGGGAGGGGACATAAGTCGGATTAATCCGCGGGGTTGGGTTAATTGGGCTGATATATAATATATTTTATGGTAATTTACTTCGGAAAACACAAAAACCAGATGAATTTGTAAGTTAACCATACAGGAGGGAAATATGTGGGGGGATAAATACCTAAGCAAGAAACCATTGGTCGTGACGTGTATTGGCATCATCGTAATTATTTTCTTTTTAATTGGATGTTCTGCCCTTAAGCCTCCAACAATTGTCACGCCAACCACTAAAATGATTCCCTCAACGGCCGTGCTCCAAACGTTAACACCGGTTGGCGTCATTCCAACCGCCGGCCCAACCCAAACAGCAAACATGGGTATTTTCGACCTAAGAGTGACCATTTCTGTAACCCAAAGGTCGCCTGTTATTCATCTGGATATCACCCCACAAAAAGAGAATTTACTTTATCAAGATATGTTGGTAACGTTTAAACTAGGACCCGAATCAAGCCCAAGCGGCTATTTGAATCTGGATGATGTTACCAACAACAGCGTAGCGAATAGTGACATCGTTTTACAAGTAATTACCGGGACGAAATCAATCGATTATGATTTATATGTAACCAATCGTGCCAGATATTACTTAACTGACAACAAGGATCTGGATCTTTCAAGCTGTCTGAAGTTTTTTCCCTTATCAGGGTTTACCTATTCAGATTATTTAATTCAAGCATTGATGTTTGTCTCAGGGGACTCATATTGCGTATTGACAAATGAAGGGAGGATAGCGATTGTTAGCTTTGTAAAAGATTCTATCAATTTCAATGACGATGGGACACTTGATATATCTATCAAAGTTTCCACTTACAAACCACAATATACTTCTCTTTTGGATGCAACCGCTGAAACAACCCCCACATTAACACGCACCCTTTATATGACGCCCACCTTATGCGTCAACAATTGGCAATCTGAGATGGAAGCACGTTACGACTCGACGGGAATATCAGCGTGTTTGGCGAGGGAAGTCGAAAATACAATGCACGCTTTTGTTACCGCGGTGAAAAATGGAGACAAAGAAGCAATTACAACATTGGTGGAATATCCTGTATTAATGGCAAACAATGAAAATGATGTATGGGCTTCAAACGAAGAGGAATTTCTTGCCGGATACGATCTGATCTTTACACCAGACATTGTCGCTCGTATCTCCCGGGCAAAAATGGACGACGTGATGGGGGGAGATTTCTTAACTGGAGTGTATTGGCCTGTACGAGATGGTGCGGATGGATATATAACATTTACCCCAAAGGGAAAGATTCAAGTAATTTCCTTCTATGGGATCAAATAATTAGAACCCAGGTGGGCGGTTGTGAAGTTAATTTTTGCAGGGGATGTCAAATAACTAAATCCTGCATGGTTTTTGCAGCGAAAGTCACATAAATCTGTGTGGTAGGTAATGATAATAGTTACCTACATTTGCCAAGGGGATACGGCTCGACGAGAGACCTTTTTGAATTTCTGAATTTGCTTCCAATTACCGCACTGCTTTGATGCCATGGTAGGGGCGCAGCGACGCTGCGCCCCTACGTCTGCCGAAAAGAAACCACTGGGCGGGGCAGACCATTTTTACAATATTGCTTTTGGTCCATCTGCGATAATGATCATGGAAATATCAAAATTAATTCCAAACGCAATGGGGGGCACGATGTATATCGTGCCCCGTGATGCCTGGTTTTTGATCACTGTTCACTCATTTTTCCTCTATAATTATCCTATGACCGATTACTTATCCAACAAAGCCCTGTGGCAAAAATATACTGAGATCCACTCGCAGACAGATTATTACGGCCTCAAGGAATTCCTGGCCGGGCAGAACAAGCTGCACTCACTGGAGCGCAGCGAGGTGGGACCTGTGGACGGCAAGAGCCTGCTGCATTTGCAGTGTCACTTTGGCCTGGATACCCTCTCCTGGGCACGCCTCGGTGCCTCCGTCACCGGCATGGATTTCTCTGACCCCGCCATTGAGCTGGCCGCGGCCATTGCCAAAGAGGTCAATTTGCCGGCACGCTTCATCTGCTCGGATATCTACGACCTGCCCAACCGACTGCGCGAGCAGTTTGACGTGGTCTTCACCTCCTACGGCATCCTAACCTGGCTGCCCGATATCCCGCGCTGGGCGCAGATTGCGGCCAGCTATGTGAAACCCGGCGGCTTTCTGTACCTGGTGGAGTTCCACCCCTTTGCCCAAATTTTTGATGAGGCGGCGCCCGGCTACACAATCAAGTATCCCTATTTTGAAAAGAACGCCATCGTCAGCACTTCCGATGCCTCTTACGCGGATGCCGAAACCAAATTTGAGCCCATCACCGTCTACGAGTGGAATCACCCCATCAGCGAGGTGATCAGCTCGCTCATCCAGGCCGGCCTGCACATCGAGTTCGTCCACGAGTTTGCCGAGTCGGTGTATCAGCAGTTGCCCAATCTCATCGAGACTACCGTGGACGGGGAGCAATTCTATGTCTTTCCAGAGGAAGTGCCGCCCTTCCCGCTGATGTATTCCATCCGCGCTTCCAAACCTGCCGGGCAACTTTAGGCGCTTCTCTTGACATTCTGGGTGGGGGTCTCTATAATGATTGAAACGGTTCAATTTCTATGACAACAATTCGTGACATTGCTCAAGCGGCTGGCGTCTCTATTGGGACGGTCTCCAACTATCTCAACGACCCCGATATGGTGGCCGAAGAGACGCGGGACCGTATTGCCCTGGTGGTGAGGGAACTCGATTACCACCCCCGCGCCGCAGCCCGCTCGCTCAAATCACGCCAGACCCACCGCATCGGCCTGGTGCCGATCATCTCCACCGAATCGGATGACCGCTCCAATGATCCCGGCGACAACGCCTTTTTGGAGCTGCTGGCCGGGCTCAACACACTGGCCACCGAAAACGGCTTTGATATCCTCATCTCCGGCGCCACCAATTACGAGCAGGAGATCAAGACCTACGACCGCTTTGTGGGTGAGGCGCAGGTGGATGGGCTCATCCTCATGGGCATCCACCCGCAAGATGACCGCATTCGCATCCTGAGAGACAAAAATTTCCCATTCGTGGCCTACGGCCGCTCTGACCTGGATTTCCCGTATCCCTTTGTAGATGTAGACGGCGCCTCCGGCATCATCGAGGCCGTCCAGCACCTGGCCGCGCTAGGCCACAAACGCATTGCCTACATCACCCCGCCCGCCGATCTGATGTGCGCTTCGCAGCGTTTCGAGGGCTTTGTGCGTGGCATGAAGCAGGCCGGGCTGGGCGTGCGTGAGGAGTACGTGATCTCTGGCGGCTTCTTTGAAGGTTCCGGCTACACCCATACCAATGACCTGCTCGATCTCGCCGAGCCGCCCACGGCCATCATCACCGCCAACGATGTCAGCGCCTTTGGCGCCATGCGCGCGCTGCAGGAACGCCGTCTCAAGGTGGGTCGCGACATCTCCATCATCGGCTTTGACGACATCTCGCTCTCCGAACACTGGCAGCCCGGCCTCACCACCATCACCCAGCCGGTGCGCAAACTGGGCTTCTACCTGATGCAGACCCTCTTCTCGGTCATGGCTGATCCAAGCGTCCTGCCCCAGACCGTTGTCCCCACCCGCCTGGTCGTCCGCCAGACAACGGGGCAGTGTAAAAACTAGTAATCAGTGAACAGTACTCAGATCTCAGGAAAATCTTTAAAGGCTAGTGATCAGTGATCTGTAATTAGAAACCAGGAAAATCATTTTGAAACCAGTGATCAGGAATTCCTTTTCCGCTCTCCTGATTACCGATCCCTGATGACTAATCACGAATTACTATTCTCCGCTCTTCCCTGATTACTGATCCCTCATCACTACTCTCTGCATTTTAATGAGGTTTTATGTCCCAATCCATCCAACCCAACATCCCAGCCTGGATCGCCGACGCGGTGGTCTATCAGATCTTCCCAGAGCGCTTCTGCAACGGCGACCCCGCCAATGACCCCGCCGGCACGGCTGCCTGGGGCGACCTGCCCACCCGCGAGAACTTCTTTGGCGGTGATCTGCAAGGGGTGCTGGATAAGCTGGATTACCTGCAAGACCTGGGCGTGACCTTGATCTACCTCAACCCCATCTTTGCCGCCCGCACCAATCACCGCTACGATACGCTCGACTACTTTCAGGTGGACCCCATTCTGGGAGATACTCCCCTGCTCAAGAAGCTGGTTGCCCGGGCGCACAGCCGTGGCATGCGCGTCATTTTAGATGGCGTCTTCAACCACTGCGGCGATGCCTTCCCGCCCTTTGTGGATGTGGTAGAAAAAGGCGCCGCCTCGCGCTACGCCGGCTGGTTCACTGCACGTGCTTACCCCCTGGTGCGCGAACCCATCAATTACCTCTCCTGCGGCGGCTGCCAGTACCTGCCCAAGTTCAACCACACCAACCCTGAGGTGCGCGAGTACATCCTCAAGGTGGCGCGTTACTGGATCGAAGAAGCCGATATTGACGGCTGGCGTCTGGACGTGCCCTTCAAGATCTCGCTCGATTTCTGGCGCGAGTTTCGTGCCGTGGTCAAAGCCGCCAAACCCGATGCCTACCTGGTGGGTGAGGTCTGGCGTGAGGCCGATCAGTGGGTGCGCGGCGACGTCTTCGACGGCGTCACCAATTACCGCCTGCGCGACATTCTGCTCGATTACGTGCACACCACCGTGTTGGATGCCGAGGATTTTGGCTATGAGCTCACCACCCTGCTGGCCGCCCACGGCGGCGCCGCCCCTGCCATGCTCAACCTGTTGGATAGTCACGATACCACCCGCATCCTGACCACGCTCAAAGGCGATGCCGACAAGCTGCGCATCTTGCTCACCCTGCAGATGACCCTGCCTGGCGCCCCCATGCTCTACTACGGCGATGAGGTGGGCTTGCTGGGCGAGACCGACCCCGATTGCCGCCCCACCTTCCCCTGGGAGGAGTCGCAATGGAACGCCCGGGTGACTGCCTTTACCCACGAGCTCGTTGCCCTGCGCCACGGCCACCCGGCGCTGCGCCACGGCAGCCCGCAGGTGTTGGGCTTCTTCAATGGCGTGCTGGCTTACCGCATGGCCGCTGAAGGCGACGAGGCCATTGTTGTGGTCAACCCGCGTGAGACCATCGCCCACCTGGACTTGCCGCTCACCTCTGCCAGCAGCGTCTGGCAGCAGTTCAACGGCGGCCAGCGTTACACCGTCAGCGCGGGGATGTTGCATCTGCCCCTGGTGCCGGCGCGCTCAGCGCAGGTGCTATTGCCCGGCTAAACCAGTTTTCTTAAAACTGTCACCTTTTTTTGCAAAATACATCTATACTGATGTTCAAACACTCAGAAAAAAGGTGACCTTATGGCTAAAACCGCTTCCAAATCACAAAAAATTAACAAACCGAAAATCCCCGTCTGGGCCTGGCTGGCCGGCGCGGCTCTGGTCGTTGTCATCATCGTCCTCATCGTCACCGGCGGCAATTCCGGCACCACCGGCCTGCCCAAAGAGGTCTCCGTGGCAAAAGCCGCAGAGTTGCGCAGCGCTGGCGCCTTCATCCTGGACGTTCGAGAGCTGAGCGAGTGGCAGACCGTACACATCCCCGGCGCCACTCTCATCCCGCTTGGGGAACTTGCCAATCGCCTGTCTGAACTTCCCAAAGATCAAGAGATCGTGGTGGTCTGCCGCTCTGGCAACCGTTCCGCACAGGGCCGCGATATTCTACTCAATGCCGGCTTTACCAACGTCACCAGCATGGCCGGCGGCATGAATCAGTGGTCCGCAGCCGGTTACGAAACCGCCAGCGGCGACTGAACCGCAATCATCCTCATTTCTCACAAAATGAAAGCAGAGCACCCTCCCGAATGTGGGAGGGTGTTCTGCTTGGCGTTCTGAATGGCTGTAAAACCTAGATGGCTTCTTGAGAGGTCTGCCACTTGCGTTGCAGTCTGCGGCTTTTCTTGGCGCTCCACCTC
>JAYFNV010000015.1:0-3269 GCA_034933225.1 Anaerolineaceae bacterium | reverse complement strand
TGTTCTATGGACCAGAGAGAACATCTGGATCACACCGCACACCGCAGGCGATCATTTCGCGCAGTACACCCCGCGCATGGTGCAGATCATCCGCAATAATCTTGCTCAATACCCCATTTTTGCTGAGATGCAAAATAAAGTTCTTTATTGATATTCAATTCAATTTCTTATTGGAGGGTTCGTTCTCATGACTGAAAACCAGGTTCGCCAAGTTCTTTCCAAACTCGAAGGGAAAACGTTTACCCAGGTCTATTTTGTGGCATGTGGTGGCTCATCAGCGCTCATGTACCCTGGAAAATATTTGATGGATTGTTATTCTTCAAAGATTAATTCCGATTATTACAATTCCAACGAGTTTATTTACCTTTCACCGGCTGCGTTGGGTGCCAGTTCTCTGGTCATCTTGTGCTCACAAGAAGGCAAGACCCCGGAAACTGTAGAAGCCGCCAAATTTGCCAAAGCCCATGGCGCCACTGTCATTGCTCTGGCCATGCGCGAGGGGACACCCCTACAAGAGGCTTCCGATCTGTTTGTACAGTATGGTCACTACAATACCTCTCCCATGATCGAGACCAGTTACGGTGTGGTGTTCATGCTCACTGCTGGCATCATCGAACAGCAGGACGGCGTCAAATTGCTGGATGGCATGGTCAAGTCACTTACTGCGGCGACCCCCATTGTCAAACAGGCCATTGAGCACTTCCGCCCCATGGCCAATGAATTTGCCAATGCCTGCAAGGATACAAAGGTGCTCTATTCTCTGGCTGCAGGGCCGGATTATTCTCAGTCTTATGTTTTCTGTAATTGCTACATGATGGAAATGCAATGGATCAATGCCATTCCCATTCACGCTGGCGAGTTTTTCCATGGTCCCTTTGAGATCATTGAAGAGAACAGCCCCGTGGTATTGCTTATGGGTCAGAGCCGATCCCGTTTCTTGGAAGAACGCGCCCTGACATTCTGCAAAAGATATACGAAAAAGCTTTTCACTATCGATACGAAGGAGGTTGAATTTACTGATATTGAAGAAGAGTACAAAGGTGTTGTTGCATTGCTCGTGCTCAACAACGTCTGCCGTCTGTTTTCTCAAACAATTGCAGTTGTGCGAGACCATTCCCTGGATATCAGACGGTACATGCACCTGGTAGAGTACTAGATGGGTTTACATTCAAAAAGAAGAGGAGAAAGAGTAATGAAAAAGAGTTTCATGCGTTTCATTTGCCTTATCTGCTTGCTGAGCTTCATCATAGCAGGATGCAGCACTCCCACTGCCGCCCCCACTGAAGAAGCACCCGCCACTGCCGCGGCCACCGAAGTGCAGAGTGATGAAGTCGTCAACATTGAGATCTTCACCCGCTTCGCCGATGGCGCCAGCAAAACTTATTTTGACGAGGTTGCTGCCAGTTTCAACGAAGCCAACCCCAACATCAAAGTGACCGTTACCAGTGCTGACAACCAGACCTACAAAACTGAGATCGGTACCCGCCTTGCCAGTGATTCTGCCCCGGACATCTATTTTGCCTGGAGTGGTATCTACGCCAAGAATTTTGTGGATGGCGGCAAAGCTCTGGATCTGAGCAGCTACTTGAGCGCCGATACCGATTGGTCCAGCAAGATCATGGCCACTCAGTTTGGTCCGTTCACCTTCAATAGTGGTGTTTATGGCGTTCCCATCATCATGGATGGTAAAGCTTTCTATTACAACGAAGACATCTTCAAAGAGCTCGGCTTGGCTGTCCCACAAAATTGGGATGAGTTCATGAGTGTTCTGAATGTCCTCAAAGAAAGCAAGTACATCCCCATTTCTTTGGGCAACATTGATGATTGGGCCACCGGCCATTACATGACCACCCTCAATCAGCGCGTCGTTCCCGCCGATGTTTTGGCCAAAGATTACGCTCTGGAAGGCGATGCCAATTTCACCGATCCCACCTATGTGCAGGCGCTCGGTTACCTGCAGCAGTTGGTTCCGTATTTCACCCCGGAATGCAACTCTGTGACCTACGATCAGGGCATCAACGATTTCCTGTCTGGCAAAGCTGCCATCTACTACGAACAATTCAATCAGGTTCAGTACATTGAACCGGCCACCTTCAATTGGTCCTGGTTTGACTTCCCCGATATCACGGGTGCAGCTGGCGACCAGAACGCACTCACCGGTGCCCCCCAGGGCTTCATGGTGTCTGCTACCACCAAACACCCCGCTGAAGCAGTTGCCTTCCTCAAATACCTGACCAGTGTGGATATGGCTGCCAAGATGGTCAAAGAGACCAGCATGATCAGCACCGTTGACGGCGCCATCAACAGCGATTCCGCCAGCCCCAAACTGATCGCCATCGCCGAAAGCATCAAAGCTGCCAGCAGCATCAATCTCTGGCTGGATAACGCCACCAACAGTGAAGTTGTGGCTGTCTACCTGCAAGGGATCCAGGCTATGGTGGGCGGCGCAATGACCCCAGAAGAGGTCATGACCGCAGTTCAGCAAAAAGCCGCCGAAGTTAAGGCTGCTCAATAGATTTATCGGTTGATCATTTTCAACTCCCTTTAATACTGGTAACAAAGTAAGACAAAGAGGATATGGGCTGTCTGCTCTCCTTGGCAGCCCATATCCAACACCTTGAAGGACTCACCATGAAATTCGCTTGCGTAGGGGATAACTGTATAGATGTGTACCAGAACAAGAACGAATGGTATTGCGGAGGCAACCCGGTCAATGTAGCGGTTTATACCGTCCGTTCCGGAACGGCAGCCTCTTATGTTGGCGTTGTCGGCAATGATGAATACGGCCGCTTTATGATAGATGCACTCAAGTCGCACGGGGTGGATACGAGCCATGTAAAAACCCTGCGTGGCGAAACCGCCAAAAGTTTCATCAATCTGGTGGATGGGGAGCGGGTGTTTTGTGGATACCATCCCGGCGTCCTGCAAGATTTTAGCCTGACTGATTCTGATATTCAATTTATTGCCCAGCATGATATTTTGGTGAGCGGGCATTGGGGCAATATTCATCAGCGCTTACCAGAGATCAGAGCAACAGGAATTCCCATTGCCTTTGATTTCGCCACCAAGCTGTGGGATGAGGTTTACGAATCTGCCATCCAATATGTGGATTATGCCTTTTTCTCTGGTGAACAAAATGACTCTTACACCCGTGACACGTTGGAATCGATGTGCAAATGGGGTGCCAAATTAGCGGTATGCACGCTGGGGGAGCAGGGCAGCCTGGCTTACGATGGACAGCAGTTTTATGAGTTTGGCGTCATTCCCTG